>JAIYBU010000085.1 GCA_027488335.1 Cytophagaceae bacterium
TAGATGTCAATCAGACGCTTGTAAGTACACAATTGGAATTGTTCACGTGCTTTTTTGTTAACGTGAGGTGATTTCAAAACTGTGAAGATTTCTTTACGAGTTGGCAACGGAATTGGACCACTAACAACTGCACCTGTAGATTTTACAGCCTTCACAATTCTTTCAGCCGATTTGTCCACTAAATTGTGGTCAAATGACTTCAATTTGATTCTGATTTTTTGTGACATTGGTTCGATTTTTTTTAGAGTGTAAAAAAAACTCTGCCGAAAGAACCATTCGCTTCGACAAAGCAACTTGATACTTTTCAGTATCGAGGTGCAAAATTAGATAAAATATTTATTATTTGCAATTTTCTTTATAATACCGAGTTTTCGGGCTTTCCACCCAACTTATAGGGGTAATCGGTTGTATAGTGAAGCCCACGACTTTCTTTGCGTTTCATGGCACATTTGATGACGAGTTCGGCACATTGTACTAAATTACGCAATTCGCAGAGTTTCATCGAAAGTTTAGTTTTCTTATAAAACTCTTCGGTTTCGTCTTTGATAAGTTTTAGGCGTCGCATGGCACGCTCCAAACGAAAATCTGAGCGAACAATTCCGACGTAATCGGCCATCATTCGTTGTAATTCTCGAAGGTTGTGCGTCACCAAAATTTCTTCGTTCGATTGTTCTGTGCCAAACTCGTTCCAGTCGGGTACGTTTTCTTGGAAAGTCAATTTATCGAAATCTTCGAGGGCTTCTTGGGCAATTCGATGACCAAAAACGGCTGCTTCGAGCAAAGAGTTAGAAGCCAGACGATTAGCTCCGTGCAAACCCGTTGATGAACATTCGCCACAAGCAAACAAACGATTGATTGTTGAACGCCCCATTTCATCGACCAAAATTCCGCCGCACAAATAATGAGCGGCAGGAACAACTGGAATCTGGTCTTTCGTAATATCAAGTCCGATACTCAAACATTTCTCATAAATTGTTGGAAAGTGTTGAAGTATCAGCTCTTTTGGTTTGAATGAAATATCCAAATATACATGGTCTTCGCCAGTCTTTTTCATTTCGGCATCTATCGAACGAGCCACAATATCACGTGGAGCAAGCGAGCCACGTGGGTCATAGCCGTGCATAAATTCCTCACCTTTTTTGTTTTTCAAAACACCACCTTCGCCACGAACGGCTTCGGTAATCAAGAAGCTTGGGTATTCACCAGGGTTGTAGAGTGACGTTGGGTGAAACTGTATCATTTCCATATCTCGCACACGACCTTTGGCACGGTAAACCATTGCGATGCCATCTCCCGTAGCAATAACAGGATTGGTTGTTGCCGAATAAATATGCCCCGCACCACCCGTTGCCATGACAGTCATCTTCGATAAAATTGTTTCGACTTCGCCCGATTGTAAATTCAAAGCATAAACGCCATAACAAGTTACATCATTTGTTTCACGGTTTACTTCGATGCCCAAATGGTGCTGCGTGATTAGCTCAACGGCATAGTAATGCGTCAGGATTTCGATATTTGGGTTTTTGCTAACCTCTTCGAGCAATGCCCGTTCGATTTCTTTGCCTGTAATATCTTTGTAGTGCAAAATTCGCTTTTCCGAGTGTCCGCCCTCACGAGTGAGGTCATATTCGCCATCGTGTTTATCGAAGTTTGTGCCGTATTCAATTAATTCTTGAATACGGTCTGGGCCTTCTTTTACCACAATCTCTACGATTTTTCGGTCGCAAAGACCATCGCCTGCGATGAGCGTATCGCTGATGTGTTTCTCAAAAGAATCTACATTTGCATCAAAAACAGCTGCAATACCACCTTGTGCATATTTGGTGTTAGTTTCGTCGGCGTTTACTTTGGTTAGAACCAATACTTTACCTTTTGCCGAGGCTTTCAATGCGAAACTCAAACCCGCAATGCCCGAACCTATAACTAAAAAATCTACTTTTGTCATTTTCAATGAGTGATTGAGTGAATGTGTTCAAATAAAATGAACAAATCATGTTTCAAAGTTAGTATAAAACCTTGAAGACTATCTCTAATTTTGTTTAATAATCTTTCGAGTGGCTATTTTATTTCCAACAATTATTTTCAAAAGATATGTTCCACTTGGTAGTGATTCTAAATCAATATTTTGACTAAAGAATGGAGCAATTTTAGGTTTTTCTGCTTTAGAAAGTAATTTCCCATCGCTACTGAATAGTTGCCAATCAAGTTTTTCGGGCAATGCCATTTCTATGGTTAATTGACAAGTGCTTTGAGTTGGAACTGGAAATAGGTTTATTTTTGCTCCTTCGATTTCTTCAGTTCCCAAAATAATTATTTTTACTTCGGCTTTGCCATTGACAGTTCCATCTCCACAGCCATTTTTTACCGAAGCTAATTCATACACTGTTGTCTGCGTTGGTTTTACATTAAACTCGAAAGGTGTTTTTTCTGCCGTAAAAGTTTGGCTATTGGTCAGTTTTATTGTCCAAGGAGCAGAGGATGTCAAATCAATTTTGATGCGTGTAGAATCTCCAGCATTTATTTCTTTACCTCCTCCACTAATGTTGGCTGTTGGAAGGACTAATTTTTGATACACTTTTACAGGGTAACTCAAAGTCACACAATCTCCTGACTCTATTTGTGTTTGATAAACACCTACCTCTGAAGCTTTTATAGACGAATTTGTTTGATTTAGAATTGCTTTTTTGTCTTTTGCCCATGTATATTTGTTAGCGGCAGCGGCTTCACTTGATAATTCTATAAAACCACCATTTGGACAAAACGTTGCACTATCCTTTGGGGTTATTTCACGAGATATTTTCTTATAATCTATTGTAATGGGGTTAGTTGTAACGCTACATTTCCCTTGTTTGATTGTAACAGAGTACGTGCCTTTTTGAACATTTTCTATGTATTGTTCTTTACTAAAATCAATGCCATCTTTTTGCCATTGGAAAGATGGAGGATTTACCTGTTCATTGTTATGATTATAATAAATGTAGCTTTTTATTTGAGGAGATAGACCCAAAATCTCTCCATAACAAGGTATTTCTTTATATGGATTTTCGAGTGAAGCTTCCAATTTTCCGAACGTTACGGTAAAAGGCTTAGAAATAAATTGGCAATTTTTTGTAGTATACTCCCATTGATAAGTACCTGATTGATACGACTTTATAGAATAAAGTGTGTCTTGCGGCAGATAATTGTCGTTGAATTTCCAGCGAAATCTACCAGAACCGTAAAAGTTACTATAAAGCCTGATAGTATCTAAACACGTTGAAATGTTTTCGCTAAAAGTTTCTATTTTATTTCCTCCAATTTTTACATTTACAGTATCACTAATCGCTACACAGGTTTCTTGTGAACCTTCTATTGAATAAGTTTGAGTTACCCAGTAACTCCCTGGTTTAGAAGCGTAAAAAGTATTATTATCTTTTGGAAGTTCTTTTATAATCTTATCATTACTGTATATTGTTGTTGGAAAATTATAGTGTAATTCTCCTCTACCATAAAAATATAAATTAACACTATCGCCACTACAAGCTACTATATTTTTATTACTATCATAATAAGAAGTTTCAGAATTATTGACTAACCGAAGTTTAGTTTTATTAGAAAACTTTATTTGCGTAGTTTTTGAATACGCAACACAAGAGCCTTGCGAAATTTTTAAGCGATAATTACCAGCTTTCTCTATTTTGTAGGAAACACTATCGGCTTTCTCTATATCAACGCCATCTTTTTGCCATTGCAGCTGTACTTCTCGTCTAAAAGAATCGGGAGCATACCTATCCCAATAAGGTGCGTAATAGAGATAATAAGGAGTCCCTTTGCACAAATCTACTTGAGTTGGATTATAATCACTCCCATTACTTCCATAACCTATAACACTATTAGGCAAAATATCACCTACATATACTTGTGTTGGGTCAGATGTTGCTTCGCAATTTCCTTGTTTGATTGTTAACGTATAGCTGCCCCTTTTTGCTGCTTTTATGGTAGAAGCACTCATTTTATCTATCGGTTTCCCATCAAGATTCCATAGAAAAGAAACATCTTTTGGATAATTACTACTTAATAAATCAACGGTGAATCCTTCGCATACATAAGGCGTATTTTGTGAATACACATACGGCTTATCAAGTTTACCGATTACTACTTTCGTTTCACTACTTGGATGAGTACTGGAAGTACATCCATTTTGTGAAACATCCACAGAATATCCCCCATTTTGAGTAGCCGAATAGTTAGCTGATGTTGCACCGTCTATGACTTTTCCATCTAATTTCCATTGAATTTTATCGTATTTATAATCAACTTTTAAATCTACTTTATAGCCTGTGCAGGCACTTAGGTTTGTATAACTAATACTGGGGTAATTTACATAAATGATATTCAAATAGTCACTTGGTGAACTACTTATATTTCTATCATTTGCGGTAATAATTACTCTATAATAGCCTGATATTCTTACTTTTATAGGACTTTTTGTACCTGAACCAAGAGGTTGTAATTTTCCATCATAATCTATATAACTAATAGTGAATATTGTATTTGGGGCAAATTTGCCTGCGATTGTAAAAGGTATTTCCACTTCACTATTATAACAAATTTTTATTTTTGATAAATCAGCGATTGTAATTGAGGGGCAGTCTGATTCAGTATTAATATTAACTTTGGTAGTAGCAGTGGTTTTACATTGATTATTGTAGTCGATTGCTGTTATGGTATAAATTCCTGCCATTTTTTGGGTGATATTGTCTCGGGTTAAGCTGCTACTAATAAAACTAAATCCAACATTATCAGGGGTGCTCATATTATAATAAACCAAATTATTATAATATGACTTAGTTGTAATAGTAAACGATTTTCCTAAACAAATAATCTCTGGAATTTGTATTGAGAATATAGGCGAGGGATTTACTTTTATAGTAACACTATCTCTGAACGTGCAATTATTTCCATTAGTAGTTTTTAAGAAATACTGCCCTTGGTTGGCTAATATCGCTTTAGGAATATTCGGATTTTGAATTGTTGAAGTAAATCCATTTGGCCCAGTCCATTCGTAAGAATTAGCCATACTGGTACTTAGTTGTAGTGTTTGCCCTTCGCAAATAGTTGAATTTGCTACAATTTTTGCCCCTACGGGTATTTCAGACAAAGCAACCGAACAATAATCTTGATTGATTACAACAGAATAATTACCCGCTTCTTTTGTAGTAAATGTAGCTTCATTGGCATTTAGAATGGCTTTCCCATTTTTTTTCCAAGCATAAGTTAAGCCTTCACCTTTTTCGGCGGATAAACTAAAAATACCATTTTGACATAAGGTATTATTAAGAGTTATTGGGGCTGTTTTTCTACCTTTCAGGATTACCTCCAATGTATCCGAATATTGCGTACATACATTCCCCTCTCTGATAATTGCATAGTATTTCCCAGATTCTGTTATTAAGGGTAATTGGCTTTTATCAGTTGTGTGTATTAACTTATTATCTTTATATAGTTCTAATAAGCCTTTTCCAAATGAAAAGAAATATAAAGATAAGGCTTGTCCTACGCAGGCTTCTACTCTTTTACTATTTATGTTATATATTCGAAGTGGTATTACATCTTTATTTAATGCCTTTACCTCTAAAGGGGACGACTCACCTATACATTGACCATTTTTGACAATGGCTTTATATGTTCCTAACTCATTTATAACAAAAGGGGGCCATATAGTTTGTTCTACTTGCTTTATACCATCTCTCTGCCATTCAACAGAAATATCATTTCCATTGGCAAAATCTACTACTTCAGATGTATTTGTGATATAAATGTTTTTTTTACCACAATCGCTAACAAGAGAAATACCGCCAATACTTAACTTCGGAAATGATTTTACGAAGTTAATTTCTATAGTTGGGGTTACAAGCTGACAATCGCCTTTTTTTAGTTCTATTCTATATTTTCCAGATTCCCTAATTGTACCTCCATTATTAAAAGGAATGAGTTTATTATCTTTGAATACTTTAAAATCTGTATAAATAGCCATTTCGTACTCCGTCAACATTTGTACTGATTTCCCTTCACAAAATGTCAGTGTTGTATCTCTTGTATAAACTGCCTTGTTGATAATGATTTGATTTGTTTTTAAATCAGAGGGTTTTACTTCGACTGGTTTCGTCGTTGTGCTACACTTTCCTTGTGTAACTCTTACTGTATAAACTCCTGGTTTTTCGGCACGATAGTCGTAATTTACGGCTCCTTCAATATCAATTTTATCCATTTGCCATTGATATTTAAAATTATCTTCGGGATATGGATATGCGACTAATCTTGCCCATCCATTTTTATCACACATACTTGATTTTGAACCAATATGAAGAAGTGCGGCAAAAGATTCAGAAAAATTGATTATTACATCCCGACTGTATTTACAAGAACCCAAAACAGCTTTTACGGTATATTTTCCTCCTACATCACCTATTGAATAACTTATTTTCGTTGCCCCTTTTATTTCTACATCATCAAAAAACCACTGATATGAAGCATTGGGAATATCATCGGCTATCAAAGTTATTGGGATACCTGAACAAAACCATAACGTATAATTGTCTATAAATCTTTTATTGGTATAGTCAATTTTTACCCCAAATTCCAGATTGCAATTCTGTCCAAATAAGTTGTGAAAAATTAAAAAGAAAAAACTAATGGTAAATATTTTCCTCATATTTAGAGCTTTGTGTGTTTAAAATTTTTCCAAATATAAACAAAAAAGCCATCTTCAAAAGACGGCTTTTTTGAAATATAAAAACGTACTTTCTTACTTCTCCCAATCAAATGAACGCTTAATTGCTTTCTTCCAACCTAAATATAATTTTCTACGTTCGGCAGCTTTCATTTTTGGTTTCCATGTTTTGTCTTTGCCCCAATTTTGTAGCAAATCATCTAAATTTGCCCAAAAACCAACGGCCAAACCTGCGGCATAAGCAGCACCGAGTGCGGTTGTTTCAATCATTTTTGGGCGAATAACTGGTACTTTAAGCATATCTGACTGAAACTGCATTAATAATTCGTTGACAACCATTCCGCCATCAACTCTAAGCGATAATACTTCTATACCCGAATCTTTT
The DNA here is from genome assembly GCA_027488335.1 of Cytophagaceae bacterium. Classification (GTDB taxonomy): domain Bacteria; phylum Bacteroidota; class Bacteroidia; order Cytophagales; family Spirosomataceae; genus Emticicia. Next base: position 7,098 of record JAIYBU010000085.1, read on the forward strand.
TCCATGGCTTCCAGTACATCACGGGTTTGGTAAGCTGTGGCCTCCAAAACCGCACGAGCAATGTGGCCTTTATTTACGTAGCGAGTAAGACCCGCAATTACGCCACGTGCCGACGATTTCCAGTAAGGTGCATAAAGTCCCGAAAATGCAGGAACAAAATATGCTCCGCCGTTATCTTCAACCGTTTTGGCCAAAGCCTCCACATCGGTGCTTTTCTGAATTATTCCCATATTATCACGTAACCACTGTACCAAAGCTCCTGCAATGGCCACCGAACCTTCGAGTGCGTAATGAACTGGCTGATTTTCAAACTGATAGGCAACCGTTGTGAGCAAACCTGCTTTTGATGGAACGATTTCTGTGCCTGTATTCATCAACATGAAACAGCCTGTTCCGTAGGTATTTTTTGCTTCGCCAGGTTGATAACAAGTTTGTCCAACGAGTGCGGCTTGTTGGTCGCCCAAGATTCCTGCTAATGGCACGCCATTCATGGCTTCGGATATAATTTTGCCATAAACTTTGCTACTTGGCTCAATTTTAGGCAACATTTGTAGCGGAATATTCATGATTGCGGCCAACTCGGCATCCCACTGAACAGTTTCGAGGTTCATGAGTTGCGTTCGACTGGCGTTCGTAACGTCGGTAATGTGTAAGCCACCTTTAACGCCACCCGTAAGATTCCACATCAAAAATGTATCCATATTTCCGAAAATGGCATCACCTTTTTCAGCATCTTCACGTACGCCAGCAACGTTATCAAGAATCCATTTGATTTTTAAACCGCTAAAATACGTTGCCAATGGCAAACCCGTACGGTCTTGAAAAAATTGTGAACCGTGGCTTTTCGTAAGAGCATTTACGGTGTCGCCCACACGAGTATCTTGCCACACGATAGCATTGTAGTAGGCTTTTCCTGTGCGTTTGTTCCAAACTACAGCGGTTTCTCGTTGGTTGGTTATGCCGCAAGCGGCAATGTCTTCTACCTTGATATTTTTATTGATTCGAGCTTTGGCGATTACTTCCAGCGTATTTTTCCAGATTTCTTCCGAATCATGTTCTACCCAACCTGGTTTTGGGTAAATCTGCTCGTGTTCTTTTTGTCCAACCGAAACAATGTTTCCTTTTTTATCAAAAATTATGCAGCGAGTGCTGGTTGTGCCTTGGTCAATAGATGCGATGTATTTCATAGTTTGGTTTTATTGAATAGATATGCTATACGGTGTTGAATTTGTTGGTCAAATATAGGAATAAATTTATTTGTCGCTCGAACAAGTTTCCAACTTGTTCTACAAACGCTCAATCAAAGCCATGTAAAAACCATCAAACCCATCTTTGGCTGGCGAGGTCCGTTTTTCTTCAAGCAGTTGATAATCAGCATTTTGAGCGACGAATTTTTGTACTTGTTCTTCGCTTTCCGAAGGTAAAATACTACACGTGGCGTAAACCATTTTACCCCCGTGTTTGAGCATTTTTGAGTAGTTTGTAATGATTTCGGCTTGCGTTTGCTTGATTTTTTCCAAGAAATCTTTCTTCAACTTCCATTTAGCGTCAGGGTTTCGGCGTAAAACTCCTAAACCCGAACACGGTACATCGAGCAAAAGTCGGTCGGCACTTTCTTTTAATCTTTTGATGGTTTTAGCTTCAATCAATTTCGTTTCTACGTTTCCGATTCCGTTGCGTTTGGCTCGGCGTTGGAGTTCTTGCAGTTTATACTCTTCTACGTCCATCGCTATTACTCGGCCTTTGTTTTCCATCAAAGTTGCCAAATGAAGTGTTTTTCCACCCGCACCTGCACAGGCATCAATTACTCGCATACCAGCTTTTACGTCCAAAAACGATGCAATTAACTGACTACCAGCATCTTGCACTTCAAACAAGCCTTTTTTAAAAAGTTCGGTCGAAAAAACATTCGCTCGTTTGGGCAGCACTAAAGCATCTTGTACACTCGGCAAAGTTTCGGTTTCAATACCAATTTCTCTGAACGATTTTTTAAGGTCTAATTTATTGGTTTTCAGGGTGTTGGTTCGTAAAACTACGGGGGCTTGGAAATTCATGGCATGAAGTTCGGCTTCCCAATTTTCGCCCAATTCTTCTTCGCCAATGGCATCTATCCAATCGGGAATTGATTCTCTGACTTTTCTGGTATTTTTTGCTTCTTCGTTTCGGGCTAAAACTTCTTTGGTATTTATGGTTTTAAATTCCGTCCATTCGGGCAATTTATCGCCTTGAATGACCCGCCAAGCAGCAAAAATCTGCCAGAATAAAGCCTCTTCTTCCACTCTTACACAATTGATATTGGCCACGAATTTCAGTAAACGCCACCAACGCACAATTTCGTAGGTGTTTTCGGCAATAAAAGCTCTGTCTCGACTCCCCCATTTTTTATTCGACTTCAAAACCTGCTCAATTACCTTATCGGCTTGGCGATTTTCGTTGAAAATCTGTTGCAAAGCAAAAACGATGGCTTCGACTAAAACTCGGTGATATTTCATATAAAAACTCTTAATTTTAAAGCAAAATTCATCAGAACAATCTCTTTTCTTCGGAGAATCTCTCGATTTTGCCAGCTATATTTGTAAATATTTCATCAAAATTAACCTTCTTTCTGCAAGCAATGAAAAAAATCTTTTTTGCCAGCCTTTTTACTTGTTCGTTTTTTGGGGTGTCTGCCCAAGAATTGGTCAACTTTGGGCAATATTTTAAAGAATATAACCTCGAAGGTGGATTTTTTATATATGATTATAAAACCAAAACCTACAAAGTGAGCGATAAAGCAGATTTTTTGCGAGAAACATCACCCGCTTCAACGTTTAAGGTTCCGAACTCGTTGATTGCCTTGGAAGTTGGGGCGATAAAAGATGAAAATGAGGTAATAAAATGGGATGGTGAAAAACGCTGGCTACCCGTTTGGGACAAAGACCATGACTTAACCGAAGCCTACAAAAACTCAACGGTTTGGTTTTATCAGGAATTAGCTCGTAGAATTGGCAAAAAAAACTACGAAAAGTATCTGAGAGCCTGCAATTACGGAAATAAAGATATTAGTAGTGGACTAACGCAGTTTTGGCTGGGAAATAGTTTGAAGATTTCGCCTAAAAACCAAATTGAGTTTTTAAGAAAACTTCACGAAGAAAAGCTACCATTCTCGAAGCGTACGTTTGAAATTACGAAACGAATAATGGTTCGTGAAAAAACCAATGATTATACATGGAGGGCTAAGACAGGAATGGCAACGGTTGATAAAATAGATATTGGTTGGTTTGTGGGCTATGTAGAAAAACAAGACAATGTTTATTTTTTCGCTCTGCGAATGCAGAAACCTGAAGATAAGCAAATGCCCGAATTTGCTTCAAGACGCATCGAAATCACGACAAAAATCTTGAAACAAATGGGCATTCTATAATCTATTCATCAATTTTTACATAACCCCAGTTCTCGCCCGAACGAATGCGGTTGAGTTGCGTATGCGTGATTCCGAACTGCTTAGCAATCATTTTGAGGCGAGTGCTTTCGTGTTGAAGCATTTTTTTTATCATTATAACCTTTGTTTCAGTAAGTTTATAATTTTTTGTTCGTCTCGGAATCGGCTTATTGATAACCGCAGGGTTTAGCTTATTGTGAGCCACCATTTCATCTTTGGTAACCCATTTGAGGTTTTCAAAATGATTGCTTTGTTTATCAAAGTCGAGGTGTATCACAAATTTGTGGTCGATACTTGGCTTTTCTACGAAAGTCTCAGCCACCAATTTATGAACATATCTATTAAAAGATTTGCCTTTCGGTAATCTAATATTGAGCGAACGATAACCCTGTATCACCGAACCTTTTATAATCTCGCCCTTTTCGGTATTCTGAAAACTTCTTAATCGCCCAAAATTTGAAACCTCATAACGAGGCGGCTGCTCCACGCCTTCAACATCAATTACAATAGGACTCCATTTTTCTGCCCAAAGAATTGCCTTCTCACTATTCATACCATTGCTCATAGCGGTCTATGATTAAATTGAAAAAAACGACATTGTTTTTGTCTATAATCATCATAACTCTTTGTTCAGAAAAATGTTTATTGGTTGATAAATATTTGTAAGTCAACCAATTATCAGTTTTTTAAACTCCACCTAATTCTTCATAAGCCGCTTGTAAACTACGTATAATTCCATCACCTTTCATTTCCGTAACGTTGGGTACTGTTGTTGTTTTCAAAAACTCCTCTTTGGTTTTACCTGCTTTTATTTCCTTTTCGGTATATACGAGAAGTTTAGAAAGATAGTCTTGAAAAACTTTGATATCTTCTTTCGAGCCTGTAATTTTATCAGGGTCGAAGGCATGACCAAAGACGAAAAGTGTTTCGTTATCGAAAGTCGAGAGGGCTTTATCAAGGACCGAAATCCAACTTTTGATTGAAGCACCCGCCGCTCTGTCAACAAACGGATAACGACGATTGAAAACCAAATCGCCCGTATGTACGATATTGGCGTGTTCGAAATGGATAAAACTATCGCCGTTTGTATGTCCCGCTCCAAAATAATGAGCTTTGATACTTTCTTTGCCTACTTTTTGCTTCCAAGTGTCCGAAAATGTAACGTCAGGATAAAGTTGTTTATCTTCCGATTTTTGTTTTTGAGCGGCTTCTTTCTGGTTTTTCAACGAATTTTCGTGGGCAACTACGTGTTCGACCAAACCTTTGAACGAAATATTTCCGCCCGAATGGTCGCCGTGGTGGTGCGTATTAACCAATAATTGTATGGGTTTTTCAGAAAGTTTTTTTAATTCATCAATTAAATGTTTCGATTGGTCGGGAAATTGTGAATCGACAACCGCAAAGCCTTTTTTAGTATTTAGGTAGGCAATCGTTCCGCCACGCTCGGTGAAAACGCCCACTCCGCCACGCAATTCACGCATTTTGTAGGGGTTTTCAGCCAACATATTGGCCAATAAACTTTTTCCCGAAAGAGCTAATGTGCCGAGTGTAAAACCCGACGTCTGAATAAAATTTCTGCGATTCATAGTTTTGTTTTTTAGTTTAGAGAAAAAAGACTAATTATTTTAGAAGGAAAATAATTTTACACGAAAGCAACTCTTCTATTTATATTGAGGCAAAAATCTAATCGAGTAAATCTGAAAATCTCTTTAATCCTGTCTTAGTGCTGCTTCAATCATATATTCTACTGAAACATCATTTGAGAGTAAAAGTTTTAAGAGGCTGTTTTCTCGAAACCGCATGGCTTTCATTATTTCTTTGGTAGTAAAGCCTTTTTGATGAAAATGCTGGGCTTTTCCTGCAAAATCTTCAAAATATTGGAGCTTCTGTGCCAACATTTTCTTGCCATCTTTTAGCCGTGGATGATGCCCACAAAACAATACATCAAAATCATAGGTCAGGATTTTACGAAAAGCCTCCACTTGCGACCAAAAATGCTCACCTTTACGGAAAAATCTGATTTTTACGCCTACATACAAATCACCCGAAAAAAGCCAACCATTTTCTTTTTCCAGAAAAACGGTATGGTCTTCGGCATGGCCTGGAGTAAAAATTGGTAAAAGTTTATGATTGGGTGTTTCGATAGTAGCTTCAAAGTCAGAAATTTTTCCTCGAAATGGCTTTATTTTCCCGAAAAGAAACTTTTCGTAGGGCAGAATCTCAAATCCTTGACGGAGTTTTTCTTGCGTGAATGGGTGTGCGTAAACTTGAGCGTTGTGAAGTTTAGCAAGTTTGGCGGTATTGCCCGAATGGTCTTCGTGCCAGTGCGTAAGCAATATTGTGTCGATGGATTTGTTTTCAAAGGTTTTCAGTACCTTTTCTTGGCAATTGGTTTGGGCGGTGTCAATCAGCACATTATCAATGAGGTAGCAATAGACACTCAACCACGGCTTGCCAATGGGCGAATAGCCAAAGCGAAACATTTCGACATCGGCAAATTTTTGATGTTTTAGGTATTGCATGGGTTTATTTCTGCCTTTTAACGGCAGTATTATTTTTTATAAGCGTAAAAGTAGTATTCGTCTCCATCTTCAAAACAAATTTCACCTTCTATACCTTCATTTTCATCATCCATCAAAATCCAACCTGTGCCTGCGGCATCATCGGCTTCATCGTTGCCTATCCATTTGAAAGAAAAGATTTCTTTACCGTCTTTTTCTTTGATTTTCCCTTCAAAACACCCAGTAATAACGCCAAAGTAAAATTTGCCACTTCCGTTTTCATGAATAATTAGTGTAGGGTCGCCGTCCATGTTTAGGTAGGTATCATCAAAATCGGGCATTTCGGTAATTGTGTATTCACCGATAAATGGCTTGAACAAATTTCGTTTGGGTTCGTCCGAAACTTTATAGCAATCCATTATGCAGTTTCGCAGATAAATTCCTTTTGAGTCACTTTCCATCAATTGTTCGTAAACCATTTTGGGCACGTCATAATACTCATAGCTAAAACCTGTATCAATAAATCTAATTTCGAGGGTTTTGGTGCCAGCATCATAGCCGACTATATCTATTATTGAAGAATCTACTTGTGTGTATTCAAACATATTTTTTTACTTGATTTTGGCTGTTTTTCTTTCGTGAAGCCATTTTCGTGAAGCCATTAACTAATCCGACTCCAGTTCGTTTCATTACTCCGTAAAGCGTTTACGTGCTGCTTAATTGGTTGATTTTCAGTAGATTCCAATTCGGGGTCGTTGTCCAGAATTTCCATAACCGCCTCACGGGCGTATTTCAGAATTTCGCCATCTTTGGCCAAATCGGCTACTTTTAGGTCGAGCATTCCGCTTTGTTGTGTACCAGCCATATCACCAGGCCCACGCAACGATAAATCTACCTCCGAAATCTCAAAACCGTTGTTGGTTCTTACCATTGTATCAATTCTGAGGCGAGTATCTTTCCCCAGTTTATGGTCGGTCATCAGAATACAATACGATTGCTCTGCTCCTCGCCCCACACGCCCACGCAACTGATGCAACTGCGAAAGTCCAAATCGATTGGCACTTTCAATCAGCATCACCGAAGCATTAGGCACGTCAACGCCTACCTCAATAACGGTAGTTGCTACTAAAATTTCGGTTTCTTTATTCTTGAAACGCTGCATTTCGTAGTCTTTTTCTTTCCAGCCCATTTTTCCGTGTACAATACTCAGAGCATATTCTGGAAAAGCCCTCGCAATGCTTTCGTAGCCATCCATAAGGTTTTTTACGGTCATGGTTTCTGACTCTTCAATGAGCGGATACACAATATACACTTGTCGGCCTTTCTGTATTTCGCTTCTCAAGAACTCAAAAACTCGCAAGCGGTCTGCATCGTATTTATGGAGCGTTTTGATGGGTTTTCGTCCTTTTGGTAATTCATCAATGATTGAAATATCCAAATCTCCGTAAAGGGTCATGGCCAATGTTCTTGGAATCGGCGTGGCGGTCATTACCAAAATATGTGGTCGAAAGTTTTGGTTTTTCTCCCAAAGTTTGGCTCGCTGAGCTACGCCAAAACGGTGTTGTTCGTCAATTACACAAAGACCAAGGTTTTTAAACTGAACGTGGTCTTCGAGCAAAGCGTGCGTACCGACAATAATATTAATGCTACCATCAAGCAACCCCGCATCAATAATTCGGCGTTGTTTCTTTCCGACCGAACCCGTGAGTTCAACAATTTTAAGACCCATCAAATCGGCAAATTTTTTCAGACCCGTATAATGTTGGTCGGAAAGAATTTCGGTCGGGGCCATCAAACACGCTTGGGCATCATTATCAAGAGCCAGTAGCATCGTAATAAACGCCACGATTGTTTTTCCGCTACCCACATCACCTTGTAGCAATCGGTTCATTTGTTTTCCCGAACGCATATCGTGGAAAATCTCTCGAATCACTTTCTTTTGAGCATTAGTTAAGTCGAAAGGAAGGTGATTTTGGTAGAAATCGGTCAGTAACTTTGTTTTATCAAAAACCTGTCCCGCATAATCGTGCTTACGAATCAATTTTTGTTTAATCAGACGAAACTGATTGTAGAATAATTCTTCAAACTTTAAGCGACGAGTGGCTTGTCGAAGTGCCTCTTGATTGATGGGTAAATGAATATGGTAGATAGCTTCTTGCTTAGAAATCAGTCGAAACTTCTGCACCAATGGAGCGGGTAAAGTTTCTCTGATATTCGTAACGGCCGATTCGAGCAAAGTCCGCATCCAACGGCTAATTTGCTTACTATCAATGTATTTCTTACGAAGTTTATCGGTTAGCGGGTACACTGGCTGAAAATACCCGCCACGTTCATTTTCGGGCGTAAGCACATCCATATCGGGGTGTGTAATCTGCCATTTACTTCCAAAAGAACTTGGTTTTCCGTAAACGATATAATCGCCTTGAAGTCGAAGGTTCTTCTCGACCCACGTAATACCCTGAAACCAAGTGAGTTCTAAAACACCCGTTCCGTCGGTAAACTGACCGACCAATCGGGCCTTTGCACCTTCACCAACTTTTTCCCACGAACGTAACCTTCCTTTTATTTGAGCGGCAGTCATGGTATCGTTCAAATCGCAGATTCTATGAAACTGAGTACGGTCTTCGTGGCGAAAAGGGTAATATTCTATCAAGTCACCAAAAGTAAAGATTGTCAACTCTTTGTTGAGAATCTCGGCTTTTGATGGCCCTACACCTTTTAAATACTCTATTTTGGTGTCAAAAAAAGATGTTTTACGCTCGCTCATGTGTCGAAGTTAGCAGGTTGAATAAATTTGAGCAAGTTTTTTTTGAGAAATAAAAAAATACTTCTACCTTTGCATTCTCAAATACGAGACGGAGGTTGTAGCTCAGTCGGTTAGAGCATCGGTTTGTGGTACCGAGGGTCGTGGGTTCGAGCCCCATCTACCTCCCTTCTGAAAGGTTTACTTGAAAAAGTAAGCCTTTTTTTTTTTTTTTTCGTTTACAGACTAATCTGTGTCGAAGATTTGGAGAATTTTCAAAAGTTATCAAATCTTCGCTTTTTTTTGTTTTATATTTTTTACTAAATTGTCCCGCCATAACTATCTATGCAATGTACAAATTACTAACCCTTCTATTGGTCTCTACACAAATCTTTGCTCAGACATTTAAACAAAAAATTGTTGATGAATGGGTAAAAGATAATATTTCGCTCTACGATGGCAGTCCGATTCTGAAAGACGAAGTTCGGAATATGCAATTGAGATACACTTTCATGAAAAATGATTCGTTTCAAGTTACTATTAATGGGAAAACAGGAAGAGGAACTTACCATGTAAAAAATGACACGTTGTATTTTGGCAAAAACATTGCTTTCAAGATTGAACGTTTAGATGACATAAAACTTGTTTTTAGGGCTGCAAATTTAGACTCTGCCAGCCAGTCAAAAGCGTTGAGGTTATCATTTATTCCTGCTCGTTTTCATAACTTAGGTTTTACTCCCCAGACGTATCGCACGAAAGGTCAAGACACAATTTATGTTTCTAAGCATAATTATCTTGAACCACTCTTTATGGATGCTGAAATATCGGCTTCGCAGTTTATTTCTGAAAGGTTCTATTTTCCAGAATATAAAGCAGGAGATTTCTACGCACGATTTATTATCACTAAACAAGGTGAGATTAAAGGAATAGAGGTTTTGGAGAGTACCCACGAAAATTACAATAAGTATTTAATAAAAGCTATCAAAGCAACCGCAGGAAAATGGCGACCTGCCGAATGGGAAGGAAAGCCCGTAAATACTGAAGTAAAAATGGGATTCGATATGGGATGGTCTGAAAAAATGGAACGAAAAAATGGCAATGCTGATACTAAGAAAGATACGATTGATGCCAACGAATCGAACTATTATTTAATGCAAGGCAACATTAATGTTGAAGCGAAGCGTTACTCGTTGGCTATCAAAGACCTCACGAAAAGTATTACCTTAGACCCCCTAAATATTGATGCTTATTATGCTCGTGCAGCGGTTTATGCTCTCACAAAAGATGTGCAGAAAATGTGCATAGATTTACAACAACTCAAAAATATGCAACAAACCAAAGGCACAGAACTTTGGAATAAATTTTGTCAAGACAAAAAGAAAACCCCTTCGCAAGACTGACGAAGGGGTTTAAATGGTCTACTGTTGAGAGTCAACAATGATGAGTTATTACTAACAGTTTATGATAATCTCTCTGCTTTACGAAATCCAGCTAAATTGATATTCGATGTTTGGTATTTTCGTACGCTCGGCTACTCTTCTTAATCTACTTGGCAAAGCCATCAAATAATCACGAGCTTTTTCGCCTGCATCATTCAGGTTCTGAATACTATCAATTTTCCAGTCTTTCAACAACGACTCCATGATTTCGATGTAATCGTAAGTGGTATAAACACCCAAACGTTGAGCAGCATCCGAAAAATGAGAGAACGTTTGTCCCATATTGATACCAGTTTCACGTAAGAAGTGAGCAGGCATCACAATTTTCTTTTTCATCATATCCTCAAAAGCCAACATCATTTCAGATGGGTCAACTTCAAAAATGTGACTAATAAAAGTTTTGTAGGCACGGGCATGACGCATTTCGTCGGCCGCAATTACACCACAAATTTTTGCCAAAGGGGTATTTCCATATTCCTTTGCCAATTTTGCAGTATTTCGATGCGAAATATTGGTCGCCAATTCTTGGAAAGAAGTATAAACAAAGTTTTTGTATGGGTCACGCCCTGTACCAATATCGAATCCATCGGCAATCAAATATTGAGTTGATGTTTCCATAGCACGCATATTCACACGACCCGATAAATACAAAAATTTATTCAATAAATCTCCATGACGGTTTTCTTCGGCAGTCCAAGCACGAACCCATTTGGCCCAGCCATTTGGTTCATCAACTTGGTCAACTCCAACCACATCAATCAACCATGATTCGTAAGTAGGAAGAGCTTCTTCAGTAATTGTATCACCAATCAAAACCGCAATGTAATCGTAGGGTAAATCTTTGGCTGTTTCACGCAATTCTTTTACTTGTACCAAAAAATCTTCGCTTCTTGAATCAGGCAAGAAATCGGTTGGTTGCCAGTTTGTGTCAATAGGTTTTAGAAATTCGTCAACAAAATAGTCAATTTTTTGACCGACGAACTTCATCACCTCTAATCTGATATTGGATAATTCCATATTAATATTTGAAATGTAAAGTTTAGTTTCAACAACAGTGCAAGGTACTTCTAATTTTAGAAAAAAACGCAGATTATTACACTTTTTCTGCAAACTCTGTGCTTTTTACGTATTTTTGTGGCATGAAAAAGATTGTTGATTACATACTGAGTTCGGTATATTTGGTCTATTTTGGCCTATTGTTAGTCGTGTTTCACGTACTTCAAGTGATAGCTTTTACTATTTTTGGCCGTGATGCCCAGCAGAAAGTTGTCTATGTTCTAAATTTTTTCATTACTTATGGTTGGTATCTGACAGGCACAACCGTAACGTTTACACAATCGTATCAACTACCAACCGACCGACCAATTGTCTTTATTGCCAATCACCAGAGTACATTTGATATTCCTGCTATGTATTGGTTTTTGCGTAAATATAAATTGATTTTTGTATCAAAAATTGAGTTGGCGAAGGGAATTCCGAGTATTTCTTATAATCTTAATAAAAGCAATGCAGCTCTTATTGACCGTAAAGATGGTAAACAAGCGGTGAGCGAAATTTTGAAGTTGAGTAAGTATATTAGTGAAAATAATTACTCGGCAGTGATTTTTCCAGAAGGCACTCGCTCTCGTTCGGGCGTGATGAAACCTTTTGCCGCAGGTGGAATCAATGCTTTGCTGAAAAAAGCACCAAATGCTTTAGTTGTACCGATTGCGATTAAAGGAAACAATAAATTTGACCCAAACGGTGGACTTTTTCCATTGGTTTCTTTCTCAAAACTCTCTTGGACGGTTCTTGAACCAATTGAGCCAAAAGGCAAAACTGGTGAAGAAATTGCCAATTTATCGCAAGAAGCTATTCGTGTTGCGTTGGAGGCATAATTTATATTTCCCCGAATAAATTCGGGGGCTATGGGAACCATGGATTTGGGTTTGTATCATAAAAACGATTTAAATCGTTTTAAATAAAATCATTCCATTTTTCCCATAACTGACAATTTTAATCGCTCTATTTAAATGAAAAGCCCAGCTTGATTTTTCAAGTTGGGCTTTTCATTTATGTGATAAACAAGTTATTCGCTCATTATATCATTCAATTATTGAATTTAAACGCCTACCGCTTCGGCTTCTGGAGCGATTTTCTTCACTAAACCTTGTAAAACTTTTCCTGGGCCACATTCAACAAATTTTGTTGCACCGTTGGCTACCATATTTTGTACAGATTGTGTCCAACGAACTGGGCCTGTAAGTTGTGCTATCAAATTAGCTTTGATAGTTGCTACATCCGTAGAAGGTTGAGCATTTACGTTTTGATAAATTGGGCAACTTGGCGTTGAGAATGTAGTACTTTCAATCGCTGCGGCCAATTCTTCACGAGCTGGTTCCATCAGTGGCGAGTGAAACGCCCCTCCTACTGGCAAAATTAAGGCTCTTTTTGCTCCTGCGGCTTTTAATTTTTCGCAAGCTTCGGTTACAGCTTCGATTGTTCCTGAAATCACGAGTTGACCTGGACAGTTATAATTAGCCGCCACTACAACGCCGTCAATTCCTGCACAAATATCTTCTACAACATCATCAGCTAAATTTAAAATTGCAGCCATTGTTGATGGATTTATCTCGCACGCACGTTGCATAGCATTTGCTCGTTGCGAAACCAATTTCAACCCATCTTCAAATGATAAAGCACCTGCTGTTACTAAAGCTGAAAATTCGCCTAAAGAGTGACCCGCAACCATATCGGGTTTAAAACCTTCGATGGTAGAAGCCAATATCACTGAATGTAAAAATATGGCAGGTTGAGTTACATTGGTTTGTTTGAGTTCTTCGTCTGTTCCTTCAAACATTACTTTTGTAATCTCAAATCCTAAGATTTCGTTGGCTTTTTCAAACATTTGGCGGGCCGAATCCGAACTTTCGTAAAGATTTTTACCCATTCCACTAAACTGAGCTCCTTGCCCAGGAAAAACATAAGCTGTCATATATTCATTAACTGGTTACTGGAAAATTGCGGGGCCGCACGTACGTTTATTGGTTTTGAGCTTTTCCTCCCCATTCCCTCGCTCAAAACACAAAATTTATTTAGTTTGCATACTTTTCTTAATATCAATTTTTTCTGAAACTATCATGGCCATTGAGTAGCGTTGTTTGATGAAAGAATAATAGCGTTCGGCATCTAATTTTGAGGTAAAGTCTCCCGCTTTGAGTTTGTAGGTGGGTTGGCTGAAAGTAAGGTATGTATTGAGTTCGGGAAAATTTTGATAAATAAATACTTTGGCTTCATCTACTTCTCGGCGGTCATTACCGACATAAACTTGGATTCGATAACCTGATGAATAGCGAACGTTTTTATTTCTGACAGCAATAGAATCAAGAGCAATGTCAACTTGTGAATTTACTTGCTGCGGAAATTGAGCAATTATCCCATTTGACTTTTCTTTGACAGGTACTTTTTCAGCGGGTGCTGTCGCTAATGGTTTGGCATCGTATTTTACACGAATATCCGAAAGGTCTTCTTCATAATTGCCAATTCCAACGTTTGTATTTTTGCTTGGCGTTGCCAACCTACTACAAGCACTAACAATAATTGACAGACAAACACAAAGCACTACTTTTGAAAAAATATTCATTGTATATTTTTTAGATTTTGGGCAGAACTCTCTTTTATCACGAAACGACGGTCAAAATTATAAAAATATTCTTTCTTAATGATAAAAATACAAAAAAGATGTTGATTGAGGCTTAAAGAAGCTACTTTGGTTTCAAACAAAAAACCCAATCTTATCAAATGATAAAAGTGGGTTTTAAGACAATTTACATTAATTCTCTCGAAGCTTTATCTAAAATCTATTTTTTTGCCATTTCTTCTTCTTTTAAGCTTCTGCGTAAAATCTTACCGACGTTTGTTTTGGGTAATTCCGTACGGAATTCGATATGTTTCGGACACTTATAGGCCGTTAGATTTTCTTTACAATGTGCCTTTATTTGCTCGGCAGTTAGGCTTTGGTCTTTCTTCACTACAAAAACCTTTACAGCTTCCGTTGATTTTTCGTCGGCCACGCCAATACATGCCACCTCCAAAACACCTGGGCAAGTTGCCACCACATCTTCGATTTCGTTTGGATAAACATTAAAGCCCGAAACTAAAATCATGTCTTTCTTTCTATCCACAATCTTAAAGAAACCATCGGTACTCATTACACCCACATCCCCTGTCTTAAACCAAGATTTTCCTTCACTATCCACAAACGTAACCTTTGCTGTTTCATCTGGACGGTTGTAATATCCTGCCATAACTTGCGGCCCATGAGCCACGATTTCGCCAGCTTCGCCAACTTCTGCCCAAGTTTCGTCGTCTTTCAAGATTCTGACCTCAGTACTTGGCCACGGAATTCCGATTGTGCCAACTCGGTTTTCGCCAACAAGTGGATTTGACGTAAGTACAGGCGAAGTTTCTGATAACCCATAGCCTTCGGCTGGGAGATTCCCTGTTAATTCTTTCCAACGATTAGCCACCACTCCTTGCAGAGCCATTCCACCCGCCGAAGTAATAATCAATTTACTAAAATCAACTTCTCCGATTTTAGGGTGATTTAGTAAGCCATTATATAAAGTATTCACACCCGTAAATACGTGCGGAGGATATTTTTTCAAATCTTTGATGAAAGCCTCCAAATCACGAGGATTGGTAATTAGTAAATTCATCGTACCTGTTTTCAAAGCCGTAAGTGCATTTACCGTCAGAGCATAAATATGGTAAAGCGGCAATGCGGCAACTACAACAGGTTTTTCATCAGTAATCTTATCGGTCAAAACTCCTTGCCAAACATTGTTGGCTTCGAGATTAGATACGATATTTCGGTGCGTAAGCATTGCTCCTTTCGATACGCCAGTTGTTCCGCCAGTGTATTGAATAAAAGCTAAATCCGAATTATTCATCGTAGGCTTTGTCCAAGTTTGGTTGGCACCTTTGCTCACGGCATCCATGAAAGACTGTGCCGTAGGTAAATTAAATGCAGGAACCATTTTCTTGACGCTCTTCACAACAAAATTCACAATCTGTTTTTTCGGAAAGCCAAGCATGTCGCCCAGTTCTGTCACAAAAATGTGCTTGATTGACGTATTTCCCAGAATTTTTTCAAGACTCGAAGCAAAGTTTGCTACAATAACAATCGCTTTTGCTCCCGAATCTTTAAACTGATGCTCCATTTCTCGTGGCGTGTAAAGTGGATTGGTATTCACAACCGTTAGTCCTGCACGCAATGCACCAAACATAGCCACTGGATATTGCAATACATTGGGCATCTGAATCGCAATACGGTCGCCTTTTTGCATACCAATACTTTGCAGATACGCAGCAAAATTACGTGAAAGTGTGTCAAGCTGTCCGTAGGTAATTTCTTTGCCCATACAGGCATAAGCAGCCTTATGACTAAATTTATTGAAGCCGTCTTCCATCAATTCTAAAATCGAAGGATAGGCCTCGGGATTTATTTCATACGGGACACCCTTTGGATAATATTTTAGCCAAGGGTAAGTTTCAGTGGTAACAGGCATGGTTTTATAGTTTGTTTGTATTTTTCGATGTAAAAATAAGACGTTTTATTGATTAGAAGGGTTTAGAAAGCAAAAAAATGTCTGATTATCAGAATATTTAACGCCATTCTAATATTAGAAGAGCTTTTTGGCGTAATTTTACCAACCATTTTGTGAAAATTCGCAAACAACAAGCGTTTTATTTCCATAAGTTAATTGTAGAAATTCCTTGAATACTTTTCCAAACGAACATTCGGATATAAAAGTCAGTGTGATAGTTTTGACTTACAATCACGAAAAATTTATTCGCAAAACTCTCGATTCGATACTTTCGCAACAAGTCAACTTTACATTTGAAGTAATTGTGGGCGATGATGCCTCACCCGATTCTACTGCTGACATCATCAGAGAATATCACGCCAACTACCCTGATATCATTGTGCCAATGCTTCACGAGAAAAATCTCGGTGGATTTGGTAAAGCTAATACATTGGCCGCTTTGGCCATCGCCAAAGGAAAATACATTGCTCCGATGGATGGCGATGACTATTGGACTTCCGACCAAAAACTTCAAAAACTGGCTGATTTTTTAGACCAAAATCCTGACTTCGTGGCGTGTTTTCATAATGCCGAAATTATCTTTGATGATGATTCTCACCCCAATCAGTTCGTCAATGCTCCCGACCAAAAAGAAATCGTTACGGTCGAAGATTTTATTGGTGAAGATGAAGTTTGGTTTATTGCAACTTCGGCGATTTTATTCCGCAATGGTGTGATTACGCATTACCCGCAATGGTTTCATGAATCAAAAAGTGGTGATATTCCTCGCTATATTTTGTTAGGAAAAGGCGGAACAAAGTTTAAGTACATCAACGAAGTCATGTCGGTTTACCGAAAAAATCGCAACAGCGGCATGAGTTTTACCGATGGCTATAAAGATGCCGAGTTCTTGCAAAACCGTGTAGGAATGTACCGAGGTATTGACCAAGAATTAGATTATAAATTTCATGAAACGCTCAATAAAAATATTGCTCGCTACTACCGCATGATGCTTGATAGTAAACAGTTTGTGGGTAAATATTTCAAGCAAATGCCTACGGCTATTACATATTTGAGGCTTGCTAAACCAAGCCGCGAGATACAACGAGAGATTATCAGAGAATATATTTTCCCGAAATGGCTGAGTAATCTGTATAGTTTTTTTGCACTTTTACCACATCGAATTAAGAAAGGATAAGGTCTGCACCGAAGGTTATGCACCCCAGGTCTGACCTTATATATTTGTAAATCTAAATAACCGCAAGTTCAACGCCTTATTGTCAGACTGGGGTGCGTAACTATGCGGTACAGACAATAAGAGTATGCCACCAAAAGTAAGTGTTTGTATTCCGACTTATAATCACGAGCAATATATTCGTCAAACCCTTGATGGGGCTTTGATGCAGCAAACCGATTTTGAGATTGAAATCGTCATCGGGGATGATGCTTCGACAGATAATAATCAACAAATTATTCAAGAATATGTGGATAAGTACCCAAATATCTTTCAAGCATTTTTGCACAAAGAAAATCAAGGGCCAAAAGAACCCAAAGAGTTTGGTGGTAGAAACAATGTATTAGGACTTTTGAAAGCCTGTAAGGGAGACTATGTAGCCCTTTGTGAAGGTGACGATTATTGGACTGACCCTCTGAAACTACAAAAACAAGTAGATTTCATGGAAGCAAACTCAGATTATGCCATTTGTCACCACAACATGCGAGTAATTTATGAAGATGGTTCGCCTGAGCATTTCTTCAATGACGCAAATCAAAAAACCGAATCAAGCATTGTGGATATTTTGGAAGACCGTTGGTTTATTGCCACCGCATCTACACTTTACCGAAATATTTTCCGTGAACAAGACTTTGTAGAATGGCACAGCCGAGCCGCAGCGGGCGATTGGGCTTTGGTTATTCAACTGGCCGCAACGGGCAAAATTCACTATATAAACGAAACAATGGGTGTTTACCGCAAACACAGTGGTGGATTGAGCAATGTACAATCTTCCACCAATTTGTATTTTCTACGAAATCGCCAACAAATGTTTACTGACATTAACGAATGGTTGGCTTTTAAGTACGATAACACGATTCAACAAACGCTGGTATCATACGATAAACAAATTCAAGCAATTGAAGCGAATATTTAGTAATTTTACAAAAATTTGATTTTTCACCTCTCCGCTGGGGGATTGGAATTTTATGAAAATAGCAATAGTTACACCACTTTTTAATGATTGGGATTGCCTTTACAGACTCGTTGAAGACATTCGTAAGGTGCTTTCACCAACGCAATTTGCCGATTATCGAATTGTGGTTGTAAACGATTGCTCAAGTTTGGAAGTGGATGCTGCTAAATTAGCTGGCCACCCCATTGAGATTATTCACCTCAACAAAAACCTCGGTCATCAGAAATCTATTGCTATTGGGGTTTCTTACCTAAATAAAAATTCAGAGCAAGATTTGTTAGTGGTTATGGATGTTGATGGCGAAGATAAGCCCGAACATTTACCAATTTTATTGGAAGAAGCCATCAAAGGTAAAGCTAATGAGATAGTTTTTGCCCGCCGAACCAAACGAAAAGAGAGTTTTTTCTTCAAAATCTTCTATAAAATCTATAAATATATTTTTGTTTTCTTAACAGGAAAAGTAATCAACTTTGGTAATTATTCGGTCATCCCGAAAAGTTTACTCGATAAAGTAGCTCATATATCTGATATTTGGAATCATTACCCTGGGGGTGTAATTCGTTCAAGATTATTATATAAGTCAGTTGGTTTAGAACGTGGCGAAAGATACATGGGTAAATCAAAAATGAATTATACTTCGCTGGTGATTCATGGCTTGAGTGCCGTAGCCGTTTATGTCGATACCGTTTCGGTAAGATTACTCATTGCAGTTTCTTTGCTTATTCTGACCGCCATTTTTGGTATTTCTTTGGTTTTTGTTTTCGATTATCATATTCCCATTTGGGGTTTACTTCTATTTTTTGGGATATTGAGCCAAGCCTTTCTTAGCACCCTGATATTAGTTTTTACGGTTCTTTCTTACCGAGTAAACTTCAATTTTCTTCCTGCGGTACACTTTCAAGATTATATCCAGACCGTTGAGCAACTATAAAAATCCAATTTCAATTTCCGAGCATGAATAAAAAACTCATCACATATTTGTTGATACTTCTGCCAATTATTGGCTTTTATGTATTCGTTTTTCATAATGCCTTCAATATTGGTTGGAATGACGACTGGCATGGAATCGAAGGTTTTTTGGCAAGTTGGATGCAACAAGAGACATTTTCTGAAAAAATTACTTTGTTGTTTTCGCAAATGTGCGAACACCGAATCTTATATGTTCGACTCAGCACACTCCTTTGCTATACCCTTTTTGGCGAAGTAAACTACAAAGTTTTGATGCTCATGGGAGTTTCGTATTTGCTTATACTACCTTTTGTTTTTTACCGACTTTTGCGTGAAATCAATCTAAAATTAGCTTACCTTATTCCGATTGTTTTTATCATTTTCAACACCCAGCCCATCGAAAATATTTTTTGGGCGATAACTTCACTTCAACCCAATACTGTAGTTATTTTTGGACTTTGGGGTTTTTCTCTTTTGTTGTTTTATAAGCAATCATGGGCGTTTTACTTAGCAAACACCTTATTTTTCGTAGCTATGTTTACGAACGGTAATGGAATGTTTTCTTTCATTGCAGCTATTCCTTTAGTTTTATATACCCGCACACGAAGCGAGAAATTTCAGTTTCTTGCTTTTTCTACTTTTTCGTTTTTACTCTATTTCTTTGATTTCAAAAAACCAGGTATCCGCCCCGATGTGAAGATAAATTTCACCCAATATCCACATATTATTGTAGGAGATATTTTTGCATTTTTCGGCTCACCGATTGACAGTACTGTTCAATTTTACAGCACAAATCTTAAATTTGCCGTTGCCATTACAGCAGGGGTTTTGATGCTTGGTTGGGTTTTATACATACTTTTTAGCTTTCTCTATTTTTGGTATCTAACTAATTATAAATCACTTGCAACAGAAAAGACAAGTGCATTGTACCAAACTATCTTAAAGTACCCAAAATTCAACCTTTACCTACTGGCAGCTTTCATATTTGTGGGTTTGAGCGGTGCCGCTTTTGCAGCTTCTCGTGCCAGCCAAGGACTCGAGCAAGCTTTTGCGAGTCGCTACAAAACAGTTTCGCTGATTTTGTTTGTGGTGGTTTATTTGAGCTTCTATAATATTGTTCAAGCTAAAAACTGGAAAAAGTATTTACAGATTTCGATAATTGTTACGATTCTATTTAGTGCCTTTTCGTATTACGAAAGTTGGGACGATGTAGAAAACCGTCGAAAATTTTTCGGAACAACCATTTTAAACTGGAAAAACAACGGACGCTATTATTATTACGCCTTCGATAATTCCAGAAATCCCGACGACCACGCTCCTATAAACACTTATCAACGACTACCGATTCCGCCGTATAACTATGCAGGTTTCGTGCATGGCGTGATGAAATATGTCAACGACATTTTGTGGATAAGTCGTGTACATTTCAAAAACTACACACCGCCTGCCGAAATTGATGAGTTAAATCAATCCTTATACAAGAATCCAGTTGCCACAAATTCGGGGGAGGTTGTTAAAATCAAGGAAGAGAAGAACCTTTTCCACATAGAAATCAACAATGTGTTTATACATGCCAATCGCAGATACGATGGATATTATGCCATTTTTAGCAATAACACCAATCGTTTGGCATTTTATCTCGAAACACAAGCCAATAAATTCTCAACATTTTTGAGTACGCAACGCTACTACAATAATCATATAGACATGATTGTAGCGAAACCCGATTTACCGATTGGAAGTTTCAATATGCAAATCGGTAAACTCGAAAATGGTCAGTTTAAAGTCATAAAAGAAGAAGCTATTGAAATAAAATAAGTCAAAAGTATAAAAATTTATAAAATATTATCCCCTTTTAGGGGTTAGGGGTTTATGGAAAAACTAACAATTATCGGTGGCGGAATGACGGGCCTTGCAGCGGCCTATATCGCAGCCAAACAAGGCGTGAAAGTAACAGTAGTTGAAGGAAGCGATAAATTCGGTGGGCTTCTCAATACGTTTGAAATAGGTGGAAACCAACTCGAACACTATTATCACCACTTTTTCACGCAAGATGCCGAGCTGCGTTGGTTACTCGAAGACCTCAAAATATCAGATAAAGCCTTCTACAAAAAAACCACGATGGGGGTTTTTCGTAATGGTAAAATCTATGATTTTAATTCACCGATTGATTTATTGAAATTCAAGCCCGTAGGTTTAATCGGCAAAGTTCGTTTCGGTCTGACAAGCCTTTTCTTAGGTAAAATGGCCAAATGGCGTGAAAACGAAGGAATTCCGACACTTGATTGGTTTTATCGTTGGGCTGGCCGTGATATTACCGATGCACTTTGGAAACCAATGCTCAATATAAAGTTTGGGCCGTATGCCAATAAAGTTCCGTTGGCTTGGATGATTGGCCGAATGGCACAACGCCTAAATTCTCGCAAGGGTGGCGACGAACGCCTCGGTTATATCAACGGTAGTTGGAAAATTTTGATGGATACGCTAATTTCTCGTTTAGAGCAAATGGGCGTAGAATTAATCAAGAACGAACCAATCGAAGAGTTTAAGATAGCAAATGGAAAGGTAGAAGGCATTATTACCAAAAACATGACCATTGATGGTGGAAAGTTTCTTTTAACAATTCCGTCGCTGTATTTCGATAAAATCAAAAATTGCCCACTCGATGCCAATGGCGTTGAATATTTCGGAGCAGTTTGTACGATTTTAGAATTGA
The DNA here is from genome assembly GCA_027488335.1 of Cytophagaceae bacterium. GTDB lineage: Bacteria > Bacteroidota > Bacteroidia > Cytophagales > Spirosomataceae > Emticicia. Next base: position 28,622 of record JAIYBU010000085.1, read on the forward strand.
AAAAATCGTTTAGCCATATTTATTGGATGAACGTTGCCGACGAAGGTTATCCTTTCGGTGGAGTTATCGAACACACGAACTTCATTCCGAAAGAAGAATACAACGGCTCGCACATTGTGTATCTTTCTCGTTATTTTGCCATGAGCGAATCTTTGGCAACCATGACCGAAGATGAAATCAAAGCAGTGATGATTCCGCCATTGAAGAAAATCAACCCTGAGTTTTCGGAAGATTGGATTAAAAATGTTTTTGTTTTCAAAACCAATACAGCCGCAACGGTCTGCGATTTGAATTTCTCTGAAAAAGTAACTAATTGCAAAACCGCTACCGAAAATCTTTACTTAGCAAATATGGTGCATATTTATCCCGACGAACGCAGCACCAACAACTCAATCAGGGTTGCTGCCGAAGCCTGCAAAGCAATGGGAATAAATGCAGATTCAGTACCTTACGGAGCTTCTCTTTCGGGTCAAATTGGATTTTAATGATTTTTTGAAAAATAGTTAAATAATTTTTCAATTATAAAACTTTTCATATAATGTTGGCGTTTACCTATCATACGCATTGAAAAGTTGCAAAGTCTTGTCTGTCACTCAGGCAAGACTTTTTTGTTTTCTTGCCCTTTTATGCTTCAAAAAATATATCTTTGTAACTAAAAGTTTTTACTCATCAAAACTGAAGACTCGTTGACTTTAAACAACTAACGAACTTCGACCTACTTTACACACCAATGATTTCGATTGTTATCCCGATTTATAACGAAGAAGAAAACCTACAAAATCTTTATACTCGCCTGACCAATGCTGCTCCATCTTGGAAAGAAGATTACGAAATTGTCTTGATTGATGATGGCTCACGTGATAGCTCGTTGACGATGATGCGAGTAATGGCGGAAAAAGATTCGCACGTGCGGGTTATTAAACTTTCGAGAAATTTTGGTCATCAACCAGCTATTTCTGCAGGAATTCAAGAAGCCAAAGGCGATGCAATTATTATCATGGATGGCGATTTGCAAGACCCTCCTGAAGAATTACACCGTTTTCTGGATAAATGGCGTGAAGGCTATGAGGTTGTTTATGCGGTAAGAACAAAACGTAAAGAAGGTTTCTTCAAGAAATTGGCCTATTCGAGTTTTTATAGAATCATGGCTGCCATTTCAGATATTGAAATTCCACTTGATTCAGGCGATTTCTGTGTCATGGATAGAAAAGTAGTAAATGTGCTGGTGCATGATATGCCCGAACAAATACGCTTTATTCGTGGTATGCGTGCGTATGCAGGTTTCAAGCAAATAGGAGTAACGTATGAGCGTGCCGAGCGTGCCGCTGGCGAAGTCAAATATACTTTCAAAAAATTAGTACAATTGGCTCTTGATGGGCTTTTCGGATTTTCGAGTTTCCCGCTTAGACTTTCTACGTATCTGGGTATTTCTATTGCCATTCCTTCCCTTATTATTGGTGTTTTCTTTTTGGTTCACCGTCTTTTCGGATTCAAAGTATTTGGACATACGCCCGAAGAAACCCCAGGCTTAGCTTCATTGGCCGTTGGAATGTTTTTCTTGGGCGGAGTAATGCTAACGATGCTCGGAATTATTGGCGAATATATCAGCCGAATTTATATTGAAGTCAAAAAACGTCCGTTTTTTGTCATTGACGAGATTATTGAGAAGAAAAAATAGTTTTCTTTCATTGGTTCAGACAATTTCCTTGATGCTCCGCTCAACCACTGAAAAAACTATTAAAGTGATGTTTTTCTGTATTTAAACTTGAAAAACAAAATCACTAACGAAAGAATCAACGTGAAGGCATTTGCTGCAATCACAGGAAAAGCGTTTGCTTTAATTCCGTAAACCAACCACATCAATACTCCAGTAGTAAAAATCAAAAACATGGCCAGCGATACATCTTTGGCTGATTTGGTTTTATAGATTTGTAACACTTGAGGAACAAAGGCAATCGTGGTCAGAATACCTGCTACATAACCGAGGGTTTCCATTGTATTAAAATATTTGTTTCTACAAAAATAACGGAAAAATTATATAAATCAGTTCAAAAACGCCAATAATCACAGATAAAACTTTAAAAAGTACAATATTAACAAAAATAAAAGCCCCATAATCTCGAAAATTATGGGGCTTTATTATGAAATTATTCTTGGGTTATTTTTCCATAAATGCCATCACATCTTCCGAAATACCAGTATTCACAAAGCCACCATCGTGGAAAAGGTTTTGCATCGTAACCATACGAGTAAGGTCAGAGAAAAGTGTAATACAATAATCGGCACAAGAATCGGCCGAGGCATTTCCCAATGGAGATATTTTATCGGCAAAATCAAAGAATTTATCAAAACCACCAATGCCAGAGCCAGCCGAAGTTTCGGTAGGAGACTGAGAAATGGTATTGACACGCACTTTTTTTAGTTTTCCGAAGCGGTACCCATAGCTACGAGCAATCGACTCAAGCATGGCTTTTGCCTCGGCCATATCGGTATAAAACGGAAACGTTCGTTGAGCCGCCATATAGCTTAGTGCCACAAACGAACCCCATTCATTCATAGCATCCAATTTTTCGGCTGTCTGTAAGAATTTATGAAACGAAAGAGCCGAAATATCAACACTTTTCAGAAACCAATCATAATTCAAATCGCCGTAGGCTTTTCCTTTACGAATATTGGGCGACATTCCGATGGAGTGCAACACAAAATCAACCTTTCCACCAAAATGCTCCATTGATTTTGTGTACAGGTTTTCAATATCTTCAACCGAAGTGGCATCTGCAGCTATAATTGGTGCTTCGCAAATCTCAGCCAATTTATTGATTTCGCCCATACGCATCGCAATCGGGGCATTGGTCAAAACTATCTTTGCTCCTTCTTCGTGTGCTTTTAAAGCCACCTTCCAAGCAATTGATTTTTCGTTTAATGCACCAGAAACGATGCCTGTTTTACCTTTAAGAAGTCCGTATGCCATTATTTTGTTGTTTACGAATAGATAAGCCTACTTTTAAATTTTAAGGTCTCAAAGGTACATTTTTTCTAAAAAATAAAAAACCGCCTCTCAAATCAGAAAGACGGTTTATTGATTTTTAGTTGTTGATTCTAAGCCTTTTTAAAAAATTACCCTATTCTTTAAAAAATGTATTTGTTTTCCTCAATCATTGCATCGGCCACACGACGACGAGCGTTTTTGAGGTTCATTGGTTCAATCTTAGTGAAACGTTTCAAACCCATAAGCATTACTCTGAGTTCATCGCCTTCTGCAAACGATGTGATAGCCTCACGACCCGCATTATTTACTCTTGCTACTGCTTCGTGCAAATAAATTAAAGCCATATCTTTTTGCAGCTCAACCGCAGCTTCGCCTTTAATACCGATAAGTTTTTCAACTCTCAATAGTGCCGATTCGGCAACATAAATTTCGATAGCCATGTCGGCTACATTCATCAAAATTTCTTGTTCGTTCGAAAGCGACATCATGAATTTCTGTACTGCCGCACCCGAAACCATCAACGCTGCTTTTTTCAAGTTTTTCAATACTTTTTTCTCTGCTGCAAATAATGTTTCATCGTCAGCCGAACTGAAGTCTGGAATCGACATAATTTCCTTACCAACTGCCATTGCAGGACCCATAAGGTCAAGTTCGCCTTTCATAGCACGCTTCAAAAGCATATCAACAATCAACATACGGTTGATTTCGTTTGTGCCTTCAAAAATACGGTTGATACGTGCATCACGGTAAGCACGCTCCATCGGAGCATCGGCCGAGTAACCCATTCCACCATACACCTGCAAGCTTTCATCGACTACATAGTCCAGAACTTCTGAGCTATGCACTTTCATAATGGCACACTCAATAGCAAATTGTTCGAGTGCCTTTAATTTTGCTTCAGCATCACCCAAACCTTGTGATTTAAGGTCTTCGATGGCATCATCAATATTTTGTCCTGCACGATAATTGGCTGTTTCAGAAGCAAAAATGCGAGTAGCCATTTCGGCCAATTTATGCTTTATTGCCCCAAATGAGGAAATAGAAACACCAAATTGTTTTCGTTCGTTTGCGTAATTGATTGCATGATTTAACGAACCTTTTGACCCACCTACTACAGCAATGCCGAGTTTGATACGACCAATATTTAGGATATTTACTGCAATCTTAAAGCCATTTCCACGAGTTGATAGCAAATTTTCAACAGGAACATGACAATCGTTAAAGAAAACTTGACGTGTATCCGAACCTTTGATACCAAGTTTATGCTCAGGTTCATTCATCGTGATTCCACCAAAAGTTTTTTCTACGATGAAAGCTGTTAGATTTTTATCGTCATCAATTTTAGCAAAAACGATAAACAACTCGGCAAAACCGCCATTGGTTATCCACATTTTTTGTCCGTTGATGATATAATGCTTTCCATCAGCAGAAAGAGTAGCTTTTGATTTTCCAGCATTTGCATCCGAACCAGAATCAGGCTCTGTCAGGCAGTAGGCAGCTTTCCATTCGCCAGAAGCCAAAAGAGGTAAATATTTAGCTTTTTGCTCTTCGTTGCCATAATAGACAATTGGCAAAGTACCGATACCTGTATGAGCTGATTGTGCTACCGAGAACGAATGACCTGTTCCGAGAGCCTCAGCAACCAACATCGAAGTATTAAAATTCATACCAAAACCACCATATTCTTCAGGAACAGCTGTTCCAAGAATACCCAACTCTCCAGCTTTTGTCATTAATGAAGAAATTAATTCTGGGGATTTAGCCGTATCAATTTCGTTGAGGCGAGGGTGAACTTCGGTTTTCAAGAAATCACGGCAAGTTTCGGCAATCATTTGTTGCTCTTCCGTAAATTCTTCTGGAATGAAAATTTGGTGAGCTTCAACTTCTTTGATTAAAAATTCGCCACCTTTGATTGATGATTTGTTTTCGGTTGCTGTCATGGTATTTATAGTTGAATATTTTTGTCGAAAATTATTATGCGTGCATACTATTATGCAAATATAAATATTTTTAAAATTATTATGCAAGCATACTAATAAAAATATTTTAAAAAAATAAAAAAATCCTCGGTCTTCATAATTGAAATACCGAGGATTTTTAAAATAGGCACTTTACTACTACTCTATCATGAACTCATAGTTTCCGCTTGAAACGTCAAAGATTGCTTTATCTTTTTCTGTTTTTATGTAGGTAATGCCTTCTATTTTTACAGGTTTCTTTTTTACCACGAAGAGCTTCCCTCCTTCTTTAATATTATTAATTGTTTTACCAGTGGGTAGTAGCAACTGTACTTGTGCCGATGAATTTGCTGGAATACTCAGTTTTAGACTAAATTTAGTTCCTTGCCAATTCGATTGGCTCGTAATCTGTCCATAGTTTGTATCAAAAGTTTTCGATTCGGTAGTCAAACTTGTAGCTATCACCGTTTTTGATTCATTAAGATTGGGTTCAACAATGGCTTTTTTTGTATAAACTTTATTTAGAAAATCTTCTGAATACGCATAGTTTTCTACGAATGGAGTATTTTCGGCTATTACTTTGGCAAGCAAAGTATTTTCATCTGCCTTTTTAGGAAGTCCCTCTACCTCAACATATCTAAATCCGTGATAGCTAAATTTAGGTTCCCACTTTTCAAGGCCATATCCTTTTAAGAGATATTTGTCAGTGGATTTGATTCCTTTTTGGTCGGCTAAACCTTTGTCGGTTAGGGTTTCGGCAAATTTAAGTTCTACTTCTTTGGTTGCTTTACCTTCCGTTTGTAGATACACAAAGCCAACAATATTTTGTCCGAAATCAAACACATAACGGCCTTTTCGTGGTTCGGTCATTTTTACAGCCTTAATTTCTTTGATAACCTGCATTTGTGGCGAAATCAAGGGTTTTAATTCGATTCCACTTTGAGCCTCATCCATCATTGCGGCATTTTCCCAATCTTTGCCATATTCGAGTTGGGCATTATACGTTTCGCCGCCATACATTAAGTTTGAAATGATTGGTGAAAGTCGAGTTTTCCAACTTCCATCAGAAATAACTGTTTGACGAGAACCATCATAAAACTCCATTTCCATCTGAAATAAAAGTTTGTTTGGTTGATTTCCTTTTTGCCAAGCATTGCCGAGTGTTGCCGTAATGAAGTTGATTCCGATGCTTAAATCTTCATTCGAGATTTCATAAATTTGGTAAGGAATGGCCTTTGAATTTTGAAGGATACCAGGTGAAAGAAAATCTTGTCCTACTTTTTTTCCATTGAAAATCAAATGGTAAGCTCCTACTCCAGTTACATAAATTCTTGCTCTTGTGGCACGTTTGCTTAAGTTAAATTCTTTTTGAAGCTCGATAGATTTGCCATCAGTTCCGTTTTTCCCAATCCAATGAGCTGACCAATCTTCTTTTTTGAGTAGAGCCATTTCCCACCAAGTTGGCTCAGAATATTGTGTTGGTTTGTTTTTTTCATTCCACACTTTCACTTTCCAGAAATATCTCTTTCGTGATTCGAGTGGCTTTCCTGCATAATCTATTTTTATTGATTGCTCGGATTTTACCATTCCTGAGTTCCAAACGTTTCCATTATCTTTTTTAAGGTCGGCTTCGTTATCGGCTACTAATATTTGGTAAGCTGTTTGTTTTACTCCACGATTAGTGGCTTTCATTTGCCACGATAATCTTGGGGTTATAACTTCCAAGCCCAATGGCGTTTCTTGGTATTCACATCTGAGTTTTTCAAGTGTTTGTGCATTTGCTTGAAAAATATTCAAACTTATAAAAAGCAAAATGAGTGTTTTCTTCATCTAATTTTCTTTTGGTTTCTACTAAAAAAACTGTTATTTCTTAATTGTTTGGCAATTTCTTAAAATATTGTCTATTATTTACCCTATTTATTGTGTTTTGTTGATAAAAGTCGCTCATTTCCCTTTTATCATTCAAAACTTCCGCTTCGTCAAACAAAACTTTCAGCCTATTTGACATGTTGTTACATTTGACGGGTAATCTTGGTTTTGTATCAAGCTTATTAATTTCTATTATTTAAAATTCATCAACCGTTCAAAACAAAAACCTACCATTCTTCACTATTTTTCAAGCAAAAAGTATTCAAAATTGTCTTGGAATTAAATTTTTACCGTTTTGAAAACTTATAAGAACAGTATTATCATTTTAATTTATTACTACAAAAAATCCAATTTATGAAAAAACTATTATTGTTGTTATTTAGTCTATTTTTCACGTGGAATCTATCTGCACAAGACAAGTTTACGGTCAGTGGGTACATAAAAGATGCTGCCAATGGCGAAGGTTTGATTGGTGTTTCGGTTTATGTACAAGAAGTAAAGACAGGTACTCAGACGAATCCGTATGGATTCTATTCTCTAACGCTTCCCAAAGGAACGTATAACTTGGTGATGACGTATGTGGGCTTTGAAAAAATCACAAAAAAAGTGGAGCTTTTAAGTCAAGATGTAAAATTAGATGTCGAGTTAAAAGATGACTCGAAGCTTTTGCAGGAAGTAGTGATTACAACTAAAAAGGCCGACGATAATGTAAAAAGCCTTGAAATGTCGGTCAATAAAGTTGATATAAAAACGATGCAAAAAATGCCAGCCTTGCTCGGTGAAGTGGACATTATTAAAAGCATTCAGTTTTTACCCGGAGTTACATCGGTTGGAGAAGGGGCATCAGGTTTTAATGTGCGTGGTGGCGGAATTGACCAAAATTTAGTTTTGCTCGATGAAGCTCCTGTTTACAATTCTTCTCACCTTTTTGGTTTTTTCTCGGTTTTTAATCCTGATGCCGTAAAGGATGTAAAACTGATTAAAGGTGGGATTCCTTCACAGTATGGCGGACGTGTTTCTTCTATCTTAGATGTACGAATGAAAGAAGGAAACTCAAAAAAGCCACAGTTTTCGGGCGGAATTGGTAGCATCTTTTCGAGATTTACATACGAACGTCCTTTTTTGAAAGATAAAGGTTCGTTTATTGTGGCGTTGCGTAGGTCCTACATTGATATTTTGGCTAAACCATTTTTAAATTCTGATTTGAAAGGAACGAGTTTTTATTTCTATGATTTCACGGCAAAGGCCAATTATCGGGTTAATGAAAAAAATACGGTTTTTCTTTCGGGGTATTTTGGGCGTGATACTTTCGGTGCTGACTTTGGCTTTAACTGGGGAAATGCAACTACGAGTTTCAGATGGAATCACGTTTTCAACAACAAGCTATTTTTAAATAATACTGTTTTTTATAGCAACTACGATTACGCTCTTCAGTCAGACCTTAAACAGAAAAATGACCAAGATGCTTTTCGTTGGAAATCAAATATTATTACATATAGTATAAAGCCCGATTTTACGTATTATCCAAATACCAAAAACACGATTACTTTTGGTGGACAGATGACATACTATACTTTTAATCCTGGGCAAGCGGTAGCCATTTCGGGTGGTGTTGAACGACAAATCGGTTTAGCTGATAAGTTTGCGTCAGAAGCGGCCATTTATGTTGGAAATGAACAAAAATTGACCTCAAAAATTTCGCTTCAATACGGACTTCGTTATTCGCTCTATAATTATCTCGGTAAAGGAAACGCTTATCAATTGAGTGCCATAAATAATGATGGAGAACGTAGAAGTATTACTAAAACAACTGAATATAGTTGGGGGAAAAGTATTCAACAATATGGAAACTTTGAGCCTCGATTTGCCGCCAACTTTACTCTTGGACAAGATAATTCAATTAAACTGAGTTACAATCGTTTGGCTCAATACATTCACCTTCTTTCAAATACTACGGCATCGTCTCCGCTTGATGTTTGGACTCCGAGCAGCAATAACATAAAACCTCAGTTGGCCGACCAATATGCTTTGGGATATTTTCATAATTTTAGCGATAACCTTTTTGAAACTTCGGTCGAGGTTTATTATAAAGACCTTTATAACCAAATTGATTATGTTAGAAACGCCGATTTATTGTTGAACCCAGCCGTTGAAGCAGACTTACTTTCGGGGAAAGGTCGGGCCTACGGAGCGGAATTTTATGTAAAGAAAGCGAAGGGAAAGTTTAACGGTTGGGTAAGTTATACATTGGCTCGCACAGAAAGAAAAATTGAAGGTTTAAATCAAAATAATTGGTTTCCGAGCAGAATTGACAAAACTCATAATTTATCGGTTGTGGCTATTTATGACTTGAATAAACGTTGGACATTCTCAAGTAATTTTTCATTCAGTACTGGCACGCCTGCGAGCTTCCCGACTAATAAGTTTATTTGGCAGGGTTATGCTCTTCCGCACAATTATTATGATACTCGAAATGCCTATCGAATTCCAGCATCGCACCGTCTTGATTTTGCGGCAACTCGTCAAACCAACTATGGTTTCTTTAAGCGTGGTACTGGCGAATGGGTTTTCTCGGTGTATAATGTTTACAATCGTCGTAATCCTTTTTCGGTTTTTGTTCGCCAAAATGAAACTGACCCTACTAAAACCGAGGCGGTTCGTTATGCGGTTTTCGGTTCGATTATTCCAGCAGTTACTTATAATTTTAAATTCTGACCTCGACTACGCTCGGTCACCGTTGGTATCTGAGCGAAGTCGAAGATAAACTAAGTTAAAAATGAAAAATATTCGCATTTTATTTTCTATATACTTTTTATCCGTATTTTTATTTTCTTGTACGGATGTGATTGATATTAATGTGAAGGAAGGTGTATCACAACTTTCAGTAGATGCACTTGTCAATAACAAGCCTGAAACACAAACCATCAAATTAACCTTAACTCAAGGATACTTTGATAATTCAGCCATCAAACCTGCTCTTGGAGCTTCGGTTTTTGTGTTTGACCAAGATAGTGTTGCTTATGAATTTAAGGATTTAAAAAATGATGGAGTTTATACCTACGATGCTAAAACTAAGCCTTTGAATAAAATAGGAAAGCAATATGCTTTGTATGTAAAATATGGTAATGATGAATTTATTTCAGTCTCAAAGCTTAACAGAGTTCCAAAGATTGATTCTGTGAATTATGCAGTCGAAAAGCTACCTATCAAACCTGATAATGGTCCACAGGAAGGTTTTCTTCCACAATTTTATGCCAAAGATTTTGAAGGCGAAGGAGATTGCTATTGGGTTAAAGCGGCAAAGAATAATAAGTATTTTTCAAAGGCTACCGAAATTCAGGTAGCTTATGATGCTGGATTTAGTCCAGGCTCAAAAACAGATGGTCTTTTGTTTATTTTGCCGATTCGAACATCTGTCGCCCGAGAATTATATTCTGATAAAGATACTTTGAAAGTAGACCTTTATTCGATAACTCAAGAACAGTTTTACTACTTGCAGTTTGTTCAGCAGGTTTCGCAAGATGGTAGTTTATTTTCTACGCCATTGGCAAATATTCCTACCAATATTATCAATCGAAATTCAAATTCTACAAAAAAGGCTGTTGGATTTTTTGGTATTTCGGCAGTAAGTTCGATAGAAGCAATTATTGATAAAAATAAGGCGAAACCTAAGAAATAGTAACAAAGTTTCAGAGGAACAAAGGAACATAGTGCGATTGTTCTATATTTTTATTACTAAAAAAATTAAAACAAATTCTTCCAAGTGCCTTTTATGTAGTTATATTTTAAGGTACTTGGAAGTGCTTTCCAAAAGTATTTATTAATTTCTACCGAAAAAGATGGTTGCATGTAGCAGTTAATTACACAACCTTCACATTCTTTCAATTTCCCTTCTAAAGCCACAATTTCTTGCACTTCTTCTGATTCGTATAAATCAAATAAGTTTCCCTTTATTTCAAAGTCTTTTGTTCCGAGGTGATAACAGGGCAGTACCAATTTGTTTTCTGGGGAAATAACTATTGTTGTTGAAGCAGCTCGACAGACAGGGTTTTCAACACTATTTCCGCCGTTTTTCCGCAGGTCAACAAATGCTTCATTCAGATAAACATTTTTTTGTTTTCCCCACCACAAAAGTTTTTGTAAACTCGCTTCCGAAAGGTTTTCCCCAGTTTCCACTGTATTATAGTTAAAAACTGGATTAAGAATTAAGACCAAATCGTTGGGTTGCGTAATTTCATTCCATACACGTTCTATCTTATCCACATTTTGTTCAAATACTGTAAATAGAATATCTGGTCGTTCTTTATTATTTTTCGCTATTTGTATAGAATCAAGTATTTTATCAAAACACTTCACCCCTCTCGATAAATTATGTTCTTCCTCATCAGGTGAATCCAACGAGAAATGAAGCATGTCAATTTTGTCCTTTAAGCGGTCGGCATATTTAGGGTAAAGCAAACAGTTGGTTGTTACTGTAGTTATGAATCCAGCTTTTTTTGCTTCTTCTAAAAGTACATCTAATTTTCGGTGTAGTAGTGGTTCACCTCCTGTGAAATCAATGACTTTGACTCCGAGTTTTTTTAGGTCTTTGAGGTTTTCTCTGAAATTTTCGAGGGTAATATAAGGTGAAGGTTTTTCCCAAATATCACAAAAACTACAGGTAGCATTGCAGCGATAGGTTACGTAGTAGTTACACAAAACTGGGTGTTTGATTAGCCTCATTTTTTGAGAGTTTAGACAAAAGACAAGAGAATAAAGATTTTTAGTTTTTGAAGAAAACTTATCTCATGTCTCTTGTCTAAAATCTTTTATCTACTTTATTGTAGCATTTTCAATAAACTTGCGAGTTTATCTTTTAAGTCTTTTCTATCAACAATAAAATCAAGGAAACCATGTTCTAAAACAAATTCAGCAGTTTGAAAACCTTTTGGTAATTCTTTACCGATTGTTTCTTTGATTACACGTGGCCCAGCAAAACCAATAAGTGCTTCAGGCTCTGAAATATTAAAATCACCGAGCATGGCGTAAGAAGCCGTAACACCACCTGTTGTTGGGTCAGTCAATAATGATATGTACGGAAGACCCGCTTCTGATAGTTGAGCCAAACGAGCTGAGGTTTTTGCCATTTGCATTAATGAAAAACCTGCTTCCATCATTCTCGCACCACCCGATTTTGAAATCATCAAAAATGGCATTTTGTGCTTGAGTGCGTAATCAATTCCACGGGCAATTTTTTCTCCTACAACTGACCCCATTGAACCACCAATGAAGCTAAAATCCATACACGTAATAACGATGTCGAGTTCATCCATTTTACCGTAGGCTGTTCGAGCGGCATCTTTTAAACCTGATTTTTTTTCAGTTGCTCGAACTCTATCAACGTAAGATTTTGTATCGGTAAATTTTAGTGGGTCGCCTGAACGGAGGTTTTCGTCGAGTTCGGTGTATTCACCTTCATCAAACAAAATTTGAAAATATGCTTCTGAGCCAATTTTCTCGTGGTAGTTGCAATGGATACACGTAAAGGCATTGAGTTTATGCTCTCGGGTGTGCATCGCTTTCTTGCAATTTGGACATTGATACCAAAGCCCATCGGGGGCTTCACGCTTCATCTCCGTCGGAGTTTGTATTCCTTTATCTGTTCTCTTAAACCAAGACATAGTAGGTTATCATATTTTGAGGGGACAAAGGTAATTAAACTTGGCCGTTGATTTATTCAGTTTTCATCAAAATTTTATTTTACTGTTAGTATAAATCAGAAAGGCTTCGTTTAAAACGAAGCCTTTCTTTAATCTATTTATCTGATTTTCTTATCGGGTATATACCCTTTTTTTTCTATATCATTGACAAAAAATGTATCTTCTCTCCTACCATCTGGGTAGATTCTCATGGCTTTTCCATGTTTTATATTGTTTTCCACACGAACGACCAATCTGATGTTATTATTGAAAATGAAATAACCTTTATCATCATTCATAAAGCCATTTTTGTACTTACCCACATACTTATCCCCATTTTTGTAGAAAAACGAACCATTACCTTCATACTTACCATTTTTGAAGTTTCCTACATACTTTTTCTCACCATCAGCATAGAATTCTACACCTCTTCCATCCCGTTTTCCGTTTCTCCACTCTCCTTCGTACTTTTCTTCTGTTTTAGGATTTATCATTTTTCCAAAACCATCACTACAATCTCCTTCAAAACATCCACCTTTTTTCACAACTTCATTATTGTTTTCCACATTTGTTGTGTTAGTTGCAATAATATCTGGCCTTTTACTTGATACATCCGAATTGCCCACTGAGTTATCCACTTTATCCACATTTTCTTGATTATTTGTTGGTTGTGGGTCAGTTCGAGGTGGTTGCTGTGGAGGACTTTGTGGCTGCGGAGCTTGTTGCGTTGGCTGAGACTTTGGCTGAGTAACTACACTTCCATCGCTTTTCTTGATATTTGGGTAAAGCTCTTGGGCATTATCATAACCCTTTTTTATGGCTGCTAAGCGTTTGGGCCTTGCAGGGTGAGTTCCGCCATCATAATCGGATGTTAGTTTGTTTATGGCTGCTTGTGCATCTTTTAGTGAAGCTCCCATTTGGTACATAACAAAGCCTGAAAATTCATCAGCTTCGAGTTCTTTGGCTGGGTCGCTGCCTCCTTCTATGATTGTATGGCCTTGCAAGTGATGTCCGATTTCATGGGCTAAGATACTCAATGCTCCCCAATCTGATTTTGATAAATCATTGGCTTTTTTCATGAATGAACCATCGTAAACTATCAATCGAGTTTGCCCTTGAATGGCCGCAAAACAGTTATCAGTATTTGGGCATTCCATGACGTAGAAGTTTCTTTTTAGTCCGCTTCTTCTTACAATTTCGTCAACGGCTTTTTCGGCTACTTCTTTTGAGCGAAAACTGAATTGACTACAAAATGCTCTTTCATTTATTTTTTGTCCGTAGTAGTTATATCCAAAAGATTTTACTCTTTCTTCTTGTGCATTAGCTAATAATACAAATGTGGATAACAATGTGGATAATGTGCATAACTTGAATTTCATGGGGTGAAAGTTTGTAAGTGATTATTTTAGATAAACGAGGAAAAGTAGTTTCAATGGCTATCTAAGGGGTTTATGAAGACTCTTTTAACAAAAACGCCCCAAAGCAGAAAGTTTTGAGGCGTTTCAATAATATAAATGTAAAAAGGCTTAATTTATTGTATCGCCTCTTAAATATCTGAATCTTTTACGGGCTTCCGCTCCGAAGATTGAACCTGGAAATTTTTGGAGAATTTCTCGGTATAATTCCATCGCTTTATCCTTTTGCTGAAAGTTTTCTTCGTAAATCTTTGCTTGCAAAAATAAGGCATCATCGGCCAGAATATCGAAGTTATAATTTTTACGAAGTAGCTCTAAATCTTCTAATGCTTTTTCCGGCTTATTGATTTTGAGATTGGTATTTGCCCGTAACCATAAAATGTCATCCGCCAACGAATGAGATTTATACTTTTCAAAAATTTGGTCGAGTGCTGCCATTGCTTCTGAATTTCTGTTTTGGAAAAGTAGCAAATCGACTTTGGCATATTCTTTCATGGCAACTTCTGAAGTATCAAGTCCAATATTATCTTGAATCAATAAACTTAACTGCATGGCATCGTTGGCGATTTCACGAGTAGTGGCTTTTTTCAAAATATCCAATACATCTTTTGCTAAATCAAATTCTCCGTTGTAGTAATGTAACTTTGCATTTTTGAGTTTTGCTTCTTGTCCGAGAAAATCTTCTTTCTGAGATTTTTCAACTTGTGAATAAAGTAATGTTGCTTCCCACGGCTCGTTTTTCAGTATATAAATATCACCTAAATCTAATTTACATTTATCTCTGAAAGTGTTATCAGAACCAGCAATCATGATGGCGGTTTCGAGAACAGAAATTGCCGTATCTCTTTCGTTGAGATAAAAAGCGTAGAGTTGAGCGGTATTTCTAAGAGCCTCCATTGTTTTTATATTTCGGCCTAAATCAGAAAATAAACCTTGATAGTCTTTTATCAACGAACGAATGTCAGCAATGCTCACAGGATAAGTTGTCTTTACGACTTCTTCTTTGCAGAATAAAGCATTTCGTCGGGCGTAGGCATAGTACTGTCCTTGTGGATATTCTTTCATCACATATTCATACATCTGAATGGCACTTTTGTAGTCTTTGTTTACCAAGGCTGTTTGGGCTAATTCAAAAACACGCTGTCCGTCTTGTCTTAAACGTCGGTCTAATGCTCTTGTTTGAATAAAAGCCTTCGTAAACTCTTTCTGTTGGATTAAATGCCAAATTAGGATGTCAGTGTAGTACTGCTCAGTCGGGAACTTCTGTACCTTGCTGTAAAGGGCTTTTTCGAGCATATCTACTTCGGCTTCCGTTTTCAGATTATCTTGAAACGTAGCTTTTACATACTCTTGATTTCCTTCCAGCAAACCATATTTTAGCATTTCTTCAATCATCGGTTCTTTTTGACCGTTGTAAAGAAATGCTCTGGCCATCAAGATTGCGTACTTGTTTTCGTCCTTTGCAATTTCACGCCCTTTTTTCAATAACTGAATGACGAGTTCGGTTTTTGAATTTCGGTATAGCAAATCTTGGAGTTCGTAGATTGAGCCTTCGCTTCTTGCTGCAAGGTCAATCAAGTTCTCCATTTCTTTTTGGGCTTCCTCAAACTTCCCTGTCATTTCGAGCAAGCTCGTATAATCCGAGCGAAAGACTATTCCAGTTAGGTCATTACTTTTTATCTGACGTTTCAAATATTTTTCAGCATCATCAAAATTTTTCAGCTTAAACAAACACTGAATATAATTTTGATGAATCAACCGAATGTTGTTTTTATCCTTCGCTATTTTTTGGAAAATATCTTTAGCCTTTTCGTACTCTCCTTGTTTAAAGTATTCATTTGCCAATTCAATGTCTTGACCTTTAGCCATGATTTGAATTCCAAAAAATAGAATTATCAATAAATACCGTTTCATAGTTTCCTAAAAAAAAGAAATAAAATATATTTTTAAATTACTGTTTTAAGTTATTACTGCTGTGGATATGTGAATAAACTTTGTTTGTTGACAACACTTTAAATGTGCTTGTATATAATTAATAGCTTTGTCCACAGCTTTATTACTTTAATTAACACTTATATTATTGATTATCAATTCTAATACCATTTATTGACAATGCCCTTAAATATTTTTTGTTTATTATTATATTTCATTTCCACATAGTGTGTCCACGTTAATCAACATGATGTGAATTGAGGATAAACCATGAGTTTTATTCGTTTTCCACTTCTTTTGATTTCTGTCCACGGTTTATAATAATTACCCACAACGCTTTCAACGACTCAATTCACATTATTGGTATTCAATCCACATCTTTGTCCACAAAATTTCTTGGATATTTTTTATTTTGAATTGACCTTTTCAGTTCTTCGCGAAATTATATTGATTATATTCTTATTTCACAACTATTCCACGTACCTCAAAATTGGCTTTTAGTCTGATTGGTTCGGCATAAAACGTCACTTCTTCTGGTAAAATATTCTTTTCTACATTGCCATAATCCCAATATCCGTTTTCATTTTTGTCATTTATTGTTCGTAATAGATATATCCCAGGTTTTATATTTTGAAACAAAAACTTGTCTCTGGTTTTTTGTTCGGCTACGACTTCATATTTATCATTGATAATCTGAATGATTTTGCTGGTTTTCTTCTCCTCAAAGTTTCCTTCAATCAATCCATAATTTTCTGATTTTAAGATTGGGTATTTTAAATCTTGTTTATCACTTGAATCTCCTTTGATGTTTATGAATACTCCCCTACTCATTTCAATCTTTACTTCTCGCTCTGAATTTATCTCTTTTGTGATTATTAACTTTGTTTTGGATTTATTCCACGTGAAGTTGTTGGTTTCAAGTTTCTCCTCTCTGATGGTATCTGACAGAATCTTAAATAGGCTCTTATTAAAGCTAAGAATGGGCGTATCGAAACTTATTTCGTATTTGAAGTTTTTATCTACTACTTCCCCAACTTTAGGTTTCATGTTTAATGTTAAATATGCTCTTTTTTCTTTTTTCTTTTTTTCTGGTTCTCTGAATTTTATCTTCTGTAAATAAGTCAAAGTATTTCCACTTGAATCAGTCACAGTAATATTTACTTTTAAAGTATCTGTTCGTTGGGTTGAATTATAAAATTTTAATTCTTTGTCTTCTCCGTAATAAGGAATACTATCGTTTTTGTTTTCAAACTTTACTTCAAACGATTTTATATTCTTATCATACAATATAGTGTAGTCTTCTGCCCGAGGTAGTACTTTTTGGCTTTTTGGTTTTTCGTTATTTGCATTTGCCAATAATAAATCAATTCCACCAAAGTTTTTATCTAAATTAATTGTGTCATTTCTGAATCCGATGGCTTCGGTTTTTGTATCATATTTCAGGTTACTATTTTTATCCATAAAAGCATAAATACGATACTTACCACTTTTAATATTTTCAAACTGATAATTGCCACTCGAATCAGTTTTTATGAAATAATCAGGTTTTGTTTTTTTGAGGTCTAATGAATCTTGAAGTTTATATAGTGCAACATGTGCTTCTAAAACTGGTTGATTAGTGAGTAAGCCTTTTACGTTTCCACTAATTTTTAATGAATCAATCTGATTGCCTGTACTAAAAACTAATTTCAGATTTCTTGATTCGTTTCTTTCATTCAAGTCTTTTATTCCTTTTCTGAAATTTAGCGTATAAGTTGTACTATCTTTAAATGCTTTATCAAATTTCAGAATTACTGTATTTGATTTTGAACGAATATCATACGTGCCTTCTGCTTCTGGAATTATCAAAAGCTCTTGTCTCAAACTTGTAACATCCACTAATTCATCAAATTCTAAACTTATTGTTTTTTCTTTGAAGTTTTTTTGCTCAGCTTTTGGAGTTGAGTTTATGAGTTTAGGTGCAATTTCATCCCTCTTTCCTCCTGTTGGTGGAACAAATTGTGCACAACTTATTAATAACTTACAACCAGTAATCAGAATTACGGTTTTTAATAAACTACTTTTAATCATTTTACGATTTAATATTTTTTAGTAAAAATAAAACCCTCAACGAATAGTTGAGGGTAATTAAGAAACTTTAATTTTTATTTATCTTCCGAGATGTATCATTATCACTGCAATATCGGCTGGCGAAACTCCACTTATTCTTGATGCTTGTCCGAGTGTTTGTGGTTTTATCTTTTTTAATTTTTGTCTTGCTTCGATAGATATTGATAATAATTTTTCGTAATCGAAGTTTGGATTAATATTTAAGTCTTCTAAACGAGACATTTTTTCTGCCATCAACAACTCCTTCTCAATATAGCTTTCGTACTTAACATGTATTACTGCTTGTTCGATTACTTCATCGTCATACCGACTAAGAAATTCTTTCATATCATTATCCAATGAACGAATGTTTTCTATTTCTATTTCAGGGCGTTTCAGAATACTATAAAAAGAAGACTTCTCTCTTAAAGATGACGAACCTATTTGTTCGAGGTAATTATTGGCGTTATCGGGGGTAATCTTTCTGACTTTAATTTCCTCTACGATTTTTCCAGATTCATTTTTTTTGTAATTCATTCTTTCTAAACGAGTCTCAGAAGCTAAACCTAAATCATATCCTTTTTGAGTCAGGCGAATATCTGCATTATCTTGTCTTAATAAAGTTCTGAACTCTGCTCTTGATGTAAACATTCTATAAGGCTCATCTGTGCCTTTATTTACTAAGTCATCTATTAATACTCCGATGTATGCTTCGTTTCTTTTGAGAACAAAGTCTCCCTTTTCGTGTACTTTATTGTGGGCGTTAATTCCTGCCATCAATCCTTGACATGCTGCTTCTTCATATCCTGTCGTTCCATTGATTTGTCCTGCAAAATATAAGTTTTCAATCAAGTGAGTTTCAAGCGTAAGTTTTAATTGTGTTGGCGGAAAGAAATCATATTCGATTGCATAACCTGGTCTGAACATTTTTACATTTTCAAAACCTTTTATTTTCGTTAATGCCTCGTATTGTATTTCTTCGGGTAATGATGTAGAAAAACCATTAATATACATCTCTACTGTATTCCATCCTTCAGGTTCTACAAATATTTGGTGATGGTCTTTATCTGCAAACCTATTTATTTTATCTTCTACTGAAGGACAATACCTTGGTCCAAGACCTTTTATTCTTCCGCTAAACATTGGTGATTTATCAAAGCCTTTTCTAAGTACTTCGTGAACTTTTTCGTTCGTATATGTTACGTAACAGCTTCGTTGTTTGGTTAGTCTTGGTGTATCCGTGTACGAGAATTTTTCTGGTTTTTCATCGCCTTTTTGCTCTTCCATTAAATCCCAGTTTAATGAACGACCATCAATTCGTGGAGGCGTTCCTGTTTTCATACGGCCAGATTCAAAGCCTAATTCAATTAATTGTTCCGTAATTCCATGAGCAGCTTTTTCACCTGTTCTACCACCACCGAAGTTTTTCTCTCCTATATGAATCTTTCCATTCAAAAATGTTCCATTCGTTAATACAACCGATTTTCCTTTAATTTCGATACCCATCCCTGTACGAACGCCCACTACCCTATTATCTTTTATAACTAAACCCTCAATCATTTCTTGCCAAAAGTCAAGGTTCGGGATGTTTTCCATTGTATCTCGCCATTCTTGAGCAAACATCATTCTATCGCTCTGACACCTTGGACTCCACATTGCTGGACCTTTGGAGCGATTAAGCATTCTAAATTGAATCATTGTTTTATCACTAATAATTCCTGATTGACCACCTAAAGCGTCTATTTCACGAATTATTTGTCCTTTAGCTACACCTCCCATTGCTGGGTTGCACGACATTTGTGCAATTGTGTGCATATTCATTGTGACTAATAAAACTGATGAACCCATATTAGCTGCCGCAGATGCTGCTTCGCATCCTGCGTGCCCTGCTCCAACTACTATTACATCGTATTCTTTAAACATTGCTTTTATATTTATGTTTCCACGTGAAACGTTTGTGTTTTTATTGATTACCGTGTTTCACGTGGAACGTGAATTTTTAATCTTGTATTTTGGAGGAATTTCTTCCGTTGCGTTGTTTTAAAATAATACAAAAAAATATTATTGTATAAAGGGATTTTAAAAACTCCTTTGTTAACCTAAAAAAAGAAAAGTTGTTTAAAAGGAAAAAAAGTGTCTTATGATAATCAACAAAAAAAGGACGCATTTAGTGCGTCCCTGCAAATTTACTAAGAAAAACGTTTACTTGATTTTTCTAAAATAATTATCCGTTTGTTTCTTATAGAATGGTGTATAATTAGGCGGAACTGTGCGAATTAATTCTACTTGCTTTTGTTTCTCTTGTAAGAATTTATCCATTGATGGCGGAGACTGACGGTTAAACTGTTGGGCAGCCTTCGATTGACGTGTAGGGTCTTCTTCTTGCTGTTGTATGGCTTTCTCTGCTTCAAGCAATCTTGTTTGAATGTCACGAGAGCGTTTGATTAAATCTGAATTTATTCGCTTGTTTACCAAATCTGTCTCGTTCTCATCCATTTTCTTCTCAAGTTCTTTTAATTCATTGCCAAGCTTTTTACCAGTATCTGTGCCTTTTAATTCATCTTGCATTTGTTGGATACGTTTTCTGAGTTCGGCTTGCTCTTGTGCAAGCTTAGCAGCTTCTTCCGATAAACCACGCCCAGATTTGCCAGATTTAGACAATTGTTCCATAGATTTATTAAGTTGTTCTTGTTTCTCTCCCATCGAAGAAGGTGTTGGAGCTTTACCTTTCTTTCCTTTACTGCCGCTTCCTGGCATTGCATTGGCCATCATTTGTTGCATTTGGCTAAAAGTATCACTAAGCATTAAAGCAAGGTTATTAATGGAAGTCATAGAAAACTGTTGTTTAGCAGAAGCCACATTCAATTTACGTTCTTTAATGAATTTCACACTTTCGTCCATTGAGTTTCGCATAGAAGTTACTTCTTTAGTCACGAAAGACTTAATTTGAAGAACTCTCTTAGCCAAAGAATACAAACTGTCCTCAATCATTTTGGCGTCGTCTTGAATCTTTAATTGGTCTTGCGATAGTTTCACGAAGCGAGGGTCAGCTACATTCATATTACGGAAGTCTTTCATAATCTTCTCTTGGTCGAATGAAAGTTTAACAAGGTTCTCAAGAATTGCTCTTAAAGCATCCATATCTTCATCCATTTCTTTCATCTCTTGAGACTGCATAGACTCTTTCATTTTCTGAGCCATCTTCTTCATTTTTGATGCAGCTTTCTTTTGGCTCTTTGAAGCAGCACCACTTTGCTTTTGGTCGAGTTGTTCTTCTGAGTTTTCTTGTTCTTCAGACACCTCTTCTTGCTCTTCTTTCTGTTCATCGAATTCTTTCTTGATTTCTTTGCTCAATTTTTCGATGTCTTTTATTTGTTCTTTTTTATCTTCAAACTCTTTCGAGAGCTTTTCTTGCTCTTTTTTCAGTTCTTCATTCTTAGTATCTTTTTGCTGTTGATTTTGTTCTTTCTCATTTTTCTGAGATTCATCACCCAATTTATCTTGTTTCTCGGCAAGTTTCTCCAGTTCATTGGCAGTTTTCTCAACCTTCTGTTGCATTTGAAGTTGTTTGAAAAGTTTAAGCGTACGGTCAATGTCTTTATCCATATTACGCTCTTGGTTTTTTAGCTTTTCAAGTTGCTCAACCGTTTTCTCATCTAAACCCTTTTCCATCATTTTTTTCAACTCTTCGTACATTTTGTTGGTTTCATCATTCATGATTTCTTCCATCAACTTTTTGAGTTGGTCCATTTTCTTCTGGAGTTCGGGAGATTGTTGCTGAAAACGGTTAGTTTTCTCTTGCATCTTTTCAAACTGCTCTTGCATTGCTTTCATTTCAGCCATTAGCTCGTCACGCTTTTTAAGCAATTCTTCCAACTGTTTTTTCTCTTGAAAATCTAAGTCTTTTTTACTCTTAAGTTTATTCTCTAAGTTATTGAGGTCATTCTTCAATTTCTTCGATTTCTCGTTGAGCTTCTCAAGCATATTTTCGGTCTTCTCAGTCGCTTTTTCTACTTCGGCGTCATAATTCTTTGCTGAAGGTAAAGAAAACGTCAGAACGGGTGTTTTTGTGCTTTTAGAACCA
This sequence comes from Cytophagaceae bacterium, assembly GCA_027488335.1. Classification (GTDB taxonomy): domain Bacteria; phylum Bacteroidota; class Bacteroidia; order Cytophagales; family Spirosomataceae; genus Emticicia. The sequence goes on from JAIYBU010000085.1 coordinate 50,635, forward strand.
TTTACGCCGTCGTTATCCCAGAGCTGTAAGAAGTATTCAACTTTCTCTCCAGGATTGAGTTTTAAATCATTTAAAGGAAACTGATAATAGAAACTTTGAGAAATTTGAGTTTTATTAAAAGCCACATCAACCGAAGTAAATGCAGGTGCTTGATTTTGTGCTACATCACGCACGGGACGATAAAAAAGCTTGAATTGAGCCAAACCATAATCATCGTTAATATTTCCTCCTAAAACAATGTAATTGAAGAGCGTAGTATCACGAATTTGTTCGAGTTGAATTTGTGGATACTTATCAGGAATCACATTAATGTAGAAATCAATGTTTTCACGATTAGCACTAAACTCATTTTTTAATTGAATTTTATAAGAAGAAGAATTTTTTAAACGACGAACGAAAGAAAAATTATCACCAAAACCATCTTTTGATAAATGCTTCGGTTCGTTTTCAAATATTAAATACAAAGAATCTGTATTAGCAGCTCTAAAATTCCACTCAACAGTTGTTCCCTCTGGCACAACGAGGTTTCCAACATTATCAAAACTTTCATTCGATTTATTCAAATACGAAGGATAATTCAAGGCAACATCAAAAGAGAGAAGATTCGGGCGGCTAATTAATTCAAGCTCAAATTCGTTTGATTTAAAACCTGATGCTAAAAAGTGAAAGTCAACAGGGTTTTGAACTTTTGAAAAAGTAAACGTATAATTCTTGTTATCAACCGAATTCATTTTAAACTTACGGTCGTTGGCTACTAAATAAACAGCCTCAGGAATAGCATTGCCAATAAGTGTAAGATTCAGGTTGAAATCTTCGTTTTTAACTGCTTTTAACTCTTCGTTTGTTATTTTAAACTTAAATGGAGCTTCTTCCGCAAAATCTTTCTGAAAATAAACAATACGCTCGGTACTGTTTTTGAAAAACTTTGGCGAAACCGCCGCAATCAACAATATAAGTAACAAAGGAGGAATAGCATATTTTAAGTATTTTTTGTTTTCGTCAATCTTGATGGCATCAGCAAACTTTACAAAACGCAGTTCATTGGCTTTTTGAGCAATACTCGCTTGAAGTAAAGAATTATCCTTATCAGAAAGCTGAGATAATTGAAGAGTATTGAGCAGCCTATCTCCTATTTCTGGGAAAAACTTGCCAATTTCATTCGCAGCTTTTTCGTAAGTAAGTGGCTCGTTGAAATGAAAGAGATAAAGTAATGGCTTAACTACCCATGCAAAAAGTGAGTAAATAACCATTCCGAGAAAACTAAAAAACAAGATTGCTCGAATGGTTGAGTTAAAACGACCGAAATATTCGACTGTATTAACTAATAAGAAGGCAGAGAATATCAAAGCCAAAGTAAATAAAGAACCTTTGATAAGCAGGTTTTTATAATACTTTCTTTTGTAATCGTCTATTTTTTCAAAAATAGTTTTTACAGATGTTGACATGATGGTATAAGGTTTAATAAATTTTTAAAGCAAGTTTAATTCTATTGGACAATGGTCAGACATCAACTGGTCAGGGTGAATAGCGGCACTTGCTAAACGATTTTTAAGGCTTTCGGTAGCAAAATGATAATCAATACGCCAACCTAAGTTTTTTTGCTTCGCTCCTGCCCTATATGACCACCAAGTATAATGATGTGGCTCTTGATTGAAATGTCTAAAAGTATCAACGTAACCAGTATCAAGAAATTTGCCAACCCATGTACGTTCCTCGGGTAAGAAGCCCGATGAATTTGCATTACCCTTAGGATTGTGGATATCAATCTCCCGATGACAGATATTTACATCACCGCTGATAATTAAATTAGGCAACTCTTTTTGCAGTTCTTGAACATAAACAAGGAAATCATCTAAGAAAGTCATCTTTAAACCTTGGCGTTCATCGCCTGACGAACCCGATGGAAAATACATATTCAGGATAGAAAATGTATCGAAATCAGCCCTTAAGATTCTGCCTTCAGCATCAAAAAGAGAATTACCAATTCCGTATTGCACATTATTGGGTTTTGTTTTAGATAAGATAGCAACGCCGCTATAGCCTCGTTTTTGAGCAGGATACCAATAACAATGATAACCAAGTTCTTCAAAAAGTGGACTTACTAACTCTGTTTCAGAAAGTTTAATTTCTTGTAAACACAAAATATCGGGGTTGCTGGTTTTTAACCAATTAATTAAACCTTTATTAATTGCCGAACGAATACCGTTTACGTTATATGAAATGATTTTCACTTTTTAGATATATAATAGTTATAATGCCTTTTAAATATGAAGTCCAACCTCTTTTCTGAAATACTCAATTACGAAATGTTTGAGTAATTTTTCTTGTGAAAGCATATCAAAATGTGGTAGTGGTGTAATTAATTTCCAGTGTGGCCAGCCTTCTTCATCTCTACCTTCGAGTTCATAATAGCCACCGAAGCTTAAAACCTTGCAAATAGCAATGTGCATAAGGTCTTGTTTTTGTTCTTTTGTAAAAACTTTTTTACCTTGTCCAAGTTCTTGGACACCAATAAGAAATAAAACCCCATTAAGGTCGGTTGGTTTTTTGCCGAGGTTATTTTTTAGGAAACTTTGTAATGTTTGCCAATTTTCTTTTAAAATGTTGTCTTCTTGTGTCATAATATAAGATTTTATACACAAACTTAAACAAACACTATGAAATGGTTTAAGCATTTTTTAGATATAATCTATCCACGAAGCTGTGAAGCTTGTGGAGAGGCTCTTTTGAGTGGAGAAAATCTGATTTGTATGAATTGTATGATTGATTTGCCAAGAACTAATTCACACATTCAAAGACTGGATGTGGTTTCCAATAGGTTTTGGGGTAAAATTCCTGTGACTGATACCATTACCTTTATGAAGTTTTCAAAGAAAGGAAAAGTTCAGAAACTGCTGCATGAACTTAAATATAGAAATAAACCAGAGGTTGGAAAGTATTTGGGTAGAATCTACGGTGTTGATTTGAAAGCAGCTAATTTTGACAAAAAGATTGACTTAATAATAGGAGTGCCATTACATCCAACAAAATTAGTTCAAAGGGGTTATAACCAAGCTGATTGCATTGCAGAGGGGCTTTCTGAGGCCTTAAATGTGCCTTATGAGACTAATATAGTGAAAAGGCTTACACATACCTCAACACAAACAAAAAAGAGCCGTATAGAGCGTTTTCAGAATGTTGAAAATATATTTGAAGTAGTTAATAATGAAAGAGTTAAAAATAAAAGAATAGCTATTGTGGATGACGTGTTGACAACTGGTTCAACTATCGAATCGTTGGGTATAACGCTTTTAAATGCTGAGGTAAAAGAGATTTCGGTGATAACAATTGCGGCAGCATGCTAAAACAAAAATCCCCTCTTTTGGGAGGGGATTTTACTGATAATCAGTGTTTTTAATTAGAGTTTACGTTTGCCTTTTGGGCCGATTGCAATCATTGCACAGCGGAAACCAATAGTTGCAGTAGAAGAATCTTGGTCGAGAGCACGGCGAGTTCCTGGTGATAACCAATAAGCTACATCATTCCACGAACCACCTTTATACACTCTTAAATTATTATCTACTAAAGAGTTAAAGTTTTTCTTATCGTACATACTCGCTTCATCCAAGAACTCATTACGACGAATAGGATTTAAATCATTTACATCTTGGAAAGAGTTTGGACGATAAAGGTCATAAACCCATTCATTTACATTACCTGCCATTTGATATAAACCAAAGTCATTCGGAGGGAATTCATAAACTTCTACAGTAATTGTTCCTTTATCATTTTGGTGTCCTGCAATACCCGCATAGTCACCACGTCCACGTTTGAAATTAGCAAGCATTGTTCCTTTCGTTTTTCCTTTGCTTTTACGCATTGATGAACCGTCCCAAGGATAAATACGTTGGTTTGATTGGTTTTCATCCATATACTGAGTTCCAATCAAAGCTTTTGCTGCATATTCCCACTCTGCTTCTGTTGGGAGACGATAAGCTGGTAAAACGTTGCCTGATTCAATTGCTAAACGACCTCCAACTTTAACTGATGGAGCTTCTGGTGCTGCTGCTCTTTTCTTAGATTTTTTACCAAAGCCACCACTTTTAGATTTTTTAGCTTTATCGCCAAAGCGAGCGGCCATTTCTCCATTTACTGCTTCAGTTCTCCATTTACAATAATCAGAAGCTTGTACCCAAGAAACACCCACTACAGGGTACATACGGAAGCCTGGATAACGAAGGTATTGCTCAGTAAATTGGTCGTTAAAAGATAATTTACTTAACCAAACAGTTGTATCTGGTAAAGCTGTATCGTAGAATTCTTGTGAAGAGTCTTTTTGAATGGCATGTAAATATTCTAACCAGTGAAGATTCGTAATTTCTGTTTCATCCATATAGAAAGACGAAACAGTCACAGTTCTTTCAAGATTATCACGAGAGAAAGTTACATCCTCTTCAACAGTTCCCATCGTAAAACGTCCACCCTCAATAAACACAAGGTTTGGTCCTGCTGGTTGGCCTTTGAAGTCTTTAACTTGTAAACCCTCAGGCTCTTTTCCTTTCTTACTTTTCTTGTTGTAGGCAATACCAGTAGCCGTACTTTTGCGGCCAGGATTGATACTTGAAGCTTTCTTTTTGCTCGAACAACCACTTAGAATTAGCACAAAAGCTAATGCAACCGCAGTCGAACTAAAAAGTAGTTTTTTCATTTTCGGAATGATTTTTGTTAATTAAATTCGTTTTGCAAAAATAGGTAATTCAATATATATTTCAGTAGAAATCTGAAAATCAATTACTTGAGAAACAGGATAAATTAAATAATACCGCTTAATAATTTATCTAAAACATCAATAGATTGTACTTTTTCGACTGTAAGTAGCAGTTTAGACTTAATTTCTTTAAGTGAGCAATGTTTTGGATTATTTTTAATGTAATCAAGAATTTTGCCAAACTTATCGGTCTGAAAATATTCTATACGCTCTTGTGAAACGAAGTATCCTTTTAGTATATTGTTTTTTAAAGTCAATTTTTCAAATCCAATCTGCTCAGCTTTCCATCTTATTCGGGCAATTTTGAATAGATTTTCAACTTCTTCGGGCATGGAACCGAATCGGTCAACCATTGATTTTTGGAATTCTTGCAGTTCGTCTTCTCTTTCAATATTATCTAATTGATTATAAAGCGAAAGTCTTTCTGAAATATTACTTACATAAGTTTCGGGAATAATGATTTGTAAGTCGGTTTCGATTTGGCAATCTGGAAGTCTTAAATCAATAGCCGAAGATAAATCTTTTGTGAAGAGGTCTTTAAATTCGTTTTCTTTTAGTTCTTGAACTGCCTCATCTAAAATTTTATGATAAGTTTCGTAGCCTAAATCATTGATGAATCCACTTTGTTCAGCTCCTAAGAGATTTCCTGCTCCACGAATATCTAAATCTCGCATTGATACTTTGAAACCATCACCCAAATCTGAAAATTCTTCAAGCGTTTGCAGACGCTTACGTGCATCTTTTGAAAGCAGCGAAACTGGTGGAGTTAGTAAATAACAAAACGCTTTTCGGTTGGAACGCCCTACCCTACCACGCATTTGGTGAAGGTCAGACATACCAATGTTTTGTGCTTGATTAATAATAATGGTATTGGCATTAGAAATGTCAAGGCCTGATTCAATGATATTGGTCGAAACCAAAATATCGTATTCGCCTTCGATAAATTTCATCATTACTTTCTCCAGCTTATCACCGTCCATTTGTCCGTGAGCGATTCCAATTTTAGCATCAGGCACAAGTCGGAAAATAATATTGGCAATTGACTCAATATCGTTCACGCGGTTGTGAACGAAGAAAACTTGTCCACCTCGTTTCAGTTCGTAGCTGATAGCATCTCTGATAAGTTCTTCTTTGAAAACATGTACCTCGGTCGTAACAGGTTGGCGGTTAGGTGGAGGTGTAGAAATAATAGACAAGTCTCTTGCACCCAGTAAAGAAAAATGTAATGTTCTCGGAATCGGAGTTGCCGTCAATGTCAATACATCCACATTGTGCTTTATTTCTTTCAAACGGTCTTTGGCTTTTACTCCAAACTTTTGTTCTTCGTCAATAATAAGTAAACCGAGGTCTTTAAACGCTATATCTTTATTAAGAATGCGGTGTGTACCTACAAGAATATCAGTTTTACCTTCTTTTATATTTTTTAATGTTTGAGAAATTTCTTTGGCTGTTCGGAAGCGGCTAATTTCTTCGACATTGACAGGCAATTTAGAAAGACGTTCGGCAAATGTTTTGTGGTGTTGCATGGCCAAAATAGTAGTTGGTACTAAGACCGCTACTTGCTTGCTATCGGCCACCGCTTTGAAGGCCGCACGAATAGCAACTTCGGTTTTTCCAAAACCAACATCTCCACAAACCAGCCTATCCATTGGATACGGTTTTTCCATATCATCTTTCACATCGCTTGTTGCTTTTGCTTGGTCGGGGGTATCTTCATAAAGAAATGAAGATTCTAACTCAGCTTGCATGAAACCATCTTTTGAAAACTGAAAACCTGGAGCGAGGCGACGCTTGGCGTAAAGAGCAATCAACTCTTTGGCAATGTCTTTTACCTGTCGTTTTACCTTTGATTTTTTGTTTTCCCACTCGCCCGAGCCGAGTTTACTCATGGTTGGTGGGGCTCCTTCTTTACCAGAATATTTCGCAATTTTATGTAAAGAGTGTATATTTACGAGCAGAATATCATTGTCACGATAAATCAATCTCACAGCTTCTTGTTCTTTATCGCCAACCATAATCTTTTCTAAACCAACAAATCGGCCGATTCCATAATCTATGTGCGTAACGAAATCGCCCGTTTGTAGCGACCTTAATTCTTTTAAAGTTAAGGCCTTTGATTTACTAAATTTATCACGGACTTTGAATCGATGATAGCGGTCAAAAATTTGATGGTCGGTATAACAAGCCACTTTTGTGAGTTCATCAATAAAACCCGCACGAAGCGAAATTTCTAAGGCTTGAAACTTGGTTTGCGGGTCAATTTCATCAAAAATAGATTCAAGTCGATTGAGTTGCTTAAGAGAATCGGATGTAATAAGGGTTGAAATCCCATTTAATTGATTATCCTTGACATTATCAATAAGCCTCTTGAAGTCTTTATTAAATGAAGGTTGGCTCTTTGATGGGAAAACCATTTTCTCTGCATCTTTGAAATAAGACTTCGTGCCGAATTCGATTATATCAAACTTTTTTAGTTCGTTTAAGTAAGTTCGGCGAGTCTCAAATAGCTCTTCGGGTTTCAAAACTATTTTTATTCCACCACTTTGTTCAAGTATTTTATGGAATTGTTGTTCAACATTATTGAAGCAATCTTCCATACATTCTAAAGAATATTCGGCGTCTTTTATCCATATAGTGCTTTTATTCCGAATAAAATTAAAGAAAGATTCTCTTGTTTCTTGAATCAATTTACTATGCACATCAGGAATGACATTGATTTGATTGACCGATTGAAGTGATAGTTGAGACTCAGGATTGAAGAGTCGGAGGCTATCAATTTCATCGCCAAAGAGTTCGATTCGACAAGGAAATTCAGAAGCATAAGAAAAAATATCCACGATACCCCCACGAACAGAAAACTGCCCAGGCTCATAAACAAAATCAGTTTTCTCGAAATCATAAGAAACCAATAACTCTGAAATAAAACTTACATCAAGCTTCTCTCCTATTTTGATTTGAAGTGTATTGGCAATTAATGATTTCTTGTTAATTACCTTTTCAGAGAGTGCTTCGGGGTAAGTAACAATCAAAAGATTAGTTTTATCATTATTGAGCTGATTCAAAACCTCCGAACGTTGCAGCACATTCGCATTATCAATTTCTTCATACAAATAAGGCTTTTTGTATGACATTGGAAAAAGAAATACATTGTCTTCACCCAGCAAGTTTTGCAAGTCATTATAAAAATAGGCGGCATCTTCTTTATCGCTTAGAATAAAGACATTATGTTGCGGGTTTACCTTATAATTGACCGAAGCTATGATAGCGTCTAAACTTCCTGATAGTCCTTTGATATAAACATTCTTTTTTGATTTTATTTCTTCAAGAAGGTTCTTTATAAAACTATCTTCTTCGTAAATTTTTAATAATTCGTGTGCCTTCACAATAAATGTTCTTTTATAAATACAAAAGGGACGCAGATATAATTCTGCGTCCTGATAAATATGATACAAAGGTAAAAAAGCCCTTTAAGTTATGATTAAATACCGTCAAATCTTTTGTTAAGATGATGTTTTATTGTTTATTCTATAAAACGATTAAATTATATAGTATTAGTGTTTTTTTGTAAAAATGGTGCCGTTTAATAATATCGCTATTTTTTTTTTTTTTTTTTTTATTGCGAAATTAATTTTTGTCTTGCAAACGGATTTTATGAATCAAACCTTTCAAGGCTTCTTGCCGTGCAGCATCTGATTTTGGGAAATCAATATCCAACGATTTTAGCTTTTCAGCAAGCACACTGGCCACAATCAACCGCATATTTTTCTTATCATCTGCTGGAATGATATACCACGGACATTGCTCGGTCGAAGTGGCATTTATGGCATCTTCGTAAGCTGCCTGGTAATCATCCCAAAATTCTCTTTCTTTTACATCTTGCTCTTCAAACTTCCAATTTTTGGTTGGGTCTTCAATACGTTCGATGAGGCGTTCTGATTGCTCTTTTTTTGAAACATTCAGAAAAAACTTTACAACTTGAATGCCATTGCGAGTAAGATATTTTTCCAAGTTTGAAATATCTTCGTAGCGGTTTTCCCAAACTGTATTCAAATTGTCCGATGTCTCCGCAGGAAGCCTTTGGGTATTCAAAAGAATTTCTGGATGAACTTTCACGACCAAAACTTCTTCATAATAAGAACGATTGAAAACCGTAATTGTTCCACGTTCGGGAAGTTGCATGTTTGTTCGCCACAAAAAATCGTGGTCAAGTTCGGTTTCGGTTGGACGTTTAAAAGAATAAATTTTGATGCCTTGCGGGTTTACTCCCGAAAATACAGCCTTTAGTGTTCCATCTTTTCCTGCGGCATCCATCGCCTGCAAAATAACCAACAGACCATATCTATTATGAGCAAACATTTTTTCCTGAAGTTCATCAAGTTCCGTTTGTAGCGATTTCAAAGCGATTTCATATTCTTCTTTATCTTCATAAAAATCCTTAACTTTGGTCTCCGATTTCTTAATAGAAAACTTTCCTTTGCCGTTAAATTTAAAGTCGTTAATATCAATTTTTTTCATTGGATTGTAGATTTTGCTATGCAATGTAGCGTGATGGTTTAAAGTTAAATTTGATAGGAAAGAAACATAACCCAAAAGTAAATTGTTAGAATGAAAAATAAAGTCGCACTGATTGTGTTTCTGCTGATTGGAAATTTGTCCAATGCTCAAATCGTAAAAAACAAAGTTAAGAAAATGAATCAAGAAAATGTAAAAGTAGAAAATAAGGCTCTGCCAAGCAATGCTATTGCAACGTTGGCTGCAGGTTGTTTCTGGTGTGTAGAGGCGGTGTTTCAAAAGCTAAAAGGCGTAGAAAAAGTAGAATCAGGCTACATGGGTGGCACGCTCAAAGACCCAACTTATAAAGATGTATGTACAGGTCAAACAGGCCATGCTGAAGTTTGTCAGATTACCTATAACCCTAACATTATTTCGTTTGAAGAATTGTTGGAGGTATTTTGGAAAACCCACGACCCAACTACGCTCAATCGTCAAGGTGGAGATATTGGCACACAATATCGCTCGGCAGTATTTTATCATGACGCAAATCAAAAACAAATTGCCGAAAGTATTAAAAATGATTTAGGCCAATCAGGGGCTTATGATGCCCCAATCGTAACGACGTTCGAACCTGCGAGTGTTTTCTACAAAGCCGAAGATTATCACCAAGATTACTTTAACTTAAATGGTTCTAACCCTTATTGCCAAATGGTGGTAAAACCAAAAGTTGAGAAGTTCAAAAAAGTATTTAGTGATAGAATAAAATAATTAATGCTGGTACCAAATAAGCACATCTTTTTTGCTCTTTCGTTGAATATCTGGAACGGTCGCATCATCGGCAGGGTAGCCAACAGGAATCAATAAATATGGTCGTTCATTCGATGGGCGTTCTAAAATTTTAGTTAAAAAATCCATTGGGCTTGGTGTATGTGTAAGTGCAACCAAGCCCAATTTGTGTATAGCTGAAAGTAGAAATCCACATGCAAGCCCGACTGACTCATTGACATAATAATTTTGGTGTTTCTTCCCTCCTATCTCGAATTCGTACACCCGCTTGAATACAATAATCAAATATGGTGCGATTTCCAAAAAAGGTTTTTGCCAATTGGTGGCAAAAGGTTTTAGGTCTTCTTTCCATTCTTCCGACATCCTACTTGCGTAGCTTATTCGTTCTTCTTCTTCGGCAGCGATTCTGATTTGCTTTTTCAGTTCGGGTGAAGATACGATACAAAAAGTCCATGGTTGTTTGTTTGCCCCCGATGGTGCGGTTGAAGCAGCCATCACCACGTTTTCAATTACTTCGGCTGGAAAAGTTTTATCAGAAAAAAATCTCAACGAACGACGTTTTTTGAGAGCCAGCAAAATAGTTTCCGATTCAGCTATCAATTCTTCCTCGCTCAAATTTAATTCGTTTTTGTAGCTTATATGCTTATGTTCACATTCCATAAAATACTTTTTTGACCGTTAAGTAAATATTTTTTTAATTTTAATTGTACAGGAAATGCAAAGATAAAATTTTTGTGTTCATTTGTATTTTATGAAAATAAATGCTGATTATCAATACAATCATTTTGTAAATCAACTTTTATTTTATACCCAAGTAATCATTCTCTTAACAATTAAACCATTTGTTCGTATGAAAAAATTAATCCTATTCCTTTCTGCAATTGTAGTGTTAGCCTCTTGCCAAAAGAAAGAATATGCTTCTTTCCAAAAGAGTAGCACACCCACTTATACAGTGGTTAAAAAACAAGTAGTAGCAGCTCAACCATCAATGGATGTTGCCATTGTCGAACAAGCAACCGCTTCGATTGTCGCCCCAACAGAAGTGACATTAGCAGCTGACAATTCAGTAACAGTATCCTCTTTGAATACTGAAACTACAACAGTTCCTGCAGTAACAGAAAGCCAAGTAATGACTTTCAACGAGCAAGCAGTAAATGCAGAATTTGAAAAATTGAATAAGTTAGAGCAATATGTTGCTGCTCACGAAGGAGTAACTATTGAGGATGTAAAAGAAACAGCACTTACAGAAGACCTAAAATTAGATACAAATGTAACTAATGCAGTCGTAGCTGGAGAATTACCATTGGGTATTCCTGCTTTCTGGTGGGGTTGTGTACTTGGCTTACTTGGAGTATTAGCAGTTTACTTAATCACTGATAAAGACAAAGAGCAAACTAAAAAAGCATTATATGGTTGTTTAGCATGGACTGTTCTTTGGGCAGTTTACTACTTTGTAGTATTAGCTTCATTCTAATAGTAAATATTAGCATCCTCAAAAATAGCCCAAATCAAAAGACTGGGCTATTTTTGTTTATTGATAATCACAAAAATCTAATGTTATGAAATCGACAATTATTTCTACAATTGCATTGGTTTTAGCACTTACTTCTTGTCATCAAAAGCAATTTGCTTATGTACAGAAAGGTAAAGTAGAAAACTATGAGTCTTCGAGAATAGTAATCCAACGCCAAGTTTCTAATCAGGCCAAGAATGAAATAATAGGCACAACAACTAATGATATTACTGAAACAAATCAACTGACTGCTTCGGAAGTGTTGACAAAAAATGTTGAAATATCGTCATTGAATAATAATATTTCGGAAAATGAAGTTTTAGTATATAACCAAGAAAACATAAATACCACTTTCGAAAAACTTAATAAAGTTGAGGCATTTGTTGAGCAAAATACTGAAGCAAGTTTTGAAACAATAAAAAATACAGACCTATTAAAGGATATTGAACTTGACACAAATACTTTAGACAATGTGACAAAAGATACGGAGTTACCTTTAAATATTCCAGCCTTTTGGTGGGGATGTTTCTTAGGGGGATTAGGTATCTTACTTGTCTATGTAATTACTGAAGATAAAGAACAAACCAAAAAAGCTCTCTATGGATGTTTGACTGCTGGTGGAGTAGTGGCGGTTATTTACATTGTCTTGATTGCAATCGGATTGAGTGCAGGAACATTTTAAGAGCAAGATTCGCTGAGATTTTACTTGAAATTGGATTTTATGAAAAAAAACATTTTTCTTTTATTAATGACATTTATTTTGGGTGTTCAGGTTGGTAACGCTCAACAATTTTATCGAATCAAATCTGATGTTTCTATCAAAGATAAACTCTCGAATGGTTCGTTTCGTTTGACCGTCGGGAAGGTTTATTATGATAAGACCTCTCTAAAAGTTATTTATAAACTTACTTTTCCACAAAAAGAAACTATCATTATTAAAGATACTACACTTTACAAAATCACGAAAGATAGTGTTTCTACACAAACCGTTTTGGCATCAAATGAATTTTCGATATTTCATTTATCACTTTCTGGAAAACTGGCCGATTATGGATTAAATTCAGGAAATGTGGCAAAAATTTACAAAATATCAAAAGTTGAAAAAGATAAAGATGGTAGAGTAATAACAACTTGGAGCGTCGTTGAAAAACAGCTAATGAAAACGCTCGGAAAAATAAAAATGGCCAATGTCAACAAAAAATTAGATGCGATTGCCTTTTATGATGCCAACGAAAAACTATTGAGTCAACAGTTTTTTAAAGAATATTCTAATTTCAACGGTGTGGAGTTTCCGAAGCAGGTAACTCAAATATCCTATAATTCAGATGGTACACAAAACATTCAACAAACAACTTATAAAAATATTATCATTGACCAAGAGGATGAAAACGAAACCTATAATTATCCTATTCCTGTTATTAAATCTAAGTCTAAACAATCAACTAAAGGCACAAAGTAAGGCAGAGATAAATTTGCTTAGAGGGGTTATTCAGCCACCACAAAAACGAACATATACTGAAGCTAAAGAAAATCGTAACGAGGTTCAGTATTTGTTTTCGGGTTTATTTCTTTTTTATAAAACTTTCTTTTCTTCGCAAGATTTGACCGTCTGCACTTTCAGCCCGTCTTGTTCCGAGTTTGGAATTTTAGCCGTTAAAAAAAGCGGAGTCGTGATGGGCGGAATCAAAACAATGGATAGGCTCACTCGCTGTAATGGTTTGAGCCCCGAAAAATACACAATGGATTTTAAAGCAAAATTACTGATAGATAAACCTTGACGATGCAAAAAAAACTTTTAATACTTTTTATATTTATATACAGTACAAATGTCTTTTCCCAAGACTTATATAGTTTTGAAAATACCAAAAAATTCGCTGAATACTTAGCCAAGTCTGGTCAATATGATTTGGCGACACGAGAATTTGAGCGATTAACTTTTATGTCGCCCGAAAATGATACGTTGAAAACCTCTCTCCTATCTATGTATCGTCGTTCGGGAAAATATGACGAAGCACTTATTCGAGGAAAACAACTTTACCCAGAACTGACTTCGATGAGTGCATCATCGGCCGTTGAGTATGGGCGGACTCTTCTTTTAAAATCAGATTACGAAGTCGCCAAAAACTTTTGGGAAACAAACGAAAAACTTTCGTCAGCCGATAAAACAATTCTTTCTGCTACGTCAGATATTCTACAAGATAAGTATAAAAGTGCGAATGAAATCTTGAAAACAATCAAACCAGAAGACCATACATTAGCTATAAATTATAAAGATTTGACCGAACAAGCAATAGCTATCAAACGTAAAAGTCCTGCGTTGGCGGGTATTCTGTCAGCCGTTGTTCCAGGAAGCGGGCGTATGTATGCGAAAGATTGGAAAGACGGAATTGTATCTCTTTTCTTTGTCGGAACAATGGCAGCTCAGTCGATAAGAGGTTTTAATAAAAGTGGTATGAAAAGTACTCGTGGTTGGATTTACGGCGGAATAGGGTTTGGTTTTTATTTAGGAAATATCTACGGCTCGGTGGTTTCGGCCAAAGGCTACAACAAAAAAAGCCATTTGGGTATCCGAACCAAAATAGAAAATCTTTTTAATAGTTATTATTGAGTCGATAATTATGCAAAAAATACTTTTAATACTTTTTATATTTATAGTAAAAACCTCTTTTTCTCAAGACCTCAAACAAAGTTTTGACTTTGCCAATGAGCTTTTTAATAAGAAAGACTATGCTGGAGCAAGTATAACTTACAGAAGGGTTATTTATTTTGATAAAACAGATAATTACCGAAAAGACTGCTACAAAAATATTGCTGACTGCCTGTACGAAACACAACAGTATGAAGAAGCTGCCGATTATTATGAACTGGCTTTTTTTCAACAAAAATCAGATAGTGCGAAGGCCGAGATTATTTTTAGAAAAATGTCGTGTTATTTAATTCTGAATAACTTTGAATATGCAGAAATTGAACTTCTAAATTTACCCTCAAATCTAAATATCGAACAAACCAAAAGAAAAACATTCTATACGGCTATACTCAACTTTTCCACTGAAAAATATGATTTAGCAAAAGCACAGTTTTTGTCATTAGTTGATTCTTCAAATATTGAATCAAGAATAAAGATAGAACAGCTATTTGATAAGAATGAAAAGATAAATCGACTCAACCCCAAAGCCGCTCGAATCATGAGCATGATTATTCCTGGTCTTGGACAGTTTTATGCGGGCGATATAAAAAACGGTACAAACTCAATTATTCTCACAGTAGGCATTGCCACTTGGGGCATTGTATCAGCTGTTAAAAGTACAAGTCCATTTGATATTCTTGTTACGGCTGCACCTTGGTTTCAGCGGTATTATATGGGAGGTTACAAAAAAGCCGAACAAATAACGATTAACGAAAAAATGAGGCGTCGCTCAAAAGTGTATAATCAAATTTTAGACGAGGTTGCAAAATGACCTTTAATTAATATTTGACCGTTTAATTAATTTTTCTGTCATTTTTTGCTCATTGCTTTTGTTTTAAAATAGCGTTTATCTAAATTTCAGCCTCTTTACAAATATCCATAAAACATTATATCATCATGAAAAAAATATTCACACTTTCAATCGTAATAACATTGTGTTTCTTATTCTCAGAAAATATAAATGCACAAGCATTTGAAAAAGGTCAAAAGAACTTTAGCATTGGCGTAGGTGTAGGCTACGGTCTTGGGGCAAATGCTGCACTTGACTATGGTATCTCCGACGTTCTTAGTGTAGGTGTTATTGGAGGTTATTCTTCAAGAAGCTACGGTTATTTATCAAGCTTTAACTACCGAGTTTCATACATTGGTGTTGCTGGTAGAGTTGCTGCTCACTTTGGTAAATATTTAAAGGAAGTCGGTATCAACGAAGAAAAATTAGACCCGTATATTGGTGCTGTTGGCGGATTTAGAACCGTAAATTATAGTGACGCTTATTCTTCGTATTATTCGGGCAGAAATGCAGGTATTATCTTAGGCGGTGTTTTGGGAGCAAGATATTATATCAAAGACAAAATCGCTCTTTATGTGGAGGGTGGTGTGCCATATAGCACAGCAGGTATATCAATAAAGTTCTAAGTTTATTAGACTACAAAAAAAGGAGAGCCGTTGAAAGCTCTCCTTTTTTATTTTTATAACTCTTTTATCTTTATGCTCTTAAACGAAACCATATCTCCGTGGTCTTGAAGGGCAATTTTCCCTTTTGAATGAGCTTTAGCAAACTCCCAGTTGGCAAATTTACTTTTAGCTACCATCACTTGCCAGTCGGTGCTACCATATTCGTATTCAACCATTTTCTTGCCATTGAGCCAATGTTCAACGTGGTTATCTTTTACGATGATTTTGCCTATATTCCATTGTCCTGCTGGTTTTACAACCGATAAGTCGGCAGGTACTTGCATATCATAGTTTGCAGCGGTTTTCTGCACGTCTTTAATTGGCGAAGGGTAATTTTTATCATCAATGATTTGATACTCTGGCCCTGACATATACGAAGCCGTTGCCTCTGGCGTTTCCAATACTTTATAAATAACACCACTATTACCTTTTGGAGCGGCTTCAAATTCAAAAGTTAGTTCAAAGTCTTCGTATTCTTTATCAGTTACTAAATCGCCATTACCTCCGTGCGTCATTAATATACCATCCATTACATGCCAACCTTTTACCGTTGTTTCGTGCCATGTATGCCAACCTTTGGTGGTTTTACCATCAAATAAATTTACTGTTTTGCCTTTTTGGGCATACGCAAATGTGCTACAAGCAACAAGTGCTAAAATCATTACTTTTTTCATTGTTTTAGAGCGTTGAATTTTAAATTTTTTGAAAGACCTACTTTATATATTTGAAAGTTTTTAAAATTAAGAAGATGCTCTTGAATTTGCAAATTTGAAGTACGTATTGCCAATCTTCTATTCAACAGTAGATTGGGGCTGCCCTCTTATCTTCAACTATACTAAGTAAAAGGGTAATTCTTGCACTACCAATAGAAATGGTAGTTTTTGGCGAAGTGAAAAATTACATGTCTTATTGAGCTAAGTTTTCAAACTGAATTTCGTGGAAGATACTATTACCTATTTTCAGTTTCTTTTTCACATACAAATATTTGCAAATCATTTTCCTAAACGAAAGGAAGAACGAAAACAAAAAAAATAGTAGAAAGGTGGGTATTTTAAAACAGAGAACAATAACTACGAACTAAATAGAGGATAGTTTAATTTACCAATAAATTAAGATTTTATATCCAAGGCTTCACAAGCTCGGCGAGCGGCTTCTTGTTCGGCCTTCTTTTTGTTCCATCCCCCACCCTTGCTTACAGCTATGCCATCGACCGAAACTTGTGCCACAAATTCCTTAGAGTGGTGTTTGCCGTTTTCTTGGATAATGTCGAACGAAACCTTTTTGCCTTCTTGTTGCGACCAGCTAAGCAAGATACTCTTGTAGTTTGTATTGGTTTGAATGACCGTATCAAGGTCGAAGTAGTTGGCGATAAGTTTTTTCAAAATAAATTTTTTCGTAAAACGAAAACCTTTATCTAAGTAAATTGCCCCAATAAGAGCTTCCATAGCATCGCCATACATGGAAGTTCGGTTATGAGCGACTCTTTGTCCATCGAATTCAATGAGTCGCTCTAAACCTATCTTACGTGCTAAAATATTTAAAGACTCACGGTTTACGATACGAGAGCGAATCTCGGTCAAGAAACCTTCATCTTTGAAAGGATATTTTTTGAAGAGGTATTCAGCCACAATCATACCTAAAACCGAATCACCTAGGTATTCGAGTCTTTCGTTTGATTCTCTGAACCCACCAATATTTGTTTCTTTCGAAGCAGACGTATGTCTAAAAGCAAGTTGATAGAGCAATGGATTTCCTGGTTTTGAACCAATTATCTGCTCCACCGATTTTCTAAAACTGCGTTCCTTAGAATCAGATTTGAAAAGCCCCCAAAAAGAATTGCTTACTACCGACAACACGAATTCGAAATTAAATTTTCTTAAATATCAACGTAGCATTATGCCCACCGAAACCAAAACAGTTACTCAAAACTACATCTATTTTTCGAGCTTTCGCAACATTTGGTGTCAAATCTATTCGAGGGTCAATTGACTCATCAATATTGAAGAGATTGATTGTTGGTGGAACTACCTGATGTTTGATTGCTAAAACCGCTGCAACCGATTCAACCGCACCTGCAGCACCCAATAAGTGGCCTGTCATTGATTTAGTTGAGCTGATACTCATTTTATAAGTATGCTCGCCGAAAAGTTTTTCGATTGCCTTAATTTCTTGCGGGTCGCCGAGTGGAGTTGATGTACCATGTGTATTGATATAGTCAACTTCTTCAGGTTTAATTCCAGCATCATCGAGGGCATCAACCATTGATAAATATGCACCTTCACCCTCTGGGTGCGGAGCTGTGATATGATAGGCATCCGAAGAGAATCCCCCACCGATGATTTCGCAGTAAATTTTAGCCCCACGAGCTACAGCGTGCTCGTATTCTTCCAAAATCAAGGCCGCACCGCCATCGCCGAGTACGAAACCGTCACGGTCTTTGTCATACGGACGTGAACCCGTTGCTGGGTCGTCGTTTCTTTCTGACATGGCACGCAGACCATTAAAACCACCGATACCCGCTTGAGTTACGGCAGCTTCTGAGCCACCCGAAACGCAAACGTTGATTCTGCCCAAACGAATATAGTTAAAGGCATCAATGATTGCGTTATTTGTGGAGGCACAAGCTGAAACCGTGATGTAGTTGGGGCCACGGAAACCATATTTGATTGAGATTTGGCCAGAAGCACTATCTGCAATCATTTTAGGAATAAAGAAAGGATTAAACTTTGGAGTTCCGTCGCCGTTTGAGAAATTGATAACTTCTTCTTCAAAAGTTTTCAAACCACCGATACCCGACCCCCAAATTACGCCAACTTTATTTTTATTGATATTTTCTAAATCAAGACCAGAATCTTTGACAGCCTCATCGGCAACTACCATCGCAAACTGGGTGAATAAGTCCATCTTACGAGCATCCTGACGGGGAATATACTTCGTAACATCGAAATCTTTTACTTCACAGGCAAATTGCGTACGAAACTTACTCGCATCGAATCGGGTGATAGTAGCTGCTCCACTTTTACCAGTTGAAAGCCCCTGCCAAAATTCTTCTACCGTATTGCCGATAGGTGTTAATGCTCCTAATCCTGTTACAACTACTCGTTTGAATGCCATAAAGTGTAAATGTTTGTGTCAAAGTAAAAAAATACAGAGTTCAAAGTACCGAGTTTTAGGTATGAAAACATGGCCATAAACTCGATACTCGGCACTCGGTACTTAAGAATACTTATTTAGAATTTTCTTCCAAGTAAGTAATAGCCTGACCTACTGTCTGGATATTTTCTGCTTGGTCGTCTGGAATAGAGACATTAAATTCTTTTTCAAATTCCATTATCAATTCTACAGTGTCGAGTGAATCAGCTCCTAAGTCATTTGTGAATGAAGCTTCTGGAGTTACTTCTGATACATCAACGCCGAGTTTCTCAACGATAATTTGCGTTACTTTAGTTGCAATTGCTGACATTTTGAACTGTAGTTTGGTGAAAAACGACTGCAAAGAAAACGCTTTTAAACGAAAACA
>JAIYBU010000163.1 GCA_027488335.1 Cytophagaceae bacterium
CCTGTGAAAGTCAAGAAATACAAACGGAACATATAGAAAGCCGTCATCATTGAGCCAGCTACTGCCAATACCCACATGATTTTATTGTGTTCGTAAACGTGGGCCAAGATTTCATCTTTTGAGAAAAAACCTGCAAATGGCGGAATACCAGAGATAGCAATTGTACCAATAAGGAATGTAATGGCTGTAATTTTGATTTTACCGCCGAGTCCGCCCATTCGACGAATATCTTGCTCGCCACTCATGGCGTGAATAACGCTACCAGCACCCAAGAATAACAATGCTTTGAAGAATGCGTGAGTGACAACATGGAAAAAGCCCGACGTATAAGCCGAAACACCCATTGCCATAAACATATAACCCAACTGACTCACGGTTGAGTAAGCCAATACCTTTTTAATATCATTTTGGAAGATACCAATCGTTGCCGCAAAAAGAGCCGTTGCTACACCAACCCATGCTACTACTTCGAGTGTGCCAGGGGCAAGTGTATAAAGGATATTTGAGCGAACAATCATGTAAAGACCAGAGGTTACCATCGTAGCGGCGTGAATCAAGGCCGAAACGGGTGTTGGACCTGCCATCGCATCTGGTAACCAAGTATAAAGCGGAATTTGGGCTGATTTACCCATTGCTCCAATAAACAAGAAAGCTGTAATGGCTACGATGGTTGCATCGCCAACTGTCAAACCTTTTGCCTTGTCGAAAACTTGAAGATATTCAACTGTGCCAAATTGATTGATAATTAAGAAAATACCAATCAAAAAGCCTAAGTCACCGACACGGTTCATGATAAACGCTTTGCGAGCGGCATTGCCGTATTCAAAGTTTTTGTTCCAGAAACCAATCAATAGATATGAACAAAGACCTACACCTTCCCAACCGATAAACATCACGATGTAGTTTGAACCCATCACGAGCAACAACATCGAGAATAAAAATAGATTTAAGAAGGCGAAGAATTTACCAAAACCTTCATCATCGTGCATATAGCCCATCGAATACACATGAATGAGCGTACCCACACCCGTCACAACGAAGAGCATCAAGATAGAAAGTTGGTCAATTTGGAAAGAGAAATTGATATTGAGCGTTCCGACCGTAATCCAATCAAAAATACTAACGATGATTGGTTGTTGGCCACCTGCAATAAATGCTTGATAAGCTGAAAAAGCTCCAACAAAAGAAAGAAGGGCAGCTCCTGTGCCAATCCAACCTGCCAGACCTTTAGATACTTTGCGAAAACCAAGCCCATTGATTAAAAAACCGATGAGTGGAAATAAAGGTATAAGTTTTATTAATAACATATCTTACAAATTATATTTTCAAAGAATAATGATGAATGAAGTATA
This sequence comes from Cytophagaceae bacterium, assembly GCA_027488335.1. Taxonomy (GTDB): domain Bacteria; phylum Bacteroidota; class Bacteroidia; order Cytophagales; family Spirosomataceae; genus Emticicia. Next base: position 1,353 of record JAIYBU010000163.1, read on the forward strand.
AAAAACGAAACATATCGTTTTACATTTCATTCAATCTTACCACTTTAATTTATCTAAAAGACTCACGTCAATTGAGCGAATATTGCGGTAAATCATTACGATAATGGCGAGTCCGACGGCTACTTCTGCAGCAGCTACGGCCATAATGAAGAATACAAAGACTTGTCCCGCTGGGTCTGAACGATACGACGAAAATGCCACCAAAAGGAGGTTTACAGCATTCAGCATTAATTCAACAGACATAAAAATAATAATGGCATTTCGGCGAATAAGTACACCTACGATACCGATAATAAACAAGATACTGGCTAATAATACATAATTTATTAGGGGTATCTGAAAAATGTCAGGTATTTGGCTTTGCATTTCTTTATCAATTAACAGTTTAATTAATTCTTTAAAAATACGCTCTTTTGGGGCGTGTGTCTAAGAATATTTTCGCAAAAATAAACAATATTCGTTTTTATAGTGTGCTTTTTAAGAAAATTGTTGAAGGTGCTGTGATATTCAGTGTTTTATCTATTTATCAAGCATCATTTTGAGCTTAATTTCGGTCAGTTTACGTTTGGTATCAAGCGGGAAATCTCCATTTATCATCCAATCGTAATATTGTGGCTCATTTTTTAATATTTGTTTTACGGATTTTCCGCTGTGTTTACCAAAATTAAACACGATTTCCCCATTTTTGTTTAAAGTCATTCGTTGAGCAAAATCAACAATATTGGCCGAAGTAAGTTGATGTAATACGTCCATGTCATTTTTTACTGGTTCGTATTCTTCCCCTTTATCGTTTTTGATTTTTACTCCTTCGTAGCGTTCTATTTGTGAGCAAAGTACTTCGAGTGTAGCTAATGTGTCAACTTCGGCACTGTGGGCATTTTCGAGACTTTTATTACAGAAAAATTTATAGGCTGCCGAAAGCGTACGAGGTTCCATGAGGTGGAAAATACGTTGGGCATCAATTAATTTGCGATTTTTAATATCGAAATCAACATCCATTCTCAAAAACTCTTCTACTAACATCGGCACATCGAAGCGATTGCTGTTAAACCCTGCCAAATCGCAGCCTTCCAAAAATTGGGCAAGAGCCTTGCCAATTTGCTTGAAAGTAGGAGCATCTTTTACATCTTCGTCATAAATGCCGTGGATAAGACTCGTTTCGAGTGGAATCGGAATGCCAGGATTGATGAGCTTGGTTTTTACTTCTACTGTGCCGTCGAGTTTTGCTTTGGCAATACAGAGTTCTACGATTTTATCTTTAGCTACATTTACACCCGTAGTTTCGAGGTCGATTACTGCTAAGGGCTTACGTAGTTTGAGTGAATGAGTGAGCATTTGGGATAATTTTAATTCAATGTGCAAAGTTATGAATTTAAAAATAATAATAACTGAAATCAAAGGATTAGATTGTGTGTTGATTTAGTAAAGCAGCGATTGTAATAGCAAGTTTAAAATTTTGTTAGTTTTCAAGGTTATATGTGTTAGTATTTTTATTCTCGCAGATGTGGCTAAAAACGCCGAAATTTTATACTTTTCTGCGAAAATTAGCGTTTTCAGTGGGTAATAAAAATGAAACTTATGGCTTTTGGTTTTTAATAAATATGTCTATTAAAATGTATAAAATTGTTGTTTGTTTATTGTTTTCGGTGGCGGGTTTTGCTCAGCAAAAGGTTTATAGAAATTTGGTAATGGAAGGAGGAGGTATTAAAGGTGTGGCCTATGGTGGAGCATTGATTGAACTCGAAAATCGAGGAGTTTTACCACAAATTCAGCGAGTAGGAGGGACTTCGGCTGGAGCAATACAGGCGTGTTTGTTGGCAGTTGGTTATTCTGCGGCCGAAATTTCACAGATTATTGCCGATACACCTATCGAAACTTTCAATGACGGAGGAACGGTTATTCGAGCAAGTGAGCGTTTTTTGAAAAAATTTGGTTGGTATGAAGGAAAAAACTTCTTGAATACCATTCAAAAGCTTATCACTGAGCGTACAAATAAACCAAACCTAACCTTTGCAGAATTGCACGAGTTGGCTCAAACCGTGCCATATCGAGATTTATATGTGACGGGTGTAAACCTTTCAAAACAAAAAGTGGTAGTCTTTTCGCACGAAACATATCCTGATATGCGTATATGTGATGCTGTTAGAGTTTCGATGTCGATTCCGCTATATTATCAGTCGATTTTAATAAATGCTAAAGGAAAAGTTATTGAAAATCCATTACCGAGCGATGAATGTGATGTTTTTGTTGATGGTGGCCTTTTGATGAACTACCCGATTGAGCTTTTTGACCAAAAAAAATACTTGAGTACTGCCACTGATAGTACAATAAATGAACCCGTTTTTAATGAAGAAACTTTGGGGCTAAGGCTGGAAAGATGCGAACAAATTGAACATGAAACCAACCTGAAAACAGGTTTTGCTCCTTTTGAAATACAAGATTTTAAAGGTTACGTTTCGGCTTTGTATAATATAATGACTGAAACCGTATGCCGACCAAAACCTGAAGATATTGTGCGGACGATTTATATCAATGATTACGATATGAATCCGAAAGTTCGAAAACTATCGGACGAAGAAAAACGAAAAATGATGATTAGCGGTCAACAGGGTGTTGTTGAATTTTTCAATCGGTAAGATTACTTGCGATTTCTAAGTTTCTTATCATCAACGGTTTTGTTGAGAAATTGGTTGATTTTTTCGATGTCGTAACTCATCTGAATTTCGCCGAAAGAATTGATTTTTATATCGAAACCATCCAAGTCTTTATGTACACGGGGTTTTTCCTCGTTTGGTTTTTCGTCGTTTTTTTTCTTTGCCATGATTATACTATGTTTGTATCGTGAATCTATTAAATTGTATTTCTTCGTTTTCTGTTAAATACAAACAGTTTACAACAAATATTTATGCTGAAAGTTGGGATAATTTCCTTACTACTTGCTCTCGAACTGAGTGTGTATAACATATTGGGAAGTTTTCCATCTTTTCTTGTACAAGTAGCCATCGTTGGCTACCTGCTTTATTGGTATTATTCCGAAAGAAAATCAGATTTCAATAAGAGCGATAAACTATTGATACTTTCTTTATTGATTTCTCTTTTTTCTCCAATGATAACCTATACAACAAACTTTTTTATTAATAGTATCATAAAGTTTGTTCTGATTATCCTCAATTTCATTGTGATTATTTTACTATTTAGACTTGAAGGTGCGAAGATAGATTTTTCTATAAAATCAAAAACGTTTTTAATTTTTATTTCTTATATCTTCACACCTTTAGCCTTTTTATTTTTGGTAATATTTCCGCTTACGAACATCACCAATGCGATTCTTTCAAGCATATATATTTTACCATTGATTTATATCGTTTTGTTATCAACGTTTTTACCTTTTCCAGAAAAAGGTAAGTTATATATCTCAATAGCTATGTTTTTGGTACTATTATACCATGGAGTAATTGCGTACCGTATTTATGTTTCTTCGTTTCCGCTTGATTATTCAATGCAACGAGTCTTAATAACGACGTCTCGTGTATTTATGCTATTAGGAATGCTAAATCGCTTCGATGCACCTCGCTAAGGGCTAACCTAAAACAATAACCGCTTTTTCGATACGTGAAAGTACTTCGGTTTTGCCCAAAATCTCCAGCGTTAGCATCAAATCTGGTCCTTTTCCTACGCCCGTGATAACCAGACGGAAGGCTTGCATTACTTTACCTGCTTTGATTCCCGCAGCTTCGAGAGCTGGAAAAATTGTATCGTGGATATTCTGAGAAGTAAAATCAGCATCATTAATTCCAGTAATTGCTTCTTTGATTACGGCCATTGCTTTGCGAGCATCGTCATTCCATTTCGATTTGGCAATTTCCTCATCGTAAGAACTGGGTGATTCAAAAATGAAAGGTACTTCAGTGATAATTTCCTGCGGGAAAGTTACACGGTCTTTCATTAAATTGACCAATTTAACTGCCAATTTATCAGATAAATCTGCTTTTGATTCTCTGATGATGGCGGCCAATTCGCCTTCAGATTTTGATTTGATGTAATGCTGATTAAACCATTTGGCTTTATCAATCATAAATCTTGCACCTGCTTTATGGATTTTATCTAAACTGAACGAATCAATCAATTCGTCCATCGTAAAAAACTCTTGCTCAGTGCCAGGATTCCAACCCAAAAATGCCAAGAAATTGACAACCGCTTCGGGCAAATAACCATCTTGCTTGAAACCACGAGCGATTTCTTCGGTAAAAGGGTCTTTCCACTCCAATGGGAAAATCGGGAAATTACCCAATAAGCCATCACGTTTGCTCAATTTTCCGTTGCCTTCTGGTTTCAAAAGCAAGGGTAAATGAGCAAATTCTGGTGCTTTCCATCCAAAGGCTTTATACAATAGTATATGTAATGGAGCAGAAGGTAACCATTCTTCACCACGAATTACGTGCGTAACTTCCATTAAGTGGTCGTCAACGATATTGGCTAAGTGGTACGTTGGCATACCGTCTGACTTCAATAAAACTTTATCATCAATCGTTGATGAGTGTACCACAACCCAGTCACGTATAATATCTTTGAAGCGAATTTCTTCTTTCAAAGGCACTTTCAGGCGTATCACGTAGGCATCGCCATTAGCAATTCTTGCCTCAACTTCTTCTTTCGGAAGTGTGATTGAGTTTTTCATTTGCATTCTCGTAACGGCATTGTACGACATATTGTCAACTTTTGCTTCTTCGAGACGCTTACGCATTTCATCCAACTCTTCGGCTGTATCGAACGCATAATAGGCTTTGCCTTCGGCAATTAATTGCTCGGCGTATTGGCGATACATTGGTTTTCTTTCCGACTGGCGATAAGGAGCGTGAGGCCCACCAACGCCTTGTCCTTCGTCGATTTCAATACCTACCCATTTCAAGGCTTCTAAAATATAATCTTCGGCACCAGGTACGTATCGGGTTTGGTCTGTATCTTCGATACGAAGGAGCATTTTTCCACCCATTTTGCGGGCAAAAAGATAATTATACAAAGCAGTACGAACACCTCCGATATGTAGAGGACCTGTTGGACTGGGAGCAAATCTTACACGAACCATATTTTTGTAAAACAACTTTCTAAGTTGTTTGAAATCGTAGAAATTAATTAGAAATAAACACAATTCAGAGAATTGTGGTACAAACGGGTCGCAAAATTACAGAAAATTATGCAAGAATTATACTTTCGGCTTTTTATAAAGTGGCACCGTGCTACAAGGCTCGCCAAACATGATGCTTTGAGCATACGGACGTAAACGACGAGTGACTTCTACGTATGCACTCGTGGGTACTGCAACTTTACTGCAACCTTTCACGACTACTCTCGTACCTTCGTATTCTTGAAAATTGATTTTTGAAAGTGCTTCTTCGTAGAGTTTGGTTTCTAAATCGGCCAAACTTCCAAAAACTATCGTATGGGCGTAAGGTTCAAGCTGAATTGCCAAAAGCATATAAGCCCAAGTTGGCACAATGGCATCTTCGGAGCAGGTAATGGCTACGTTCTTGCCTAAATATTGACTCCAGTCATGAGATTTGATAAATTCTCTGAAATCTTTTTCTTTCAGAATCAAACCCATGAAAAGATTGTCTTTTAAATCATAAACGACTCGTTCGCCTGTGTGGTAATAATCTTCTAAGTCGAGTGATAATAAACCGCTTTTGGCAACTCTATTTACTATTGTATCTTCCATTTGATTTATTTAAATCTTCCAGTAAAATAGCTTGTGAAGGAGCTAATCTATCATAAATAATTTTAATACTATCCCCTGATTTGTATTTACGATAGTTTTCCTCATTAACATCATCTTTTAATACGAATCTTTTATTATTCACAAAGTATTCAACATCAAAACTATGACCTTTGTAGGATGTTTTATTAAAAACGATTCCTGTTAATTTAACAGGGTTCTTCAAAATAGCTTCTCGTTTGGCTTCGTATTTCTTCTGCAAAAAATATAGGATTAATAAAATTATCAAGAAGCCAATTAAACACACTGCTAACACACATAAAATTTTGTATCTCAATGATATTGGTTTTTTCAGCTGATAATAATTCATGTTTTATAGGCATCAATCACAAGAAGATTAACACAAACTCTACTCAGAAAGTTTAGTTTCCGAATCTTGTTCTTCGTCGATTTGAGATTCCAGTGTGGCTTCTTCTATCATTTCGGGTTCAATGATTATGGGCTTAGGTGTGAGCGGAATTGGGCGGAGAGAAACAAAATCAAAGGCATTACTCAGATTCCAAGTACGAATAAAAACTCTGCAAAAAATAAAAAACTGTTGAATGATAAACATCAACCCGATTTTAAAACCCGAAGTCATACCAATGCTCGATTCAAGTATTAAATAAACCAACATCACTGTAAGGCTAACCACCACAACTGCCCAATAGATTTGCATGGTTTTGAAATTTCTGAAAACATAGTCGATTGCTTTCCAAAATGCTTTCCACGGATTCAATAAGTCATCTCGGTGTAATAGAACCTTGGCGTAGTCGCTCACATTGAGCAAATAGGTAATAATAAAAAAAGCAAAAGCACTCGGAAAAACCATCCATGCCACAAATGTTGGCTCAGTTTTTCCATCGGCTATTGTTCCAAAAACGCCAAACATAGCAAAGGTTACTATTGTGAAAATAAGAAGGAAAAAAAAATGTAGTAAGAATAATAAGAAGAATCGGATGAAATAATGTCCAGAATTTTTCAGAAACTCGCTCAGTTTGAAAGTATTACGAAGTGTAAACTGACTCAATATTCCACCCGAAAAGAAAATATTTAGTACAATGTACAATCCACTCAAAACCAAACTCATAGGAATCATTGACATTAATGATTTGCCGCTTTTGTGCATAAAATCATAGAAAACCGTAAAATCAAAATCTTTGATTAGTTTCTCGAACGCCAATGATTGTTCAGATTCGGCTTTGATAATGCTGAAACTCGGAAAAGCAACGATAAGTCCCAAAGCGAGGTTTACGAGAAATATAACCAAAACTATTTGCCAGTTTTGAGCAGTACGACGGAAGGCTTGTCTCAGAATTGTAAACATTTATGTAGTTGGATTTAGTTTTTCATTGTTTTTGTGGCGTAATAAATCACGTTTGGTTTTCTTTTCGAGATTTTTGCGGAGAGCTTCCGTAAGGTCGATGCCCGTTTGATTAGCCAAACAAATTAACACAAAAAGCACATCGGCCATTTCGTCGCCCAAATCTTTGTTTTTATCCGATTCCTTTTCCGATTGTTCGCCGTAGCGACGTGCCATGATTCGAGCCACTTCGCCTACTTCTTCCATGAGCATTGCCGTATTGGTCAATTCATTAAAATATCTTACGCCAATGGTTGTAATCCATTCATCAACAATCTTTTGTGCTTCTTCTATGGTCATTATTTTATCAGATATTAGACAATAGGCATGAGATAAAAGAAGAAAAATAGCTTGTGAAATTTCTCTTGTCTTTTGTCTGATGTCTTGAATTCTATTTTACAAAGCTAATCAAAAAAACGATGCTTGAAATACTTAATTCGATTCAACGTTAGTAGAAAAGAATCAAAACTTATAACTTTGCTCAACTACTGGAGTATTCTGTTGAACACATCCGATTTTATTAAAATTTTCTATGAATTTACTAAAATACACTTGTTATTTATCTTTTTTTGCCATTTCTACGGCTTTTATTGGTTGTAAGCAATCGGCCAGTTCGGAAGAAACCTCGGCGTCAACCGAAACCGTGAAACTTGCTACTGCACCCGTGTTCAACGCCGATACTGCCTATAATTACATAGCAAAACAGGTAAAATTTGGGCCACGAATCCCAAATTCGGTAGCTCATGTAAAATGTGGCGATTGGATGGCCAGCGAACTGAAAAAACTTGGTTGCGAGGTAATTGAGCAAAAATTCAAGCCAGTAACCTACGATGGGAAAGTGCTAAATGCCCGCAATATCATTGGCACATATAACCCACAAGCTACAAAACGTATCATTTTGGCTTCACACTGGGATACTCGCCCGTTTTCAGATGATGATGCAACGGCTAAAGATAAACCGTTCGATTCCGCCAACGATGGCCCAAGTGGTGTGGCAGTTATTTTCGAGATTTTACGTACGATTCAGAATTCAGCTCAGAAACCAAACATTGGCATTGATGTTGTATTATTTGATGTAGAAGATTGGGGGCCACCAAATAGTTACACAAAGGAAGTAACAATTCCAAATGGTGGTTGGTTGATGGGGTCTGAATATTGGTCGAGAAATTTACATAAACCCAATTACTCGGCTTATTTCGGGATTTTGTTTGATATGGTCGGAGCAAAAGGGGCAACTTTCACCAAAGATAACGCTTCGATGCAATATGCTCCTACGGTTGCAAACAGCGTTTGGAGTATTGCCAGCCAGTTAGGGTATAGTCAATACTTTTTGAATCAAGATTTTGGAAATATCACTGACGACCACGTACCTGTAAACGTCAACGCCAAGATTCCGATGATTGATATTTGTGATTTACGTCCAACTACGGGCAATACTTTCGGCGATTATCATCATACTCAAAAAGATAACCTAACTATTATTGATAAAGGCACTTTAAAGGCTGTTGGACAGACAGTTTTACAAGTTTTATATGAAGAAAGTAAGGTACAATAACAAAAAGATTGTCTTGACAACTATTTTTGCATTTTTCCTTGACAGTATAGTATATTATTTGTTATTTCGCAAGTAGAAATAACTAATCAGTCAAGTGTGGCATACCCGTTGTTTGCGATAAACAGGTATGCTACACTTAGGCGAAAGTAAATCAAATTGCCATTCATTCAAATTTTTTGTTATGACACAAACACTTAACTTAGACGTAACGCTGGTTGCTGAGAGCCGAATTCATCAACTTGACCCTAATAATATTGCTTTTGGGACAATATTTACTGACCACATGTTGGTCGCAGATTGTATCAACGGAGAATGGCAAACCCCAAAAATTTTGCCTTACGGAGATATTAGTTATAACCCAGCCTTGGCATCGCTTCACTACGGCCAAACAATTTTTGAAGGAATGAAAGCTTTCAAAAATGAAAAAGATGAAGTGTTAATGTTTCGTCCGCTCGAAAACTTCAAGCGTTTTAATATCTCAGCTGAACGAATGTGCATGGCACAAGTTCCCGAAGAAATTTTTATTGGAGGCTTAGAAGAATTATTGAAAATTGATGCTGCTTGGGTGCCAAAAGGCGAAGACAACTCGCTCTATTTGCGTCCGTTCATGTTTGCGAGCGATGTGTATTTAGGCGTTCGTCCATCACACAACTACCGCTTCATGATTATTATGAGTCCAGCAGGAAAATATTACTCAACTCCACCAAAAGTGAAAGTTGAAACTGAGTTTATCCGTGCCGCTCCTGGTGGTGTCGGTTCAGCAAAATGTGGTGGTAATTATGGGGCGTCGTTATATCCTGCAAAACTCGCTCAAGAGCAAGGTTATACACAATTATTATGGACAGATGCTATCGAACATAAATATTTTGAAGAATCTGGCACGATGAACGTCATGTTTGTGAAAGATGGCAAGCTCATAACGCCAAACACAAGCTCTACAATTTTGAAAGGTATTACTCGTGATACATTGCTCCAATTGGCCAAATCAATGGGCATTGAAGTAGAAGAAAGAAGAGTTTCGGTAGAAGAAATTATTTCAGGAATCGAAAACGGAAGCGTGACCGAAGTATTTGGTGCAGGAACTGCCGTAGTGGTTTCGCCATTTGCAGCCATTGGTTTTGAAGGTAAAGATTATGTTTTGCCAGCAATCACAGACGATTCGATGTCAACTCGCTTGAAAAATGCTTTGAACGATATTCGTACAGGTAAAGTAGAAGATACATTTGGTTGGGTTTGGAATATTCATGCTTAATCCCCCAGCTCCAAAAGGGGAGCTAATAAAAATGCCACTATGATTTTTCGTAGTGGCATTTTTGTTGTGAAATATATTTCATAATTTCTAAAAACTTGATAAATTCGTATAAAAATCAAATAAATGCTTGTATTCGACGAAATACTGCAATCTCCTAATCTTCGTGAAATCATTGACGAACTCGAAGCCGCTTGGGCTGATGAACAGAAACGCCGTCATGAATTTTGGGCAGATATTGATGAAAATATCAAAGCCGAGTTTATCATGGGCGAAATTATTTATCATTCGCCCATTTATGGAAGACATTGGATGGCTTCGTCTAACTTAACAAGAAGGTTACTACCTTTTGTCTATCAACAAGATTTAGGAAAAGTTGCTTACGAAAAAGTAATGGTTAGGCTCACAAGGAATGACTATGAGCCTGATATTTGTTTTTGGAAAAAAGAACGCAGCCTTGATTTTGGAAAAAAACAATCAGCTTTTCCTGCCCCTGATTTTATTATTGAAATTTTATCCGATAGCACCAGAGAACGTGATTATGGCATCAAAATGACCGACTATGCCCTTCATGGCGTGCAAGAATATTGGATTATTGATACTGATGCTCAGACAGTTGAACAATATTTACTCGAAAATCATACTTACAAATTAGCCCAAAAACTGAAAGAGGGTATTTTGCAATCAGAGGTAATAGTAGGCTTTGGCATGAACGTAAAAGAATTTTTTGAGTAAAAATATTTTACTTCAACAACCCCATTCCAATCATAGCCACTTCTTCGGCTGAGTTTGATAATACAACTACACCAATTTGGTGTTCTTTATCGAAGCCCACAAAAGTTCTGAATCCTCCCGTACCACCTGAGTGCTGATAAATTGTAGTTCCTTTTCGTTTGGTAATATGCCATCCCAAGCCAACGATATTCTGTCCACCTTCAAAAGTTACTTTATGGCTTAAATCTATGGCTTCTTGTAGCTGTTTGGGGGCTTTAGTCATGTTTGCCTCCACATATTTTGCCATGTCGTTGGTTGTAGAGCGAATACCGCCCGCACCAGCCAGCATATTCAAATCCCACGCTGAGGCAGCTTTGCCTTTTTCGTCATAGCCTTGTGCAAAATTATTTTTGTCAGTAGCATCTAAGCTAATTTTGGTGTTTTTCAGTTTTAATGGCTTACAGATTTTTTGCAACAATAATTCTTCGTAAGAAAGCTGATTTTGTTGGGCTACGATTGTTCCGAGCAAACCCACCGCAAAATTTGAATACTCGTAATTTACACCAACTTCACGATAAGGCTTAAAGGTTTTCAAATAGCTGTACATTCTTCCTTCATCATAATTTTGATACGGATTATTGGCGTCATCGCCTTTTTTATAAAGATTCATCGGTAAACGAGGAAATCCCGACGAGTGATTGGATAAAGTTTTTAACGTGATAGGTATATCTTTATATGCCATTTTTCCAATCGAATCAGGCAGATATTTATTGATGGGGTCATCAAGCGACATTTTTCCTTTCACCACTTCATCGGCAAGTAAAATGCCCGTAAAAGTCTTGCTGATTGAGCCAATTTCAAAAAAGGTTTTATCGGCATCGGGTAGTTGTTTTTCGTCTTTTTTTACTTCTCCGTAGCTGTAAGTAGTTGTTTTCCCATCTTTTATGAATGCCACACAAATGCCTGCCGTGTGTTGCATCTGAATATATGGCCGAACTAAACTATCAACTCGTAAATCAAGCGGTGTTTTCATCGGATTATTGCTGGCAACTTGATAATCCTTTTTAGGTACATCGCCTTTGTATGGCTGGAAAAGTAAGGTTGAAATTTTATCGTTTTTATCTAATCCGATAAAGAAATTTTGATTTCCTTTCTCAAAAACAGCTTTAAAGTATGCTACTCCATCAGTGGTTTTCTGAAATTCCGACGTTTTCCACTTTCCAAGCTGATTATAAAGCATCGAAGACACTTGGACGATTTGAGCTTCTGAAACTTGTTTCTGAAAACCTTCATTCGTTAGAGCGTAAAGTGCTTTGCCATTTTTTTCGTTGAAAGTTGTTTCAACTAATTTTCGCACCGAATCTATTTTGGTAGAAACAGCTTGCGAAAAGCCTATAAATGAGCTTGTTAGTAGTAAAATTGTGAGTAAAATTCGCATAATATATGGTTTGTTTGATGACCAAATTTGTAGAAGAATCCTTAAATTCAAACTGAAATTTTGATAGGTGGTAAAATAAAATAATTTGATGGTCGAAAAATTAAAAATCATAAAACAAAACCAAATACAACTTTAATAAGTTGATATTCAAAGTCTTGCAATTTTATACCATGCCTGATTGCATAATTTAGTTGGTAGTTTTGCTAAGTTTGGCGTTATTTGTTATTCAATCTATGTTTTTGAATTCGGCGAACTGGAAGCGGTTATCGCCCGATTTGCCCCACAAAAAATATGTCATTAGAAGTTTTTCTGAAAGCAATTCAAACCGAAATTGCCCATACAAAATACGGAGAAAGCCCCGTAGAACTCTACGAACCCATCGAATACTTAATGTCGCTTGGTGGGAAAAAAATGCGTCCATTACTTACCGTGATGGCGACTAATATTTTTGTTGATGATTGGCAAAAATCAGTTAAACCAGCACTTGGTGTAGAGGTTTTTCATAATTTTACGCTCATGCACGATGATATTATGGATGCCGCTCCGCTACGCAGAGGAAAGCCAACCGTACACGAAAAATGGGACGCTAATGTGGCGATTTTGTCGGGTGATGTGATGCTCGTATGTGCGTATGAGTTAATGACAGCCGTTGATGATAAGATTTTCAAGCATGTAATCAAACGATTCAATCGTACGGCAGCCGAAGTTTGTGAAGGACAGCAGTGGGATATGAATTTTGCGACTCGAAATGATGTCACAGAAGACGAGTACATCAATATGATTCGCCTAAAGACATCAGTTTTGCTGGGTTTTGCTTTGGAGTTAGGTGGCTTAATTGCCGAAGCAGGCGAAGAAGCGACGCAGCTATTGTATGATTTTGGTACAAATATTGGCATTGGCTTCCAACTAAAAGATGATATTCTGGATGTTTACGGTGACCCCGAAAAGTTTGGTAAACAAGTAGGTGGCGATATTATTGAAAACAAAAAAACGTGGCTTTTGCTGAAAGCCCTCGAAATCGGGAAGGGTACTGCCCAAGAAACAGAGCTACAAGCATGGATTGATGCCAAAGAATTTGATAAAGACGAAAAAGTAAGAGCCGTAAGAGCCATTTATGACGCCTTGAATATCAGACAATTGGCCGAACAAAAAATGAATTCGTTTTTTGATACAGGCTTAGCCGATTTAGAAAAACTCAACGCTTCGGCCGAAAGAAAACAACCGCTCATTGAGCTCACCAAACAATTAATAGAAAGAGAATCTTGAAAAGACCACGGTCGATAATCCACGGTGGACAGTAAAAAATAAAAAAATGGAGCAATTAACTGCAAATTTATTAATAATCATCGTTACGGTAGGTGTGAGCCTTTATGCACTAAGCAACCCAATTATGCTTTATAGCTGGATGATGAACCCCAAAGCCATCGACCGCAACCGTGAATACCATCGTTTCGTTACTTCGGGCTTTGTTCATGCCGATTTTATGCACTTGTTTTTCAATATGTTTACCTTATATAGTTTCGGTGATTTTATAGAACAAGTTTTTATCCAAAAATTCGATAATGACCCTCGTCTTGGTTCGGTTGCTTATGTGTTTTTTTATGTGGTGGCAATCGTGGTATCAGATTTATCGACATTTTTTAAGCATCGTAAAGACGGACACTACAATTCATTGGGAGCATCTGGGGCGGTTTCTGCCGTAATTTTTGGAGCGATTTTGTTTATTCCAACGGCTGATTTGGAAGTGTTTTTTATTCCGATGCCCGCTTTTATTTTTGCAATCTTGTATTTAGCGTTTACGTACTATGAAATGCAGCGTGGCAATGGCTACATCAACCATTCGGCTCACTGGTGGGGTGCAGTTTTTGGTGTTGTGGTTATGATTGTCATGTACCCAGAGGTTGTGCCGAGTTTTATTAATCAAATTGCAAACTGGCGACCGTTTTAATTGGTAATTAGTTATTGTAACTTGTTTTGTAAGACACTTATAGACACTCTTTTACTAAATCTTACAATCTTATAAATTATTCAAATCGTGCTTAAAATTCTTCAACAGCCTTATCCATTTGGAGAAAAATCTACTATTCGTTTACTCATACAAAGTATCGGAGAAGGTACTTTTATTGCATTATTTTTAATTCTATTTCAACCCTTCGGACTTACCGAATGGAATGACCCCAACAAAACTTGGTATTTGTTTGGTTATGGCCTCATTACTACCTTGTGCGGCCTTATTCTGCGGTTTGGTATTTTCAAGTTTTTTCCTAAATACCATAGCGAAACAACTTGGAAAGTCGGCAAGGAAATTCTTTCAATCCTGCTTCTTATTTTGATGATTACGGTCTTTAATGTATTTTTTAGCAGGTTTGCTTTTGACCTCAATATTAGCCTAAAAAATTTTTTGGGGATGCTTGTTGGCGTAATGATTATCGGTATTTTTCCTGCTACTTTTGGCGTGATGCTCAACTATATTATTCAACTCAAGAAATATAACCAACCAATTATTGTTCAGCACCACACACCCGAAGTGGTTTTAAACGAACAAATTTATGAGAATAAAACTTTGAAACTAATTGCCGAAAATGAAAAAGATTCGATAGAGTTAAATACTGATTCACTCTATTTTATCGAATCGTCTGATAATTATTCAACGGTTTTTTACGAAAAGAGCGGAAAACTGCAAAAGGAGTTACTGCGTAGTAGTTTGACTCGCCTCGAGAGCCAAATACCTTCCGAAAATATTGTACGTTGTCATCGTTCATTCATTGTCAATCTTGATAAGGTAGAGAAAGTGACGGGCAATGCACAAGGTTACAAACTTCACCTCGCAGCTCCTGAACTGCTTGTGCCTGTGGCTCGTAAATACTCCGAAATAGTTGAACGGCTAAAATAAATCTTTGTCATTCATCCCACGTATTTGACAAACCTCCCTTTGCTTTGTCAAACTTCCCAATCGTTTGATAATCAGCCCTTTAATTTTTGTGCTTTTGAGCTTCTATTTACCTTTGTGTCAGTCAAATAACATAAAAAATAACAAGTAAAAATGGAAACGCTCATCTACAAATCTTCAATCGCAATTCATGTCTTGTGTGGCATTTTATCATTGATAGCTGGTTGTGTAGCTATGATAGCCAACAAAGGTCGAAAAATTCATAACCTTGCTGGCGTAGTTTTTTACTGGTCGATGTTCTTGATATTTGTCACGACGATGCTCTTTTTTATCTTGTATCCAACCAATCTAAAATATCAATTTTTCTTAGGAATCGGTATCGTGAGTTTTTATCCAAACTGGTCAGGTAAGCGTATATTGGCCATGAAAAAAGGCTTACAGCCAACTGTAATAGATAAAATCGGTGCGTGGTTGATTGGACTTTCGGGTATATGTATGTTGGCCTATGGAATATATTTAACTTTCAATCCAGCCAAAGAATTTGGTGTTTTGAATGTTTTATTCTTCATCTTCGGAACAGTAAGTTTAGCAAATGCTTACGGAGATTTAAAATTCTATTTAGGTTATGTGAAAGCCGAAAAAATGCACTGGTTTTTTGCTCATGCGGGTAAAATGATGGGAGCATATTCTGCCGCAATTACCGCATTTTGTGTCAATATCGTACCAAGATTTTTGCCTGAAAGCACACCAAGTTTTGTATTCATATTTACTTGGACAGCCCCAGGTATTATCATCGGGCTTGTATCAGCTCGCATTATCAAAAAATATAAAACAAAATTCAATATTGAAGTAAAGCCAAGCCTTTCCGCTAAAATCAAACAACTTTTTGCTAAGAGGGAATTGATATGAGTTTATTTTGTTACCCTTAGGAGTTAGGGGTAATCCCGCAAAAATCAGATTGTCCACCAGCATAATCCATCGTAATTTTGAAGAAAGATTCAAGAAAAGCTAAATCAAAATAATGGAAAATATTGATAACCAAGAATATATAAATTACCACCGAATAGAAAAAGCGATTCGATTTATCGAAGAAAACTTTCAAACCCAACCAAGCGTAAAAGAAATTGCCGAACATGTAGCACTTTCGGAGTTTCATTTTAATCGTCTTTTCTCGAAATGGGCAGGTACAAGCCCACAACGTTTCATGCGATTTCTGACTAAAGAATTTGCTAAAGAAAAACTCGCCCAAAGTAGTAATTTATTAGAAGCAACTTTCGAGTCAGGGCTGTCGAGTTCAAGCCGACTACATGATTTATTTGTCAGTTACGAAGCCATGACTCCCGCCGAATTTAAAGCAAAAGGGCAGGGTTTAGCGGTTCATTACGGAATCCATGAAACACCCTTTGGCGAATGCCTAATTGCCATCACTGACCGAGGAATTACCGATTTTAGATTTCTTGAAGAAGGAACGAAAGAGCTGATAATAAACGAATTACAACAAGATTTTGAAAAAGCTAAGCTCATTTTCGATAATAACGTTACGAAGCCATTTATTAAACAAATTTTCTACGAAAGAACTAATACCACCCAACCAATTACGTTGCTGATGAGAGGTACAAATTTTCAGATAAAAGTCTGGGAAGCTCTTCTAAAAATTCCGTTTGGGCAAATGGTTAGCTACGAAACCATTGCCAACGCCATCGGAAAACCAACGGCTCACCGAGCAGTCGGAACGGCCATCGGTAGCAATCGACTTGGGTATATTATTCCGTGTCACCGAGTACTACAAAAAGTAGGAGGAATTGGTGGCTATCGTTGGGGAACTACTCGTAAAAAAGCAATTCTGGGTTGGGAAATGGGGCATTCGTAATACAATTTTCTAAATTGTACTTTTATCCATTTCCGTCAGTAGCTGACGGAAATGAACATTACTCTCACGCTGCATCATGAAAAATTATTCCGAGATTGATTCTTTTCCCGCTTCGCACCTCACTTACCCCGTGCCGCATGGAAGTTCGGTAATATCCACGACCACCCAGTGCTGGTCGAAAATTAGTCGTGAAAATTACCGCATCTCCTTTAGTTGGCTGTAAAACTATACCTTTCGACTGCATTCTTGGACGGTTTTCGACTATTACAAACTCTCCGCCCGTGTAATCAACATTAGGCTGAGTTAGGAAAAGTACCACTTGAAATGGGAAATAAATAGTGCCATATAAATCTTGGTGTAAGGCATTCCAATCACCAGTTTCATACTTCAAAATCAAAGGAGTAGGGCGGTTTTGTCCATTTTCGTGGCACAATCTCAATAACTCATTCAGTTGGCTCGGAAAAGTTTTCTGTATGCCCAATTTCTTCATCCAATCATTAGCAATCTGTGCTAAATATGGATATATCTGGTGGCGAAGTTCTTCAATAATAGCAGGTAGTGGATACTTAAAATATTTGTATTCCCCACTTCCAAACTGGTAGCGTTTCATGTTTATTACGCTTCTAAAATTCTCAGAATTATCGTAAGTGGAGGCAAGTGTATTGCAGATTTCATCCGATAATATCTTGGGTAAAACCGCATATCCATTTTCGTTGAGATTCGCTTTAAGTACAGGTAAATCAATTTTTTTGAGCATTTTTCTTTAGTTTTATGCAAAAAAGCCCTATTTTACTTTAACATTCAAACCGAATGTTGCTTTGTTTACGAAAAAAACAAAAAAATAATCACATACATCTTGTAAATATTTTTAATCATGCTACATTTGCGTAATCAATTACGTAACTACTTACCTAATGCAAGATGTTTTTTCAAAACTGGGGCCGCTCATTATTGCCAGTCGGATGAAACGCATGAGCGATTATATCATGCGAGCTGGAGCAGAGTTTTACCGAAGTAAGGGGGTTGAGTTCGAGCCAAAATGGTTTCCGTTGTATTATTTGCTCTCGCAAGAAAAAGAAGCAGGTATCATGGATATTGCCCAAAAACTTAATATTTCTCACCCTGCCGTTATTCAATTGGCCAAAGAGTTAGAAAAAGAAGGTTGGATAACTTCTACAAAATCGAAAGAAGATGCTCGTAAAAGGTTATTGAAACTGAGCAAAAAAGGGCTTACTATGCTACCGCAACTACAATTAATTTGGGATGATATCAGGGAAGTAAACCGCCAAGTTGTAGAATCTCAAACGACTAATATTTTAGATGCTTTAGGAGAAATGGAGGCATTTTTTGCTTCTAAATCTTATACCGAACGGATGAAAGAGTTTCAAGAATCTAAAAATAGTAAGATAGGCGTATAACCCGTTGGTATTTAGTATTGATTCAACAGTTTACCAACTTGTTCTACAAAATAAAATCTAAGAAAATAGTATGAAAACCACCATACAAATATACTCACAAATTTATCAAAAACACGTTGAAAAATTGGTTTTAGGTATTCAAAATGATGAGTTTGGTTTAGGTCTAACTGCTCAAGACCAGCCCGATTTACCCAATATTACCGAGTTTTACAAAAATGGCAGATTTTGGATAGCACTCGACGAAAATAACCAATTAATGGGGACAATCGGCATTGAACCGCTCACTGGCGGTCAGGCCTCGTTACGAAAAATGTTTTTGGATAAAACCGTGCGTGGAAACAAAGAGGAAAATTTAGCCCAACGTCTTTTTGAAACCTTACTTCAATATGCCAAAGAAAAAGGTTATCAAGAATTATGGCTTGATACGCCACCGCCAGCAAAAGCTGCCCACCGATTTTATGAGCGAAATGGTTTTGAACGAATGCCTGTTGAAAGTACGCCTTCCACTTATAAACACCCAGCGATTGAAGGCTTGAAAATTTACCGATTGATAATCAAATAAAAGATTTCCGTAGGCATAGCCAATTACAAGTGAAAAATTAATTAAATAAAGACCTATGAATAATAATACATTAGATTTTAGTCAAGAAGAATTTAGTCAAATTTTGGAGAAAGCATCTTCGATGATTCTTGAAAAATATGCTAATCTTGACGCTATCAAGGGGTTTAATGTAAACTCACAAGAAGAAGTAGAAAGCTGGTTTGATGAGCCATTGCCTCGAAGCGGAAAAGATAGTTTTGCATTACTTGATGAAGTGAAAACAAAGGTTTTTGATAGTGCAACAGGCAATTTAGGCAAAAATATGTATGCTTATGTAATGTCGGGTGGCAACCAAATTTCTACGGTTGCCGAATTGCTGCTTTCAACTGTCAATCAAAATAATACAAAATGGCATTTGGCTCCAGCCATGACCGAAATTGAAAAACGGGTCATTAAATGGGCAGCCGAAATGATTGATTATACACCCAATGCTGGTGGGGCAATGGTGAGTGGTGGCTCAGAGGCAAATTTGGCAGGGTTGACGGTTGCCCGAAATATCTTTTTTAAGAAATTTGATATTAAACGCAACGGACTTTTTGGCTTGAAGCCTTTTATGGTTTACTGCTCAAAAGAAACTCATAATTGTACAGATAAGAGCCTTTCGTTGCTCGGAATTGGCACAAATCAACT
The DNA here is from genome assembly GCA_027488335.1 of Cytophagaceae bacterium. GTDB lineage: Bacteria > Bacteroidota > Bacteroidia > Cytophagales > Spirosomataceae > Emticicia. Next base: position 20,833 of record JAIYBU010000163.1, read on the forward strand.
TCGACACATAGATACAAATGCTGATTTGACGATTAATACGGAGGCACTTAAAAAGCAAATCGAAGCCGATATTGCGAGCGGCTTTATGCCATTTTGTATCGTAGGAAATGCAGGAACGGTTAATACGGGTGCAATCGATGACCTCACGGCGTTGGCTGATATTGCCAAAAAATACGACATGTGGTTTCATGTTGACGGTGCTTATGGTGGTTTGGCTTCGGCTTTGCCTTCAATCAAACATAAATATGCAGGTTTAGAACGTGCCGATTCGATTGCTCTTGATTTCCATAAATGGCTTTATCAACCTTTTGAAATTGGGTGTGTTTTGGTGCAAGATTGGAGCAAAATGCGAGAAACGTATTATAAAGAAGCGGATTATTTGGCAACAGAATTACAGACCAATGCTAATGCTCGTTTAGAATTTAACGAACATTATTTTCAGCTTTCTCGCAATGCCAAAGCATTTAAGGCTTGGATGTCGGTGAAGGCGTATGGTTTCGACCGCATTAGAGATATGATTCAGAAGGATATTGATTTGACCAATTATTTGATAAAACTCGTGGAAGCATCGACCGATTTTGAGCTAAAATCAAAGGCTGATTTGGCGGTGGCGTGTTTTAGATACAAGGGAGACTTGACTGATAATGAAGCCATTAGCCAGTTAAATCAAAAATTGATTCCTGCTCTTGAAGCCGATGGAAGAGTGTTTATTACAAGTACAAAGCTTAATGGTGAGTTTGTATTGCGGGCGTGTATCATCAATCATAGAAAAACTGAAACTTCGATAGAATATTTACTTGATACCATTCGTGATGTGGCTTCTAAACTATAATTTATCATGCAAAAAATAGAAATCATTGAACTTGACCCGCAAAATGAAGCCCAAAAATTGGCTTTTAAACAAATCAATTATGAGTGGATTGAAAAATATTTCAAAATAGAAAAAGGCGATTTGGCTTCGCTCGAAGACCCCGAAAAATATTTTTTGGCTACGGGTGGAGTCGTTCTTTTGGCTTGTAGAGGAGAAGAGTATCTCGGAACGTCTGCCCTAAAACCAATCGGCAATGATGCGTATGAACTTTGTAAAATGGGCGTAAGTGAAGCCGCTCGTGGTTTAGGAATCGGAGGCTTGATTGGTGAGGCGGCTATCGAAAAAGCCAAAGAAATGGGGGCTAAAAGAGTCTATCTCGAAACCAATTCAAGCCTAACGCCTGCACTCACACTTTATGCAAAGCTGGGGTTTGTTCGCATAGAAAACTTTACTTCGCCTTATGAACGTGCTGATGTCGCTATGGAAATTTGGTTATAATTGTACCACAGTTTTCTAAATTGTGCTTGTTTGGAACGTTACAGACGAACAATTTAGAAAATTGTTCTACAACACAAATTGTCAGAATACGGAAAAAATCGTAACTTTAGGGCTTTAAAAACAAAGATTCTAAGAAAATGAGAAAAAAAATTGCCGCTGGTAACTGGAAAATGAACAAAACTTTTGAAGAAGGACAAATCTTACTTTCGGAAGTTGTAAATCCAAATGTACAGGTTGTGCTTTGTGTACCTTTTCCTTATTTAAGCACTTTTGGAAAAATGATTGATACTGATAAAGTTTCGTTGGGAGCTCAAAACTGTTATCCAAAGGCTTCGGGTGCATATACGGGTGAAGTGTCGATTCCGATGTTGAAATCAGTTGGCGTTGGTCACGTAATTATTGGTCATAGCGAACGCCGTCAGTATTTTAATGAATCTGATGCGTTTTTGGCCGAAAAAGTTGATGCAACGTTAGAAGGGGGATTGACACCAATTTTCTGTTGTGGCGAAACTTTGGAGCAACGCAACGAAGGTATTCACTTCGATTTCGTTTGTGGACAAATCACTAATAGCCTTTTTCACCTTTCAGCAGAAGATTTGAAGAAAACCGTGATTGCTTATGAGCCAATTTGGGCAATTGGTACTGGGGTAACGGCTTCAAACGACCAAGCACAAGAAATGCACAAAGTTTTGAGAGACCATTTGGCATCAAAATATGGTCAGGAAGTAGCTGACGAAATTTCTATCCTTTATGGTGGAAGCGTAAACGGTGCAAATGCTCAAGAGCTTTTTGCTTGTCCAGATGTTGATGGTGGCTTAGTTGGTGGTGCTTCGTTGAAATCAAGAGAATTTACGAATATTGCGAAGTCATTTTAAGAATGATGAATAATTGAGAATGGGTAATTGAAATAATAAGATACTGATTATTAGTTCTTAATTTTTCAATTATCCATTTTACGAATTAACCCTTTGGTTTATACTGATTTGCTCGCTCGTTTTTTTTAGCCAAACTTACAATTTCTTCTATACGTTTTTGGCGAGTCTCTACTTGTTTGGCATTAAGAAGCCACTCTAAAATACTTCGTTTTACTGAGCGTGGAAACGCTTCAAAATAACTTTCTGCCATTGGATTTTGGTCTAATTTCTCTTGTAAATCAGTCGGACTGATGAGATTTTCAACATCATCTAAAGCCGTCCAAGTCCCTGTTTCTTTCGCAATTTCAACCATTTTTAGTCCAGATTCGGCCATTAAACCCTCATTTATTAGTTTTTCGATTTTTGCTTTATTTACCCTACTCCAGTTGCTTTTTGGGTTTCTTTTAGCAAAAAACTGATAATAAAACTCATCATTTCCTTTCTTAATCGAACTATCTACCCATCCGAAGCAGAGAGCTTCATCAACGGCTTCATCGTAATAAACACTGGGTATTTGGCTTTGCTTTTTGTAGATTTTTAGCCAAACATTTTTTTCGGAAGCATGGTTTTCTTTCAACCAACTTCGCCAAGCATTTCGGCTTTCCAGATAAATACTTTTGAAATCTTCTTTTTCCATGGAAATTTGAAATATATCTTTTGTTTAGCTTTCAATCAAATGCCCGCAAAATTGGGCTTTGTTATCTAAAATTTTTCCACCTCTACGATAGCCCAGCCCGCAGGCTTCGCCTACAAAAAATACCCCTGCTTGGTAGTGGAACTCCGCCTGAAAATTTCCTGCATTATCTGTCAAAAACTCGGTATATTCTTGGAAAATTGTATTTTGTTCAAAATATTCTCCTTCGGTCGATGTTTCGGTGGTGCCTGATGGTGAAATAATGCGAACATTTGCCCCTTCACGTCCAAAAAGCACTTTTTCTACACAGGTTTTACCCAAAATGGGCTTTGAACTTGTTTCTAAAAGCAAAGGATGATTTGGGTAAAGTTCCCACAAAACCTTCAAAATAGCTTTAGATTGGAAAAGTAAAGTGTAAGCAGGGTTGAGAATTATCGCCTTTTTATTTTTTGAGATTTCGGTTAAAATTTTAGCTAACTCGGGTTCATCCCAACCGATATATTCCCACGGAATGAGTTTGAACCAAAAGTCATATTTTGTAAAACTTCCATTATCTGCATTGTGCTTAAAAATACCTTCAGTGGCCGAAAATTCTACGTTTTCGATGTAATCAAACGCTACTTCAAAGCCTGCTTCTTTGGCAGCTTCGCCCAAAACTTGCATATTGGTGTCGTCTTCGGGAAAATCTTTCATGGTCGAAATCAACAAGGTCTTATCAAAAGTTGGGTTTTGACGCTGTAATTCTCTGAATTTTTCTACAAAAGTTTCATACAAAGTATTGAATTGTTGACTTTCATCGAGGTAATTTGCTTTCAGCGAAGCCCACTGCACAACGGCAGTTTCGGGAATACAAGTGGCTGTATCGGCATTAAATTCTATCAATTTTATGGGTTTTCCATCAATTCCGCCACTTAAATCGAATCGGCCGTAAATATGCCAATTGGAATCGTTTTCCCACGAATATTCAATTAATTCAATAAAATTTTCTGGAATACCCAATTCGGCATAACGCTCGTTATCAATTACGTGTTGGGCGGCTGCAATATACATTTCGTAAAGCTCGTTGGCTGCATCGAAATAGTTTTCGGCTTCTTCTTCCGACACAACCACCATTTCGTTGGTAATATATGGCAATGTATCTTCACCAAGCATCCAATTCCAACCAATATTGCGGAGCGATGCTTCGGGAGAAATTGTGAGATTCTTTAATTTCATGTTTTTGTGTAATGTACCCGTAGGAACGACCAATTTGGATGTTCCTACAAAACAAATTATTGATTTTTACGAACTATGACTACTGTGGCTTGAACTATGAAAGAAGCCACTACGTCCGCCCGTTGGACGTGCTACTGTGGTGCGAGAATTTCCAATGTTTTGATGAATTTGGCTCGACCTTTTAAACGCATTTGCGGTGGCATAATAAGTCATCATTCGCATTCCGCTACCATAATGCTGTCGGCGACGATGACGTGACGTGTCTGTCTTAGTGCTTGAGCTTTGAGCAACGCCATTGACATCGGGGCGATAGGTGGCATAATTCGGACTCATCGTTTTGGCTAATAAATAACCCATTCCACCAAACAAAAGAGCATTTGAGAGGTTACTGCTTTGCCCGATTGTATTAGGATTCGACTTTACTTCGCTGTCGATAAGCCCTTGCACAACTTTGGGTGATAGGCTATCTTTTTTACCATTAAGATAACTTACGATAGCCACCGAACTATCTATGGCTACCTCTTTTTCATCGGTGATTTTGAAAACACCTTTTGAAGTTTCTGAAATGTACGTTTTTACACCTTTGGTATAAACTTCTTCGTATTCATACGCTTCTTCGTTGGAGCTATCGCTGCCGCAACTTTGGAGTGCAATACTGTTTCCCATAATTGTGAGAGCAATTGTACTACTAATGGTAATATCTTTAGCTTTTTTGATAAAAGTTTTTTTGCTGGTAGGAGTCATTTTTTGATAGTATAAGAGCGGTTTAGTAAATTTTATGTCAAATATTTGGTAAATGCTGCAATTAAGAAAGAATCTTGGTAGGAATGGTTATTTTTCCTTGTAATTTGGTGTTTTTCTTGGACAATTTATGAAGTATTTTCTGTTTTTGATAGTTGTAGGGTTTGGGAAGGTTGTAGCTCAAAATCCATACATACAGGTGCTGGGTGTGGCACAGGATGGCGGATTTCCGCAGGCAAATTGCCAAAAAGAATGTTGTAAGGCTGTTTTTGAAGGTAAAACTGCACGTCAGTTTGTTTCATGTATAGCGGTTGTTGACCCAATTTCAAAACAACAGTGGCTATTTGATGCTACACCAGATTTTACGCAGCAATTACATTTACTCAATAATCCCGTACCTCAAAACTTGGGTATTTTTCTGACTCACGCCCATATTGGGCATTATACGGGTATGATGTATTTGGGAAGGGAAGCAATGGGAGCGAGCCAAGTGAAGGTTTATGCCATGCCCAAAATGAAAAATTTTATCGAAAAAAATGGCCCGTGGAGTCAGTTGGTGGCTTTGAAAAACATTGATTTACAGCCAATTAAAGAAGATTCGGTTATTGTCTTGAACGAACGCATTAGCGTACAGGCTTTCAAGGTGCCACACCGAGATGAGTTTTCGGAAACGGTTGGTTATAAGGTATTTACGGCGAATAAAAGTTTAATTTTTATTCCTGATATTGATAAATGGCAAAAGTGGAATCGAAGTTTAGAAGAAATCATAAAATCGGTTGATTATGCGTTTTTAGATGGCACTTTTTATAAAGATGGAGAAATAAATCGTCCGATGAGCGAAGTGCCGCACCCGTTTGTAACCGAAACGATGGATTTATTAAAAAATCAGTCAAGTATCGAAAAAGCCAAGGTGCATTTCATACATTTCAATCATACAAACCCTGTAATGAACCCTAAATCTTTGGAAAACAAAGAAGTTAGACAGAAAGGCTTTAAAGTAGCTTTTCAGGGGGAGAGAGTAGAGCTGTAATCTGATAAAACTATACATATGGACAAAAAACGCCGCACATTACTCATCATTATATCAATCGTTGGTTGGACTGCTATTGGTGGTTTAGGTTGGTATTTTATCAATAGTTATACGTCCAAGCCCAAAAAGGTTCGAGGTGTAGCTGAATATGACACCCTTATTCAGCCAACTCATTACAAAACGATTGCTTCGCAGGCCTTCAAAAACGTAATATTCGAAACCGACTTAGGCCCCGTACAAATTTATTTTGAACCGAGCGTAAAACATTTGGTAAAATTTCATCAATCATATCTGAAATATGTAGATATGACATACAGAGGAGATACATTGGTGATTTATGCCAAGAAAACACCTAAATCGACCAAAGAAGAGCCTGTTTTTAAGCAAATTTATGTATATACCCCCGATATAAAGTATTATAGAGGCGAGGCCAGTCAGACAACATTTTCGTATTTTAATATTGAGCAGCTAAAAGTTGACAGCCGAAGCAGTTGGGTGCGTTTTTATGGGTGTAAAATTGAAAGTTTAGAACTTCATACCGAGCATCCGAGCAATTATCGCTTAGAAGATAACTCTTATTTTGGCAATGTAAAAGCTGATATTAACGATAATAGTGCCATGACTTGCCTGAGTTATATTCAAAATGACCTCGTTATCAAAACCAAGAACTTCAAGAAAATAGACCTTAGTAATGAGAATGTGAAGAAGCTAATTGTTGAGAAATAAATAACAGAACCAGTAAGGTCTTAAAAAAATAGACCTTACTGGTTTTCAGAGCAATCACACACTCGGTGGTAACAATTTATACATCACAGGTGTAACGATTCTGGTCAGGACCAATGAAGAAATTAATCCGCCAACAATCACCAAAGCCAAGGGTGAATAAAGCGGTGAGTGTTCCATGATGAGCGGAATCATACCACCGATTGCTGTCATTGTCGTCAGTACGATTGGAATAAATCTTGTTTCGCCAGCCTCTTCGATGGCTTCATCAATACTCAAACCCTTTTCTTTTCGCAAGAAATTAGTATAATCTACGAGCAAGATGGAGTTTTTTACCTCAATTCCTGCCAAAGCAATGATTCCCACAACAGCAGTAAAAGAAAGGGAATTTCCTGTGAAAAGTAAAATCAAAATCGCCCCAATCATTCCGAGCGGAATGACTGAAAGTACAATAAAGGTGCTTTTGAAGGTCTTAAATTCCAGAATCAAAATGGCGATAATTCCAAAAATGGTGATGATGATAATGGTGCCAAGTCCACCAAAAGTTTCTGCCGAACGCTCCACTTCTCCCGCCATTTTAAACTCATAACCTTTCGGAAGTTTGATTTGATTGAGTTTTTTAACGGCCTCTTTCGTCACGTTTGGCGTAAGAAATCCGCTTTTAATGAAAGCCGAAACTGTTGAGTATCTATCTCGGTCATAGTGATTAATTCTATTCGGTGAAGTCTCGAAACCAACCGTTGCCAACTGGCTCAAGGGTACGAGCGTTCCCATTTGATTGGCCACAAATACTTTCGAGAACACATCCATACTTGGGCGTTGATTACGTGGCAAGCTCACATTAAGGTTCATTTCTTCTCCTTCTTTTTCTTTGTAAATCCCCATGTTTACGCCCGCAATTCCCATTCTGATAGTGCGGTCAATATCAACCGTCGGAATGCCCAACATTCCTGCTTTATCTTTGTTGATGTTTACCCTTAAATCTACATTTTGTGCCGAAAGTGCATTATTTACGTAGATTGTGCCTTTTGTGTCTTTGAATGCTTGTTCTACTTTTGCTGAAATAACTCGCAGTGAATCAAGGTTTTCGCCCATAATTCTGACTGCCAAAGGTGCTTCAAAAGGAGCCCCTTGCTCAAACTGAATTACACGGATTTTTGCTCCTGCATACGAGTCGAAGATGCCTCTCAATTTATCAATAAATTGTTCTCGCTCGGGTACTTCGATTTTATCTTGAAGCTGTACAAAAAGTTGTGAATAATTAGAAAGTGTCCCGCCTACGGGTAAGGTATTATAATAAATTCTCGGATTACTTTTGCCAACGTTTGTTGCAAAATTCTTAACGATTTTATGTTTTAAAAGTTCCTTTTCTACGAAACGAGCTGCTTTATCGGTTTCGGATAGGCTTGTGCCAAGCGGCGTTTCGATGTTTATCAAAAACTGTGGTTTTTCTGAACGAGGGAAAACACTCATACCTACAATTGGAATCAAGGCCAAACTTCCTGCAAAAATTAAAACAGCTATTAAAAGTGCAGTTTTGGGATATGAAAGTGCTTTATGCAATACTTTTCGGTATGAACCTTCGATGCCTTTTTTCATCAAACGCAAGACAATATTTTCGCCGTGTTCTTCACGAGGCATCAATTGACTTGCCAAAAATGGAACAATTGTTAGCGAAACAAAAAGCGATGCAATGATGGTCATAATAACGGCCATCGGTAAACTTCGGATAAAATCTCCTGCCGATTCGGGTAGAAAACAGAGTGGTAAAAAAGCAAAAATCAAAGTTGCCGTACAGCCCAAAACCGCCAAACTGATTTGTTTAGTGGCTTCAATGGCGGCTTCTCGACGAGGCATTCCCGTTCGGAGGAATCGGGCGATGTTTTCGACAACAACGATTGAATCATCAACCAATAAGCCAAGGGCGATTACAAGTCCGACTACGCTTAATTGATTGATACCAAAACCTGCTAAATCGAGCATCGTTAAGCCAATAGCTAACGATAAAGGGATGGAAATCATTACGATGATGGCAGGACGAATGCCCAATGGAATGAGCGTGATTAGTACCAACAAAATGGCAATACCGAAGTCACGAGCCAAACCAAACAAACGAGTTGAAACACTTTTTACTTGGTCGAAACTTTGCTCAAATTTGATGTCTGGCGGTAAGTTTTTAGCAAAATCATCAATGATTGGGCGAATTTCTTCGCCAGTTTTGAAGATATTGCTGCCGTCTTTCATAGTGGCGGTTACGAAAACTGCTCTTTTCCCATTTAGGCGTGCTAAATAATTTTCTTCTTCGTAATCAAATTTTACATCGGCAATATCTCTTAAATACGTGACGGTTGTACCTGACGAACTCACGATTGTACTTTTTATTTCATCTAAGTTTTCGTAGCTCCCCGAAGTTTTTACACTAAATTTTCGACTTCCTATTTCGATATTTCCTGCGGGAATATTGGCATTTTCTGACTGAATCGCTCCTAAAACTCGGTTTAGTGGGATTCGGAATTGTGCCATTTTATCTAAATTGACCGAAATCGTAACCTGTTGTTTAGGAAATGCCCAAATTTCAGACGTTTTTATTGATTTTACTTTCAATAATTTGTCTTTCAGATTATCGGCTTCTTTTTCTAAATCCTTGTACGGTGTAGTTTCCGACATCAACGCACATTGAATGATGTTGACTCCTTCGGGCGTAAAACGCAGTACATCCATGCTGTAAATATCGGCAGGAAGTTTGCTGCGAATGGAGTTTAGCTCACGCACAACCTCATTGTATTTATCGTCAGGGTTGATGGAATGAACAAACTCCAAACGAATTTGAGCCACACCTTCATCTGATGTAGAAATAACTTTTTTAATATCGCTGATTTCGGACATTTTATCTTCAATCGGATTGACGATGAGTTTTTCCATATCGGCAGGTGAAGTACCTGGGTAAACCACTACGATACTATTGAAAGTCGCCTTCAAAGCTGGGTCTTCGGCTTTGGGCATATTGAGCAATGAATTGACTCCAATGGCCATAATCATCACAAAAATGATAATGGTAAACTGGTAGTTTTTGACGGAAAATTCGACTAATTTCATAACACCCCAAACCCCTAAAGGGGCTTTTTATTTAAAAGTTTATAAAATAATTATTGTATAATTTATTCCCCTTTAGGGGCGGTCCGCCGCAACGGTTGGGGTTACTTTAACTTTACTTTTATCACTCAGAAAATTTGCTCCTTTCGTTACAATCTGCGTGCCTTCACTTATGCCTGAAATGACGGCAACGCTATTGCCAAAAATACTTCCAATATTGACTGGAATCTTGCTAACTGATTGATTTGTAGTGTTGTAAGCATATACAAACGCTGTATTTTTATCGGCTTCAACTACTGCTTCGATTGGAACTGCTAGCGTTGAAGCACCTTTTCCTGTCGATATTTCGGCTTTGGCTACGAAGCCAGAAATGAGTTTTTTGCCATTGGGTTGAATCTGTAATTCGGCCTCGAAAGTACCTGTAGCAGGGTTTACGGTTTGAGCAATTTGTGTGATTCGGGCTTGAAAAATTTCGTTTGGATAAGCATCTAAATAGACGCTTGCCACATCTCCTATTTTTACCTTTACTACATCACGGTCGGCCAAACCTACGTTCATGATATAAGCATTTTCGCCCGTGCCGAGAATAAATGCGGGTGCAAATGGTGTGATAAGTTCGCCTTGTTCAGAGATTTTTCTTAGAATACGGCCACTGGTTGGGGCGTAAATTCTTGAAAGCTTTTGGTTAAATTCGGCCACTTGCACGCTTTGCTTGGCTACATCAAAGCCTGTGGTAGCATCTTGTACGTTGGTGAGGGTAGCTGCCTCATCGGCGTAGAGTTTTTTTACACGCTCTAAATCTCTTTCCGATTTTTCTAATCCTAATTTAGCTTGACGAACCTGAGCATCAATTTCTGATAAATCGAGTTCGGCCAAAAGCTGCCCTTCTTTTACAAACTGTCCTTCTTGCACATACACACGGCGAATCATTCCGCCAGTTTTGAAAGCCAATTTCATTTCTGATTTTGAGGAAAGGACACCACTTGCAATGATTGGTTCGCTTAAAGATTTTCGACTAACTGGCTGAATTTCAACCGTCAGAATTTCTTCGGCTTCTGCTTTTTTTGTTTCTTGTTTTTTGCCACAACTTGCTATGAATAAGGTAGTTGCGATAAGTATGGAAGTATAACTTTTCATATATTTTTCTATTTATGTTCAAAACCTAATTTTTCTAATTTCTTTAACCAATTGGCTCGGTAGCTATCTTTTGCTAATCGAATCGGTCCAATTGTAGTGGTGCGGACTGGTTTTATTCCTACAAAATGAAAGGTTAATTGCTTGACTGCGTGATAACTCGGACGTCCGTAATAAAGCCAATAAAACCAAGCTGGTTGGTCGAGTGTGCTAATTATATGTCCTGTTCGACCTGACAGAAGTTTTTTCCACCACAATGAATTTTCGATTTTTTCGTAGGCGATGCCAGGCAAAAAAATTCTATCAAAAAAGCCTTTCAGTATCGCAGGAATAGAACCCCACCAAACTGGATAAAATAATACGATATGTTCTGCCCACTTGATTTTTTCGATAGATGTGAGCAAATCTTGTTCTAATTCAGTGCGTTTTCGGTAGCCAAATTGTAAGTTTGGATTAAACTGTAACTCTCGAACGATGATTTCTTTAACTTCTGCTCCTGAAGCAATTGCTCCTTTTTTATAGGCTTCATAAAGAGCAGCATTGAAACTTTCGGCATCGGGATGTCCTTGAATGAGTACTATCTTTTTCATAAATAAAAGGCTGTTATAATGGCATGAAAATATTTATTTCACCGCTCCAGCTTTGTCCAAAGCCGCTTGTTTTACCAGAATATCATATTTAGCGACCGATTCTTGCAAACGTGCCGTGATGATTTCGTTTGATGCTCGAAGATATTCAATCATAATTGCCTGCCCGTTGTGGTAGCGACTTTCTACTATTTTGAAATATTTTTCAGCTTTTGCTGTACCATCTTTTGCAGTATTGAGTGATTTTTTTGCTGCTTCTAACTCAAAATACGCCTGTGAAACTTGTAATTGAATCTGTTTTTGTACTTCTTCGAGTTTGGAATCGAGAATATTTTTCTGAATTTTTGCTTGTTGAATCTTAGATTTTTTTTCGTAGCCGTGGTATAAATCCCAACTTAAACCTATCTGAATAACTGTGTAGGCTTGATTTTTAAATGTATAGCCAAAGCCTTGAAAACCTACATTTCCGCCTACAAAAACCTGCGGACGAATGGCATTCATTTCTTGCAATTTGATGGCATTTTCACTAACTTTTATGTTTGTACGTAGCTGAGAAAGTTCCTGACGATGAGCCAAAGCATCTTCTTTAATTTGAGCCAAACTACTTGTTGGAGCTGTATAATTTACCAAATTTGTATCGGCTACAATTTCAGTTGAAAAGTCTCGATTCATTAAATAATTCAAGAAAACCTGCACAGATTGTCTGTTTTTATCCAAAATCGCTATTTGCTGGTCGAGTTTGCTTACTTCGTATTCGGCTGAGTAAATAATATCTTTAGTTGCTACGTTGTTTCCGACCAATTTTTCGTTGAGTTTCACAAAATCAGTAAGCAATTTTCGAGACGCATCGAAAATCTTTTGGGCTTCGAGGGTCTGTAAATATTGTAGGTAGGCTGTTGTGATACTGTAACGGATTTCGTTTTCTAAGACTCGCTTTTTTGCTTCCTGTGCCGAAAGTAAATCCCTCTGAATGAGCAAATTATAGCGAATATCAGTATTGAAAATCGGATACTGGAAACTCAGTTTAGTATCATGAAAATTATTGGGAGCAAGTAATTGATTGACGTTTTCGACTTGTGGGAAACTATTGGTTTTAGTCAATTGATTGAGCGTAGAATAAACGGGATTCAATAAATCGCCAATCGGAAATTCTAATCTACGGCCTCCCGCTGCCAATGTGTAATTGGGATTAAACGTAACTTTGGGCATAAAATTCGCCTTAGCTTGCGTGATATTTTCGGCCGATTTCAAGATTTCAAGACGTTCTTGTTTCAAACCTAAATTTTGTTGCAAACCTTCTTGAATGTAAGATTCGAGAATGGGAGAATGTGGAACACCGCCCGTTTGTGCGGATGTTCCAAAACAAACAAATAATAAGTAAATGAATAGCTTTTTCATAAATAATGTACTAATGCTGACGTAATAACCGTCTAATAGTTTCTGAACACTGTTAAGTTATGTTTCTGAAAAAAGGTCAGACTATGGGTCAGACCTCAAAACTTATATTTTTATGCCAGTCGTAACTAAATTAGACGTGCATTTTGCAATAATTTTATGCTCTGAATTCCTGATTTCACATTCCATATTGATAACCGTTTTTCCTGCTCTAATCACTTTCGATTTAACGTAAATAACATCGCCAACTTTGGCGGGAAGCAAATAATCAACGCTTAGATTAATTGTTGAATAAAAACTCTCACGACCCAACGAAAAAACCGTCATTCCCATCACGTCATCCATCATCGAAGCAGATACGCCACCGTGCAGAATCTTGCCAGGATTGGTCATTTCTTCACGCACCACAAACTCAACCGTGAGTGAGCCTTCTTCTACCGCAATCAATTTTCCATTAAGCCAACGCCCCAAAGCCGATGGGCTCATTTCGGCAGCATTTTTACCGATATTTGCTGTGAAATAATCTAAAACTTGATTTGTCATTGTTACTTTTTATAAGTTTTTAAGATTTGCACAAATTGAGCATAAGCATCTTCTAAAAGTTGGATTCTTTTTTCTTCGGTAAAAATCATGGTTCGGCGGCGTAAATGTAGCGTTGCCAAGCCGTGTACTAAACTCCACACCATTACCGAAATAGTTTCGTTTTCTGCTCCTTCAAAATAGCCCGCTTTCATACAATCTGCTACCACGAATTTTAGCGTTTCAAAAGCCCGTTCACCATCGCACCAAATTTCTTCTCTACACTCCAAGGTTTCCATTGGGGCGGTCATGACAAACATTAAATCATATAATTCGGGATTTTCAAAAGCGTATTTTAAGTAATGTTTTCCCAACGAAATTAATCTATCAAAAGAGTCAGTTTCGCCCATAATTCCTGTTTGCATGGCCAGCATCAATGCTCCAAAAGCCTCCACGTGCAACGCAAAAAGAATTTCGTTTTTATCTTTAAAATACAAATAAATCGTTCCTGCACTATACTCAATCTTTTCGGCAATATTACGAATACTTGTTTTTTCAAACCCTTGTTCCAAAAAAAGCGAACGTGCGGCATCTAAAATTTGTCGCTTCATTTCTACTTTTTCTCTTTCTTTTCTATCAGTTACACCCATTTGAAAAACAATTATATTACTTAACGATGCAAATAAACTGAACGGTGTTCAGAAAAGCAAATATTTTTTAAAAAAAGTGTGACACGTTTTTCTCAAATCTAAATTACTTACATAAAAAAATCCCCTCCCTGAAAAAAGAGGGGAAATAAAAATTGCACAATGTGAGTACCTTATATTTCAACAATATTAAAACGATAATCAATCGGGTCGAAGGCTTCAAGAAGTTTATGGATGAACTCTTTATCATTTAGATAGAAGTTTAAGAAATTTTCCTTGCGTTCTTGTAAACCACCATCGGGGAAGAGTTTTTGTTTCAAAGCCAAAAGCTGTGTAACCGATGTTTCTTGATTACGTTCTTCGGCTTTTTTGATACGTTTTTCGAGGTTTTCGAGCGAACTGATAATTTTAGCCTTTTCGGCCTCTACTGCACCTTTCATGGTTTGGTCAATGGCCAACGATTTTTTTAAGATTCGTTCAAAAACTTCACTTACATCGTCAATTTCAAAAGCCAAACTCAGCGAATTATCAGAATTGCGTTCTACAAAACTTCTGCGTAAACTTACTTCATCAGCAAAAAGCTCTTCGGCCGTAATTCCAAGTTTGTCTATGCGTTTTTGACTCGCTTGATTAATTACCAAAGCAAAATTTCGAGGCATTAATAGTGGAAATTGTTCACCATAGTGGTCGAAAATACCTTTGAGTTGCAGCCAATAAGGCACTTCTGATGGCCCACCAATATATGCTAAATTGGGAAGAATTGTTTCTTGATAAAGTGGACGTAAAACAACATTCGGGCTAAAGTTTTCTGGCTGGCTATCAAGTATTTGCAAGATTTCTGATTCAGAAAAAGACAAATCAGAATTCAATACCTTATAAACACTATTTTCTTTAACGATTCGTTCACGAAGCCCATCTTTTAGATAAAAGAAATTGATTTCACGAGGTGTGATTTGGGTATGATAGCCCATTTCATTGAGTTCGTTCGACGTCTTCGTAACGATTTCGTTAGCTGAATTTTTCAGTAAATCGTCTTTGATTATTTCGCTAAAAATACCTTTTAAGGCTGTATTATCGGCATCAATACAAACCAAGCCTTCATTACCGAAAAGCTGGTGCATATAATATCGAGCAGCATCGGCGAGTGTCGTATTTTTTAGATATGCTTCCTCAAATAAAGTTGGTTTTTCAGAAAGTTCATCAAAAATGGTTTGTAATTCGGCAGGATTCATGCGTCCGACCGCTCCTTTTTGCTCAGTTTCCCATTTATGGTTTTTTCCGAACAAATTGAATGAAGCGATTTCGGCAAAATCGTGGTCTTCGCTGGCCATCCAATAAACAGGTACAAAATTATAGGCAGGAAATTCGGCTTTTAATTTTTTGGCCAAATTGATTATCGTCACGATTTTATAAATCACATAAAGCGGCCCTGTGAAGATATTAAGCTGATGCCCAGTCGTAACCGTGAACGTATTTGGCTCTAACAAAATATCAAGATTAGGTTTATTATCTAAAACTTGGTACTGTTTTTTGAGTACAGAAACCAAAATTTTACGTTTATCATCAGTAAATTTCCTTGATTCAATTACGTTACTAAACCCCTGTATATCAGGATATTGATTATAGAATTTTTCAAGATTTTCGTTTTTTGAAATATAATCTAAAAAAAGTTTCGGAAATGCACCGACCGAATCTAAGGCAATTTGTTGAGAGGGCATGTGTATGTTTTTTGCTTTGCTCTAAACAGAACACGAAAAAATGCCGACAGGTTTCAAAGGAATTACGAATTACGAATTACGAATTACGAATAACCAGTGCATCTTATTGATAATCAGTGAATTATAAACAAAAACTCTTTCGTTCTTAATTCTTCATTCTACATTAAAATTACTCATACATTCCGTCAATCACAGTTTTATATTTTGCCATAATTGCTTTGCGTTTAGGTTTGAGTGTTGGTGTAATTTCGCCACCTTCGACCGTCCACGGGGTAGCCAAAAGCGTAAATTTCTTGACTTGTTCGTAAGTAGCAAATTCTTTGTTGAAACGAGCGATTTCACCAAAAATTAACTTTAGAATTTGTTGATTTTTAATCATTTCGGCATCAGATGTATAGTCAATTCCTTGCGATTTACACCATTCACGAATCGCAATAAACTCAGGAATAATCAATGCCGCAGGAAATTTCTGACTTTCGCCCACCACCATTAGCTGTTCAATATATACCGACTCTTTCATCTTATTTTCAAGCATTTGTGGAGCTACATATTTTCCGCCCGATGTTTTGAAAATTTCTTTTTTACGGTCGGTAATTTTCAAATATTTACCTTCTTCGAGTGTGCCAATGTCGCCCGTGTGTAGCCAACCTTCGTGGTCGATTACTTCTTTCGTAAGTTCAGGTTTATTGTAGTAGCCCAGCATTACATTTGGCCCTTTCACCAAAATTTCACCATCCTCGGCGATTTTTACCGTCGTTCCGTCAATGATTGGACCGACAGTACCGATTCTTAAATCTAAAGATAAAACCCGATTGGTAGCAATAACGGGCGATGTTTCGGTCATACCGTAGCCTTCCGAGACAGGAAGGCCTGCTGCCCAGAAAACCCTCGCCAAACGTGGCTGCAGAGCGGCCGCTCCCGAACAAATCATGCGGATATTTCCGCCCAAAGCCTCTTGCCATTTGCTAAAAACAAGCTTTTTTGCCCATTTTAGCTGAAAATTATACCACGCTCCAAATTCTTGGTTAGGGTCATATTTCAAGCCTAAATCTAAGGCCCACAAGAAAATTCGGCGTTTCAAACCGCTGCGTTCATAGCCTTTTGCCACGATTTTATCGTAAACTTTTTCGAGTAAACGAGGTACAGTTGTGAAAATATGTGGCTGAACATCTCGCAAATCTTCAGCAATTGTTGCCATATTTTGAGCATAATAAATGGATACACCTTTACTCATGTAGAGATACAAAACCATACGTTCATATACATGGTTGAGTGGTAGAAAACTCAAAGCTCGGCAGGTTTCATCAATCGGGAAATTATCTTTACACGATTCAAAATTACTAATCAGATTTCGGTGCGAAAGCATCACACCTTTCGGGTTTCCTGTGGTGCCTGAGGTGTAAATAATGGTTAGTAAATCATCGGTTTTGATGTTTGATTTGATGTTTTCGAGCTTCTCAATATTTTGATTATCAGCTTGTTCGATGATTTCTTTCCAATGGTTATTACCCACTATTTTATCGAACGAATAAATTTCTTGTACGCTCGGAGCATC
Source organism: Cytophagaceae bacterium (assembly GCA_027488335.1). Taxonomy (GTDB): domain Bacteria; phylum Bacteroidota; class Bacteroidia; order Cytophagales; family Spirosomataceae; genus Emticicia. The sequence goes on from JAIYBU010000163.1 coordinate 38,047, forward strand.
TTGGGCGGCAGCTTGTGCTTTTTTTAGGAGGTCGGCATCGCCCACAAAAACCAATTTTATACTGGCATCGTTGAAAATATATTTATAATCTTCTGCCGTGATATTTGGGTAAAGCGGCACACCAATGGCTCCGACTTGCTGTACGGCAAAATCTATGATATTCCATTCGGGGCGGCTTTCGGAAATAACTGCAATTTTATCGCCTTTTTCGATACCGATTTTCAATAAACCCAAACTCAATTGCGTCACAGAGTCTATGAAACTATTTGCCGAAATGCGTTGCCATTCGCCTTTATATTTAGCAGCAAAAACATCAGGTTTGTTGTATTTTGCCAGTGATTGGTCTAATAAATCGAAAACTCTTGTAATAGTTTGTGACATCCTTATGGTGTGAACTGCCTGTTCACAGAGAGAGTTGTACGCATTTTTTTTATTTCATTGACTCGCAAACGACAGGTTGAAAATCAAGTCTTTAGCTTGGTTGTCCTACAATGCTAAAATTTATTCTCGTCAACGTCTTTTATGAATTGAATAACATTTGGAAAATAGGTTTTTTGGTCATCCCAAAAAGATAAGTGACTCCCATCGGGACAATATAAATAACGCCCTTTTTGTACCGATTTGCTAATATATTCCATTGCTTTTGGGTCCATCGTATCATATTTTGCACCAATGGCAAGCGTTGGTACTTTGATATTCGGTAAACTTGCTTTTCTATCCCAAGTCAGTAACCTTCCGCCTACTTTAAACTCGCTTGGGCCTTGCATCAGTACATAAATATGTTCGTTGAGGTGCTTAAAAGTACGGTTTACTGGCTCTGGCCACTCGGGCAAACGACAAATGTGTTGATTGTAATATTCACGGGTAACTAAATCGACATATACTGGGTTTTTGAAATCGCCAGCAGCTTCAAAAGCATTGAGCGAATCGACCAATGATTTTCGCATTTGGCTTCTTAATACTTCGTTGTATTTGGCATAATCAGGAATACTCGGCATCATATTGCTGATTATCAAGCCTTTCAGATTATCTTGGTATTTCAAGGCATATTCCATTGCCAAGATTCCGCCCCAAGAGTTTCCGAGTAAATAAAAGTTATTTTTATCTAAACCCAATGCCTTGCGGACTTGCTCAACTTCCTCGACAAAACGTGGGGTTGTCCAAAGAGAATCGTTTTGGGGTTGGTCTGAATAATACGACCCGAGTTGGTCATATTCATACATTTCAAAGCCTTCTTTCGGAAAAAAACTCTCGAAGCACTCCATGTATTCGTGGGTCATCGCTGGGCCTCCGTGTAGCAATAAAATTTTGATTCGTGGATTATCGCCAAATTTTTTTGTCCAAACTTTAAATTTACCTGCCAGTGTTTCTATTTCTACCATTTTTACGCCACCTGTTTGGATTTCGTCCGAAACCGATAAGGTAGAGTTCGCAGTTTCTGAAGATTTTTTTTTATCACAACTTGTAAAGAAGACAACAGCCGTCAATAACAATAAAATATTTTTCATATAGCCAGTTTGATTAGATTTATACAAATATAAGTTATAAAAATCCAACTTTTGAGTGCTTGGGTTTAAAATTTAAAATTTTATGCTTTATAAAATGTCAACCTAAACTTTGAGAAGACTATTTGTTTTAGAATCACTTTGGTAACTATATTACGAAGAAAATACTTGTTATTGGCTCAACGGACTTGCTCGGAAAGTCTGTTGCGGAAGCATTCATTGATGATGGTTTTGATGTTACGCTTTTAGTTTGAGATAAAAAATTTGGCGGAGAAACTTTTCCCGAAGTAGACATTATTAAAGGAGACATACGAAACCGAGCAGACGTAAAAAAAGCTGTGTAAGGCCAATAAAAGTTTGTAAACTACTTAGCTCTCCACTTTTCTTGGCAAAATATAATACAAAATTCCACCGACTGAAACGACCAAGAGTAAAGTTATTAAAATCTTTTGTAAACTTCCTTCATTCGGATTTTCCAATAGTTTTCTAATCTCTTTGGCCTGTGAACCCGTCCAAACTGCCAACAGTGTTCGTGGAATCATTCCGAAAAAACCACCTAAAAAGATATTTTTGAGTTTTGCTCCCGATAAAGCAAATACAAAGTTTGTGAGTGCAAAAGGTAAAACAGGAGATAGTTTGGTGAAGAAAATAAACTTCAATTCTTCTTTGCGGATATTTTTTAGAATATTACTAATCTGCTTATTATCAGATAGATAATGCCTGAATTTGTCTCCATCAATGCGTTTCGTGATGATATTTACAAGAAAAATAGCCACCATATTCATCAAGAAAACGGGTAAAACGGCATTCCAACCAATAAAATATCCAAAAATAAGAGCCAGTAGGGTAGGAGGTGTAAAGGCAAAAGTACAAGTTAGACAACAAATAAACGTAATGAGAGTCCAATCTTGCCAACTAAAAGCCGAAACCGTACTTTCATGAGTGATGACCGCAATTGTAAGGGCTGAACTGAAAATTAATGGAACAGCCGTCAGAAAAATTGAAGAAATAAGCGGAAAAGAGTATTTGTTGGAGATTTTCAAACCAATAAAATTAAAAATCTCCTTCTTTTATGAGAAGGAGATTACTAAACAAATAATATTTTTAACTTACAAAGTTAAAACAAAAATCCGTAACGAAGCGTAATTGGTGTGGCATTTCCTAATAAACTTTGTGGGCTAATAAACCCTTTATTTGGGTAACCTAAATTATACATCAATGATATAAAACTGCCACGTTTGCCATCGCCACCTTGATAAAAACCTGCTCCGATGAGCGGAGAGCCTCCCCAAATTCTTTTATTTGGGTCGGTTGTATTGAGGTTAAACGAATAAAACTGGTCTGCGTAAGCATTGATGAACTCATATTCAGCATGAGCAAAAAAGCGTTTGAAAACTTGCTGACGAATGAAAATCTTCGGCCCAAAAATTGTATTGTTTGTGTTCGTCGCACTATTTCGGTTGAAAGTGCCTTGAAAAATAAAGTTTGCACCAATGCCTGCAACCGTTCCTTTATCGTTTAATTCGTAGCCAACCACTGGCGAAGCATCAATATAAAAAGCACCAAAAAAGCCCAGCCAAAATGTTCCGCCGTATCTCAGTTTTTCTCTCCATTCGGGTTTTGGTTTTTCAAAAAATACCTGTGTTTGGCTGTCTTTATCACCTGAAGTTGGAATTCCTTCTTGGGCAAAACTGCTCAAGGTGCTAATAATCAATACAATTACTAAAAAAATCTTACGCATACTGTAACGTTTGTTCCTGTAAAAACTCAGGAAGTTTAATGGTATCGAGGAGCTGTTCTTCAAGCATATTTGCCCACTCCGTAAGATAAACGATAACATCTGCCCTAACATTGTGGCGAAGATAACGATTTTCGGCAGGCAGACGCATTAAAATTTGCTTATCAGCCAATTTTTCGAGGTTTTGGAGGTCTTCCAACGAAAATCCTGATGTCAGCATCTCGTGAATCACCAAATCAATGGGCATTTTTGTGATGCCACAGTAATCATTCAATTGCTCATTCCAGTCGCCATGTCCTTGCATAGCGTAGGCATGAATTTCTGCTTTTGAGCGTTTCGTAATTTCTTGGGCGAGATTTCCGCAATTGCAGCTTCCCATGTGTCCCCACATGTACTCGCTACCAGAGCCAAGTTTTTTTGCAGTACGACGTAGTGCGTCAATGATTTCTATTTTTGCCTGTGCCATAGTATTAATGCTTACGGGGTCGCCCGTGCGATGTTTTATGATGGATGATTAATAAACTTTTGGTCAAGTGCTTTTGTTTATCGAATTTAGAGTAAAAATAAAAGGTCTCTCGAAAAGTATTCAAGAGACCTTCATAATTTTTTTCTTACCACTTTCGGGCTTTGTAAGTTATGCTTTTTTTGCTTTGGTAGTTTTAGTTGTCTTTGCTTCCACTTTTGGTTCGGCAGTAACTTTAGCTTTTGCTACTTTCGCAGGAGCTTTGGTTTTTTCTGCTATTGTCTCAGGCGTTGCTTTCGCTTTTACAGTTTTTTTTGCGGCAGCTTTTGGAGCAGTCTCAGAAGCTACTTCTATTACGCAGTTTTCTACTGAAAATTCTGAATTATAATTATATTTTGAAGCTTGTGTATCGTTTACCCAACGGCCATCATTCAATAAGTAACGGTATTCGTAAGAACCTGACTCTAAGCTAACCGAAGCTTTTAATGAACCGTCTTTTTGTTGTTTTAAAGCAACTCCATTAGTAGAGTCCCAATTGTTAAAATCACCTAATAAAATACCTGAAGTTGCACCAGCTGCTACATCGGCAGGAAGAAGAAAATCAATTTTTTTGCTTGGCATAATATGTATTTTCGTTTGTTTACGGCACAAAGTTTTGCATAAAAAAATATCTTTTCCTAAAATAATCATTGAAAAGTGCAAAGATTCTTTAAAAAGTACAATTGTATTAAAGAATGATTAAAAAATAAGCAATTCAAATCAAGAGCGTTGACTTAAATTGCTTATTATCAATGGGTTATTTATTATTTTGGTTATTGGGGTAACTTATAAACAACCAATAATCAGTTTTCAATGACTAATTCTGATTAAACTGTTCAGTAATTACCTTCCGTAAAGCTTGGTGCGGACGCAAACCATTATTTCGGTAAACTTTTGGTCCAGCATCAGTTGTACTATCTTGTGCGTTTCGCATCTGACGCACTGACGTACTTCTAAATTCTTCGTATTCTTCATCGGTCATTTCATCACGATTAGCCCTACCTTTTTCTAAACCATCATCAAAAGTATTGATGCGGCGGTCTTGGTCGGCAACTTTCGAGCGGTTGAGCATATCTTCGATATAAGCCAATAGTTCTTTTCTTTCGGCTTTTAATTCTCCCAAGTTTGGCAATAAAGCTAAATCGTTTTCTAAAATGCTTTTTTGTGTAATTTGTTGAGCCAGTTCGCCTTCGACTATTTTCAATTCTTCAATCAACTTCAGGTTACGTTTTTTCATTCGGCGAATGGTTGGCCCCGCTTGTAGCCAACTATACCAGTACGCCTGCATAATCGGGAAGGCAATGCCCAAACAAATTGCACCCGCAATGGCGAATAATACCCCACTCAGGATAAACGACATCAAAGCCCACGGACTATTCACCAATTCAAGATTGAGTTTATCATACGCCTTTAGTTGTTCGTCCATCTTCTGAATAAGTGCCTGATTCTCCGCAGGGTTTACAGCCGTTGGGTCCATCGGTTGGCTATTGAGCTGCATTGCCTTTATCTGCTTATTGATGCTCTCTTTTAGCTTATCAGTTTTGTAGGCTTCGTAGCGAAACCAACCCAAAATAAGCATTGTGGCTACAGAAAAAGCTACTAAAAAGCCTTGAAAAATAGCGTAAGTACGTTTAGTTTTAGGCGAATATTCGGTGATATACGGCTGTTCAACCAATCTATCATAAGCAGGTTTTAATAAAACCGAAAGCATTGCCAAGCCGATTGCAAATGCCCAAGCTTCATAATTATCTCGGATATTGAGGGCATAAGCCACAATTTCATGCGAAATAATCAAGTCGCCCGTGACGAAGGCAATACCTGCCAACAAATATAAGATTCCCGCAAATAACGAATATGGCGATTCATTTCTGTTGCGTTTGCCTTCTACTCTTTTGATAGTTGCCAGATTATCATCAATCTGGTCTTGCACGAATCCCACCTTGCGTGAGTGTGTACTGATGCCCATGATAAACTCTTGTAGCTTATCGAACGAAGTTTTTTGTTTTTCCTTTGTTTCGGCAATTTCAATATCAATTTTAGCTATTTCTTCTTTTTTCTCGGCAATGCGTTCTTGAAGCCATTCGTAGGTTACGTGGCTTGATATATACCCTTCATAAGGGTCATCATCTTGGTCTTTATCTTTCCTGATATTTTCAACGCCGATTAGATAACCATGCTGAAAGTCGGAATTATAATAATTTTCTGGGTTTTCCATAGTTTTAATTTATTGCCAAAAACTAATTTTCTATTTCAATGTTATATTTATCTAAAAGCCCTCGGATATTATTGAGTGAGAATCTTGCTTTTTTTATGCGATTCAGTTCGGGGTCGATTGAAAAATTTTGTGAGGTTCGGAAATCGGTTTTTTCTAAGATTGTTCGCTCAAAAACTGCCGAAGCAAATTCACAATTATCAAAAATGGCACCCGAAAGGTCAGTTTCCGTAAAATCTGCTTCCTTTAGATTACAGCTTTTAAACTTAATGCCTTTCATTTTTAACTTATAGAAGCCTGCCAAGTGCAAAAAGCAATCTTCAAAACTGACAGCAAACAAAAACGGATTACACTCTCCAAAATTTACGCCTAATAATTTACAGTTGATAAACTTTATGTGTTTCATGGCTGTATTACTCAGTTTTACATTGCTGAGGTTACAGTCTTCAAACGCACATTCCACAAAATCAAAATTGGAAAGGTGTAAATTCGAAAAATCACATTTCGTAAACGTACAGTTTTCGTATTCTCCTTTTCGGAGCGGTTCTTGCGTGAAATTTATGCCACTAAATTCTTCTTCTTCTATGATTGGTCTTATCATTGCTTACAGTGAATACATTTACTCTCTAAGGTAACAATGGAAGTTTTTTAATTTTGATGACTTTAAGTCATCAAGTCTTTATACTATTCTATTGTTTTCTTAGACTCCCATTTTAATGGGGATGTTTTATTAAATGTTATTTCAAAATGTCTTGTATTTGCTTACCTGTTAGTTTTTCTCGGTAGCTACGAGCCAGATTAAACTCACTTTCAAAGAGTTTTACAAGCATTTCACGGCGTTCAGTGAGGCGTTTGAGTTCGGCTTCTGGAAGTTTGAGCGTATCCACAATTTTCCATTTTTCTACTCTTTGCTCATCAATTTCGAGTTTGAGTTTGGTTATTTCCTCTTCCCATTCCTGAGCTTTATTGATTTTATCTTTTTGTAAACGAAGATTATCAAACCAAATACTCGAATCGGTTTTCAGTACGGTCAAGTTGCTCAAAAGCAATTTTCCAGCAAACAAAAACAGGAAAAATACAAAGAAAAATAAGGCAAATGAGCGAAGAAAGCTCTGATTATCGAGAGCTTGCACAAATACAAAAACCGAAGCTGCCAGCGGCATTCCGACTTCTTCGAGGAGTTGTCGCCACGAAATAGAAGCTTCTTTTTCGTGAAAAAGAGATTTCGGATTGAATAAATTGAACATTCCCGCCAGAAAAATCCCCAAGGCAATCACATAATGATTTTGCGGAAAATTGGTCAGGATAGACTCATCAATCAAATAATAATTACCAACACACATCGCCAACGAAAGCACGATACCAATGACCGTGCGTGGCAATTGGTGGTCGTTGCGTTCACGATTTTCGAGCACTCGTGCTTTTTCGATTAGCTCATTGATGCGAGTCTCTTTTTGCTCAATCAACAAATTAATCTCACCAATTTTTTCGGAATGATACTCGACTATTTTTTCCGTTTCGGCTGTTTGATGAGCGAAATAATTGCGGATTGCTCCAATTTTTTCTTCGGCTTTTGCTTCCGAAAGTCCAAAAATTACGCCTTCATCACGCAGAGCATCTTCATTTTCGAGCCAAAACGGTATGATGTCCATTTCGGGTGAAAACGATTGTACCTCGGATGTGGGAATTGTAATTGCTTCTTGGGAAACTGGTACTTGTGGAGTATTCAAAATAATCGCTTCTTCGTCTGGCGAAGAGGCAGTCGGTTTTGAACTAAAAAGTTTTTTTACTCGGTCAAAAAAAGACATGGGCTTATAGGCTCGTTTTAAGCACTCATGCTCACGGGCGTATTGGGGAAAATCTGATGAGGCGTGATTTTTTCGTACTCAATAATAGCAGTTATTATTTCACGAAAATATCTTTCACGTTCAAAGTTTCCGCCAAAACCAGCGTCTATCATTATAGCAGCTTTTTCGTAAGCAATTGTGTATTCTCGGTGATTGCGTATCTTCATGGTGATTGAGGTTGGTAAATGTATGCCTACATATAAGCAACCACAATGCCATATTAACTCGAAATTGGGGAAAATATTTTGATTTTGAAAAAATAAAAGTGAAGAAGGGCTTTTTCGATGGTTGAAGGGCCAGTTTTTGGGCTTAGGTTGACAGGATTTAGGTTTTAGGTTTTGAATAAATTCTGAATCAAGAAGAAGTTTATTAATTTTACGAAGTTTTAGCGTCCTAACTTTCAATGTATAATAGCTAATTTCTAAATCATGCCTAAATCTATGATTTCCATAATAGTAGCTACCGCCGAAAATGGCGTAATCGGAAAAGATAATCAATTACTTTGGAAGCTCTCAGCTGACCTAAAGCGGTTCAGAATACTTACAACGGGACATTCAGTCATTATGGGGCGTAAGACTTTTGAGTCTATTGGCCGACCATTGCCTAACCGCACAAATATTGTTATTTCTCGCCAAAAAGATTTAACTCTACCCGAAGGAGTTTTAAAAGTGAATTCACTCGAGACGGCCATAGAAACTGCCAAAAATTATGCAGGAAATGAAGAAATATTCATCATTGGAGGTGGAAATGTGTATGAACAAGCTTTAAAAATTACCGATAAGATTTATCTTACCGAAGTAAAAGCCAGTATCGAAGGTGATGCGTTTTTTCCTGCGTTGAATATTGATGAATGGAAAGAAATTGTAAGAACTTTTTACCAAAAAGACGAAAAAAACGAATATGACTTTGATTTTATTGAGTTGGTGCGGTTGTAGCACAATTTGGAAAATTGTGCTACATGCCCTCCATTAAATAAAAAAACACTATCTTCTTTGTTCTGCTGCTGGGGTTTAGCTATATTCGTTGTTTGGGCTTTGGTCTAAAATTATTTTTATCTTTTTGGAGTTCTAAATTTGATTTACAAGCTAATCCTGCTCATTTTTGTGGTTTGGTTTAACTCTAAGTTTGAGAAATGACACAGATAAGATTGGTTTCACCCAAATTCCCAAGTGGGAGGGCTTCCTATTTTGTTAATATGAAAGTATCTACACTACAACCCTTTCAGATGGTCTATTCATTGTATGAACATGAATATCTGGGATTTTTGTTTGAACCATTTGTTGTCCAGTTGAATACTAAAGGCGAACTAACGCTCCAAAATCAGAGTGTGTCGTCGAAAAATATTTCCGAATTTTCTGAGCGAATTGATGCCGATGATTTTACGCTCGTCAAACTCACTGAAGCCATTCAACAAGATGCCGTTGTCAAGAAATTCAGCCCTAAAAAGCTCGCTCCACTTGATTTTTTTCTGAAAATTTTCGACCCCGAAAAAGGTGATAAACTCCTACAAGAAACGATTCACGGCTACATGGAAAAACATCGAGCCGAAATACTGGAGAAATTGCTAAAAAAGCCACTTTATATCATGAGTAATGATGGCGACCCTACTTGGAAGGCTGTTAATAATATTCAAGAAGGGGCAAAAGCCTACTTTAATTTTATCCGAAACGAAGAAAATACACATTATTTTCCGAGCATCAAGTGTGGAGGTGAACGAGTACAGTTTCAGTTTAAAAATGCCCGAATTTTATGCGAAGAACCCGCTTGGTTACTTATTGATGATAAGTTATACCACTTTGAGAAACAAGTTGACGGCAAAAAGCTAAAGCCATTTCTGAATAAAAACCATATTATTATTCCTCGAAATATTGAGGAAACTTACTACCAAAAATTTATTGCCCCGTTGGTGGCTCAGTTCGATGTGTTCGCTCAAGGATTTGAAATCAGATTCGAGAAACATGAGTCGAAGCCAGTTTTATCCATTTCGGAGCTAATGGCAAATAAAAAAATAGCCGTTACATTGTTTGATACTAACGAAGAGGAAGTAGAAAACGATGAGGAAAATAAAATTATATTCGATTTATCGTTTCAGTATGGCAATTATACCTTCCGCTTTGATAATTTTTCGGCCGAATCCTATGTTAGTGTAGAGCGAGCAGGTAATAGCTGGGTATTTCATAAAGTAAAACGAGATTTGAAGTACGAAAAAGCACAGGTCAATTTATTGAAAACCTTGGGTTTAGATGTGCGTCAGGGTCGAAGTTTAGTGCCGAAACGTTCTGCTTTTTCGTGGTTGCAGAGCAACGCAAGAGCTTTAGAAGAAAATAACTTTGAGGTAAGGCAGGTTGATAACTCTCAAAACCAAAAACAATATTTCTTAGGATATTCATCTATTGAAGTACATATTGAAGAAAATAATGATTGGTTTGATATAAAAGCAAAAGTTCGTTTCGGAGATTTTGAAATTCCATTTTTGAAACTTCGAAATCTGATTTTGGCAAATAAACGTGAGTTTACGCTACCAAATGGACAAATTGCGGTCATTCCTGAAGAATGGTTTACGAGGTATTCGGAGTTATTTAGTTATGTCGATAAACTCGATGATTCTGATACCACAATTCTAAAAAAGCACCATCTCGTTTTAGTGCAAGATTTGACCGATGAAGGGTTGGCTTTTTCTGTAATTAGTCGAAAACTTGAACGATTACGTAATTTTGATAAAATTGGTCAGTATGAACTTCCGAAAGGCTTAAATGCTCATCTCCGACCTTACCAAAAAGCTGGTTACGATTGGATGCGTTTTTTAGCCGAATATAAACTGGGTGGCTGCTTGGCCGATGACATGGGTTTGGGTAAAACCATTCAAACGTTGGCGTTCTTGCAATCACAAAAAGAAACAGGATTGTCTGAACACCCAAATCTTTTGGTGATGCCTACTTCGTTGATTTACAATTGGTTGAAGGAAATTGAAAAATTTACACCAAACCTTCGAGCATTTATTTATACAGGTACAAATCGAGAAAAAAACACCGAGCAATTTGATAAGTATGATTTGATTCTAACTTCCTACGGGATTCTTAGAATTGACATTGATTTTATCAAAGATTACCGCTTCAATTATGTGATTTTAGATGAATCGCAATCCATCAAAAATCCGAGTTCACATATTTCAAAGGCGGTTATGCAGCTCAATTCGGCCAATCGCTTGATTTTGACGGGTACGCCACTCGAAAATAGCACCATGGATTTATGGACACAAATGACCTTTATCAATCCTGGGCTTCTGGGTACGCAGAGTTATTTCAAAAACGAATACCAGATTCCGATTGAAAAACACCAAGATGAGAAGCAAAATAAGCGACTATATAGCTTGATTAAGCCTTTTATGCTTCGACGCCATAAATCGCAAGTTGCAACTGAGCTTCCGCCGAAAGTTGAAAGTATTCACTACTGCGATATGACCGAAGAGCAAGAAAAATGCTACGAAGAGGCCAAATCGTATTATAGAAATATAATTTTAGAGCAAATAGAAGAAAAAGGTTTCGGGAAATCTCAGATGGCGGTCCTGCAAGGGTTAACCAAATTACGCCAGTTGGCCAACCACCCACAAATGGTTGATGACGACTACGAAGGAGATTCGGGTAAGAATGAAGAAGTGCTACAAAAACTCGAAACAATCATCGAAGAAGGGCATAAAGTATTGGTTTTTAGTCAGTTTGTGAAACATTTAGATATTTACCGTGATTATTTGGAGAAGAACCATATTCGTTATTGCTACCTCGATGGCTCAACCACTAATCGCCAAGAGCAAGTAGATATATTTCAGCAAGACGATACAATAAAGATTTTCTTGATTTCGCTGAAAGCGGGAGGTTTGGGGTTAAATCTGACAGCCGCCGAATACGTTTTCTTGCTCGACCCATGGTGGAATCCTGCCATTGAGGCACAAGCCATTGATAGAGCCCATCGTATTGGTCAGCAAAATACGGTTTTTACTTATAAGTTTATTACCCGAAATTCGGTAGAAGAAAAGATTCTAACCTTACAGCGAAACAAACGCAAGCTTTTCGATGATTTAATTACAACGGAAGAAAACTTCGTAAAATCGCTTTCAAAAGATGATATTTTGAGTTTGTTGGAGTAGAAGCCTTTAGCTCTTGATAAAATAATTTTGTTTATTTTTACAGCAAGAAATAGCTGAGACATAAATGGTTTATATAAACGACAAAGGTCAAGCATTTTGCTTGACCTTTGTCGTTTATCCGAAAAAGAATTAAAATTCTTCATTAATTAAACATACTCTCTGCGTTGTTTCGCTGCCTCTTGAGCTTTTTTCTTTTCGGCTGCTGCTTCGAGTTCTGCTTTGCTACCCACTTGGATATTTTGGTATTTACGGTTACCCGTTCCAGCAGGAATCAAGTGACCAACGATAACGTTCTCTTTCAAGCCTTCGAGTGTATCACGCTTACCTCTCACGGCAGCTTCTGATAACACTTTAGTAGTCTCTTGGAACGATGCCGCTGACATGAATGATTCTGTACCCAACGATGCAGTC
>JAIYBU010000008.1 GCA_027488335.1 Cytophagaceae bacterium
GGTGAAAATCAACCATTGATTGATTTTCCTCCAGTTCGCCGTTGGTTGACCATGTTTGTTGCAGTTGTGCATCCAATTTGGTTATATTGAAGCTGAGTTTGCCTGTTTTTGTTAGCAATAATACCCCATCCTCGCCAAGCGTAATTACTTGAAAACCTTGGTCGTCGCCACGAGTAGGTATTTCAATACGCTTAACACTTTGTGCAATTGATGAATGAAAACTCAACAAAACACTTCCTAAAAAACATATTTGCAATAAATAATTTTTAATTTTCTTAATTTCCATATCCTTTTGAAACAATGATGTCGAACTCTTCTTTTTTAAGTTGCTGAACCGAAAGGCGGGATTGACGAATCAGTGAAACATCCTGTAAGCGTTCATCGGCTTTGATTGCTTTAAGTGAAACACTATTGGGTAGTTTCTCGACAGGAGCTAAATCAACAACTACCCAACGAGTATCATCGGTTGTAGGGTCTTGGTAGGCCTCTTTTACTATTTTTGCAATTCCGACAACCTCAACTCCTTCGTTTGAATGATAAAATAAAACCAAGTCATCGAGTTTCATTGCTGCAAGATTGTTTCGTGCTTGATAGTTTCTTACGCCGTCCCAAGTGCCTATGCCTTGATTAACGAAGTCGTCCCAAGAATATTTGAAGGGTTCTGATTTTACGAGCCAGTAATTCATCTATAAATGATTAAATTTTAATTAATGTTTTATGGTTTGATTTTTTGAAACACAAAAGTACTGCAAAATTGATATTTCACTAAAAATAGTCAGCTATTGAATCGTATTTATCTTGTTGTTTCCCGAAAATCAAATCCAATTTTTTCGATGTATTAGCTTATCGCTTAAGATGTTATTTAGAATTACTCAGAAAAAATCATTTCTTTGCATAAAAATAGGCCATAAGTTAGATGAGAATAATTTTCACATATTTTATATTTTTAATAAGCTTCCAAAAAATTTCAGCTCAGGCTCCAAATATTCAATGGCAAAAATCGCTCGGAGGTAGTTTTTATGATAAAGGACAATCGGTTATTGAACTCAGTGATGGAGGTTTTTTGATTGCAGGAAACTCGCAGTCAAGTAACCAAGATTTAACCTTTAATCATGGAATGTTTGATTGGTGGATTGTACGATTAACTAAAACAGGAAATATAGTTTGGAAAAAAACGCTTGGTGGTACGCTGGAAGACTACGTAAGGCAAGTGATAGCAACTCCAGATGGCAATTTTTTGTGTATTGGCGAAACTCAGTCAGACAATGGGGATATTACAGATTATATTGATTCGATTGACTTTTGGGTTGTAAAAATTAGTGACTCTGGAGATGTAATTTGGAAAAAATGCTACGGTGGAAACGGCATTGACAGAGGATATTCGGCATGTGTTGCCAGTGACGGCAATTTAATAATTGCAGGAATAACAGAATCTGGTTATCCATATATTGAAAACAATCATGGCGTTTCAGATTTTTTAATTTTCAAAATTGATTTAAACGGTGATATTATTTGGCAAAAAACTTATGGTGGCAGCGATGTTGATGATTGCAAATCAATCAAAAAAACCAGTGATGGCGGCTATCTACTAAGTGGCATCAGTCGTTCGAGTGATGGAGATTTGAATAATAACAAAGGTGAATTGGATGTATGGATTGTTAAAATAAATGCCAACGGTGACATTCAATGGCAAACCAATTATGGCGGAAGCAAAAGCGATTATAGTAATACTATTATGGAAGACAAAAATGGCAATTTTCTGATTGCAGGAGAAACCTATTCTTTTGATTTTGATGCCACAGAAAACCACAGCAATAGTATTTCGAGAGATTATTTTATAATAAAGCTAAATAGTCAAGGCCAAAAAATTTGGGTCAGATGCTACGGTGGCAGCGATAATGAATACGCCCGTGGAATCATTGAAAGTAATAGTGATGAGTATGTAATTGTTGGCGAGTCTTATTCCAATGATGGACAAGCTCCAGACAACAAAGGAAGGGCAGACTTCTGGTTGATTAAAGTAAACCCTACAAACGGCGACTTAGTTTGGCAAAAAAGGTACGGTAGCGATGGGCATGATGAGCCTAACGATTTAATACTAACACATGATAATGATTTTGTGACGGTCGGCAATACATTCCCAATAGAAAACTCGATGGATGTAACAGAAAAACATGGGGATGATGATGTATGGATTGTAAAGCTATTAAATAATGATTGTGTAAAAAATCTTTCACTTTCAGCCGATTTGTTAGATAAAAACCGTGAATACTCATCTTCAGAGTCAATTGTTGGCCGTGCAAAAATCCAAAATGCCAATATTATTTATTCGGCAGGCAAAAGTATTTTACTTGAAAGTGGGTTTTCGACTCAAGATGGGGCTACTTTCCAAGCAAAAATTGAAGGTTGCAAATAAAAAAATAGCGAAGAGCATGCTCTTCGCTATTTATAATTTAAGCGATAAAGATTAATTTATCTCTTTTTTCTTCACAACATTGATTGCTGGAAGCTGATTTTCGAGAACCATCTTATTGAAAGCAGGTACATCTTCATCTATCACTTTCTTGAGTTTATCGGTGGTCTTTTCCATCTTCTTACTCAAATCATCAAGAGCTTCATACGACCCTTTGGTTGGTTTAGCATCGGCACTTGAAACGACACTTGCCACACCAGCAATTTTATCATTCAGGCGAATTGGATAGGCCAATAAATCTTGTGTAGCACGAGCCTTGTTCTGAACCAAAGATTGCTCTAAATCTTCTAAGTTTTTGAGCATTGGCTTAGTCAATTTCTGAAACTTACTAATCAATACTGTGTCTTTGACGCTCTTCATGTACTCACTGACAGCTTTCTTGATTTCACGCATTTGGTTGATTGCCTTATGGTTTTCATCTAATTTATTGTGAATCTTAATCAATAAGTCAAATTGTTCTTTCAGTTCGGCATCGGTTGCAGGATTTCTCGGGTCTTTCTTGATTTCAGCAATTTCTTCTTTCACCAATTTTTTACCCAAAATTAACCTTACTTTGTAGTTTCCTGGTACTACTTTTGGCCCTGTTAAGCCACCAGCCCACATCGGCGAGCGTTCTCCCTGAATTTCGGTTGCATCTGCATAACGCATATTCCAAACAAAACGATTAAAGCCTGCATCAGCCGAAAGCATACCCGATTTCAGACTTTTTGAGTCTTCATAAAAATCTTTTGATACTTTTTGTTCTTCACCTTTCACATTTTTCTTACTCGAATACGTCACGATAGTGTCATTTGCCATCGTCAAGAATTGCAATTGTAATTCGTCTTTTGCGGCACTCTTCAAGTAATAATTTACCAAAACTCCATTTGGTGCATTTTGACCTTCATCTTTTGGAGCTCCACGACGGCCACCACCATCGCCACCTTGCATACGGTACGAGTGACGAGGTTTAAAAAGATGTACATCAGCGATAGCATTATCTTTGATTTCGTGCAAAGGGGTTAAATCATCTAAAATCCAAAATGAACGCCCATGTGTTGCTACTACTAAGTCTTTTTCACGCTTTTGCACTTGTAAATCACGAATCGAAGTAATCGGGAGATTATTACTCATTAGGTTCCAAGAAGCACCATCATCAAACGAAACATAGATTCCTCTTTCTGTTCCAGCGTATAACAAACCTTCCTTGTTTGGGTCTTCACGCACAACACGGGTATATTCATCCGCTGGAATTCCACCAATAATACTTGTCCAAGTTTTGCCGTAGTCAGATGTTTTGAACAAATAAGGTTTTCTATCACCAAACATATAACGTGTTGCGGCAACATAAGCTTTTCCTTTCACAAAATCTGAGGTATGAATGGTTGAAATCAAAGCAAAATCGCCCAGTTGTGAAGTTGGAATCGTAACACTTGACCAGTTTTTACCATTATCACGAGTTACATGAATATAGCCATCATCCGAACCTGCCCAAATATTTCCCTTTTCAATAGTAGATTCTGCTAAAGCAAAGATAGTAGCATAAATTTCTGCACCAGTTTGGTCAAGCGTAATCGGTCCACCAGTTGCACCAGTTGTTTTCGGGTCATTTCTTGTTAAGTCTGGACTTATTGTTTCCCAAGAGTGTCCACCATCATGTGTTACGTGTACATACTGCGACGTTGCATATAAACGTGTGTCGTCGTGCGGCGAAAAAATAATCGGATATGTCCATTGGAAACGATACTTTTTCTCGGCTGAAGTATGTCCCATATTATTTTCAGGATATACCATAATATTTTGTTCTTGGTTATTTTCAACATTAAGTTTTGTCATATAACCATCATACGAACCACCATAGGTAATCTTTGAGTTTTTAGGGTCAATTGCAATGTAGCCAGACTCGCCACCCGAAACTGGGTACCAATCACGAATGCCAATCGAATTACCATCGGTACGGCTTGCTATTCTGACGGTACTGTTATCTTGTTGAGAGCCATAAACATTATAAGGGAAATCATTATCAAGATGTACGTGATAGAATTGAGCCGTAGGAATGTCAATATCTGAAAATGTGAAACCATCATTGAAAGTAACTTCCGCCCCACCATCGTCACCAATGATGAAATTTGACGGATTTTTAGGATTTATCCAAACATCGTGCGTATCGCCGTGATGCACTTCTAAATTACGAATCGTTTTACCACCATCATTCGATTTAAAGGCATTTACATTCAAAATAATCAAGCTATTCTCATTCTGAGGGTCAGCTTGAAGATTCATATAATACCAAGGGCGTTGCCAAAGGTTTTTATTATCATTGACGAGCGTCCAATGTTCGCCCGCATCATACGAAGTATAAAGTCCACCTTTGGCATTTTCAATCATTGCGTAAAGGCGATTTGAGTTAGCTGGAGAAACAGCAATTCCAATTTTCCCTAAAAGACCTTTCGGCATACCAGGTTTTTCATTCAACGATTCCCAAGTATCACCGCCATCAACTGATTTGTATAAACCACAACCCACACCACCACTACTCATGCTGTGTCCGTTACGATAGGCCTGCCAAAGTGTTGCGTACAAAACTCGAGGATTATTTGGGTCTATTCTGACATGATATGCTCCTGTGCTATCATTTTTGGCTAAAATATGTTCCCAAGTTTTACCGCCATCTTTACTTCTAAATACGCCCCTTTCTTTGTTTGGTGCAAATGGATTACCGACGGCAGCCACATACACCAAGTTTTCATCCTTCGGATGCACCTCAATTGTGGCTATGGCGTCAGCCTTTGGGAGTCCCATGTGTTTCCATGATTTTCCTGCATCAGTCGATTTATAGACTCCATCACCATAGCTAATATTACTTCTCATATCAGCTTCACCCATTCCGACATAAACCACATTAGGGTCTGACGGTGCTACTGCTATTGCTCCAACTGAGCTTGATTTGAAGGTACTGTCGCCAATATGATTCCAGTTTGCCCCACCATCGGTTGTTTTCCAAACACCACCACCAACTGCTCCAAAATAATAGGTAAGTGGTTGGTCGGCGTGTCCTGCTACAGCCAATGACCTGCCCGCTCTAAATGGCCCAATGTTTCGCCATGTAAGATTTTTGTATAAATTTTTGTCAATTTTAGACTCTGTCGAATTAATTGACGTTTGAGAAGAACTTGTAGGCGTTGTGGCTTTTTTCTTCTGCGAATATGCAGAAATAGCCAACCCGCACCCCAAAATAATGAGGGAGATTTTGTTCATGCTGATAATTAGTTTAGGATTATCGGTAAAAATAAGCACTATGTAATTACAAAACCAAAAAAAAAGCGAAATTTGTAAACAAAATCACCTTACCAAGTCTATAAAAGTAACAAAGTAAAAAAATTATGAATTTTATAACGTTCTCGCCAACAGATAACTTTGCGGTATTTGTTGAGCAATGGTCACAATTATATGACCCAAATACCAATTGGGAAGCCAATTATTATAAGCACATAAAAATTGGGAAGCCTTTTACTCATAATGATATTATGGAACTGTTTGAATGGCAAAGCCAAGCAGGACTCGGAAAAATACGAACGGCTGCCATCAAAGATAAAATTTATCCGCATCTTGATTACATCAATGATATGAAGTTTGAGGAATCGTTGGATTTAGATGTTTTTAACGAAAAATTTAATGACGTAGCCGCCGTTTCAAGGACTTTGATTCTGCACATGATAAAGCCAGAGGTTTATCCGATGTTCGACCAAAATGTACATGTAGCTTATAATTTTATTCATGGTATAGAAATGGGACCAAACGAGTATCCAATCAAGGCAGAACCAAGATTAAAGTTTTATTTCAGACACTTTCTCCCTTTTATTACGAAAGTAAAAGGTAATATACCAATGAAAAAAATTGATGAAGCTCTTGATACATTTGGGCAATTAATTAAGCGAAATCCGAAATTGAAAATATAATTTAAGTTTATCGTATGTCAATTCATGGCTTTTTCTGAAATTTGCAAGTAAATTATACTTCATATTTATGACTAACAACCAACTCGAAAGAATTATTGATAATTTGGAAACAGTTTTTAGAGGCGATGCTTGGCATGGCCCATCAGTGATGGAGTTTCTAAATTCAATGCCGATGGATATTGTTGATTTACAAAAAAACTTTTCTAAACATACAATCTGCCAGATAGTTTATCATCTTTCGGCATGGCGGAACTTTGTTTATGAAAAACTCAACGATAATATACGTTACGATTTGGTTGGAGAAATAGAGAATTACGGAAGTGAAGAGCAAATAACAAAAGCCAACTGGCCTAATTTGGTCAATAATCTTAAAATATCGCAAACTAAATTGATTGAAAAGCTTTCTGAATTTGATGATAGTTTGCTCAATCAGCTTGTGCCAGGCCAAGATTATGATTTTTATAAATTATTGACAGGATTGATTCAACACGATACTTATCATCTCGGTATGATTTGGGTACTTTGGGATTGAGTGATAGTCCACAGTTAGCAAGTCAATAGTTACTTTTCGATTGAATAAAGTAACGCTCAAATCAAAATTTAAAGAAAAAAATACTACATTCTCACCGAAAGAGAATCTCAATATTATGGAAGAATCGAAAACAACAGAACTCGAACGTATCAAGACCTTACTCAACGCCGCTTTTCATGGTGGTGCTTGGCATGGGCCTTCGGTTTTAGAAAATCTAAAAGATATTAAACCAAAAACGGCGGGTAATCGTCAGAAAAATATTCATACGATTGCCGAATTGGTTTATCATATTACGACGTGGAGGATTTTTGCTTTGAAAAAAATTCAAGGTGATTTTGAATTTGAAATCAAAACTGAAAAACAAAACTGGGGTAATATCATCGAAGTAGATGAGTTTGAGTGGGAAACCCTTCAAATGGAACTTACATTAAGCCACGACGAATTGATAAATGCTTTGGAAGAAAAAGACGATAATTTCTTGACAGAAATTGTTCCAGGTGCAGAATATGATTTCTATACCCTATTACATGGCATCATTCACCATGATTTATACCATAATGGTCAGATTGGTATTTTGAAAAAATCAGCTCCGAAAACAAGCAAGTTCGATGATGATGATGAGTTCAGAACAACAAGCTACTTTGAAGATGAATATTAAATAAAATAAAATTTTACTCACAAAAAGTGTTGAAGAACTAACTTCAGCACTTTTGTGCTTTTACAGCATCAATCGCTCTTTAAAATAGGCAACGATAGAGAAAAGGACGTATATTCTGCTTTATTAGAAACCAGTTTTATTGCCCCACCGTGTAATTTAGCAATTTTTTCGACTAACGAAAGTCCAATTCCATAACCTTTTATGGTAGCCGTATTATTTGACCTATAAAAAGGTTGAAAAATTAATGCTGACTCAATATCGCTTATACCTTGACTGATATTCTCAAAATTGATGATGATATTATTTTGCTCTAATCGGATTTTTACGTTGATAGTTTGATTTAATGAAAATTTACAACCATTTTCAAGCAAGTTAAATAAAGCAATTTTTAATAAATACGGATTGCCTAAAACACTAAACTCTTCTTCGACATCAGTAATATTCTCAAAACTAACAGCTATACTGTACTCTGGGTTGTTTTTCTTCAAAAAATCTTTTGTCTCCCATAGCAGTTCATCGAGTCTAAGCGAACTAAACAAAAACGAATGGTTTTCTTCGGTTAATCTTGATAATTCTAAAAGCGTTTGCGAAAGTTTACTTAAATTTTGAATATCTTCTAATACAGAACTCAAGGTTTTTTTATAATCTACAATCTCTCTATTTTTCAATAATACTACTTCAATTTGGGAAATAATCTTAGAAAGAGGATTTTTCAATTCGTGGCTTACATTTGAAATAAAGAAACGTTGTTGTTTAAATGCTTCTTCGGTTCGAGTAAGTAACTGATTGAAAGTAATTGTCAGAATTCCGATTTCATCCTCTTCATTTGTCACTGTTAGGCGTTTATCAAAATCTTGCGGGTAAATATCGTTTACTTGACTAATTACATCAGAAATTGGTTGCAAGGCTCTTCCTGCAAAAAACCATCCAGTTATTCCTACCGCAAAAACCAATATAAAATATAGCAACACCATCACTTGCCCAAGGTTGCTCAAAGTATCGTTTCCGAAAAAGTCAATTGCCGCTGCAACAATTAGATAATTTCGCTTTGACGAAGTGTAATTGATTACAATTATTTCAAAATCGTTGTCTTTGAACTCTTTATCAGTTCCATTTCTAACCAACATTTTGTTTGTTAAAGTAAACTCTAATGAATCTTTACTTCTATAAATTTCATGGTTGAGACTATCAAATACAATGATATTTTCTTTAAATAATAAGTCACGATTCGACTCATTGATTTTTCGCAATAAAGAAGCATCTATTTCGCTATTTCCACTTAAAAGTTCGGCAGTGGTAATGGCCTTCGAGCGAAGTCGAGTAGAAAAGCGACTGGATACATACGACTGATAAATATAATATATACCCACAAAAGCAGCCAAAGCTATTGCTGACACCAATAATACAAACTGAATAGTTAGTTTTTGTCTAATTTTCATGGATTATCGGTCTTGATTACATAGCCCATTCCATAAATATTATGTAATAATTTTACATCGAAATCTCTATCAATTTTCTTTCTCAATAAAGTAATATAAACCTCAACGACATTCGTATTTGACGTAAAATCTAAATCCCAAACTTTTTCCGAAATTTCACTTTTTGATAAAACTCGACCTTGATTACGAAGCAAGAATTCTAATAATAAAAACTCTTTAGCAGTGAGTTCAATAAATTTACCGCTTCTTTTAACGGTTTTACCATCTAAATCCATTTCAAGGTCTGAAAACCTAATGGTATTAGTTCCAATATGTACCTGCTGAAACCGCTTGGTTAGTGCTTTTATTCGTGCCAAAAGTTCTTGAAATGCAAAAGGTTTTGAAAGATAATCATCAGCTCCAGCATCAAATCCGACGAGTTTATCTTGCAGTTCACCCAATGCAGAAAGTATCAAAACTGGTGTTTGGTTTCCTTCTCGCCGTAATTCTTTACAAACATCAAAACCATTCATGCCAGGCATAATCACATCGGTTATTATTAGATTATATTCATTTCGACGACAAAGATGTAAGCCAATCAGTCCATCATAACAAAAATCAACTTCAAAACCATTTTCCTCAAGCCCTTGTTTGATTGACTGAATCGTCTTTATTTCATCCTCCATCAGTAATATTTTCATAAATAAGTAGAAATAGACTCTATTGCAAACTAATAGTAAAAGCAACAGTTTTTTTATTAGTTTTTAATTATTGCTAAAGTGATAGTTAATTATTATTTAGTTTTTTGTTGAAGTTATCTTTCATAAATAGCCCTTACAATAATGCCTTAGTTTGTGTCAGTGGAACTTATAAAGTTTATATTCATAAAGGCGAAATCGAAGAAATCTTTGATTTAGATTCTCCTGATAAATGCTTACTCGAACCCCAAGATTGGCATACAATATATGATTTCTCTAAAAACTCGGTTTTATTAGTTCTTTCTGATAGATTTTATGAACAAGAAGATTATATCTACGAAAAATACCCCGACCTTCTGAATTAAAACTCCCACCAAACTTTATCAGGGTATAAACTATCAAGCACAACAGGCTCACCAATCATCGGTGTTGTGAGTTTAATTTCGGTAGTGGCCGCCGCTTTCAGGCGTTTAATTGGCTCATTCCAGGCATGATTTGCCAAAGGAAACTTCGCCCAATGAACAGGCATCAATACTTTGGTTTTCAAATCTTTGGCAGCCAAAAAAGTTTCTTCGGG
Source organism: Cytophagaceae bacterium (assembly GCA_027488335.1). GTDB lineage: Bacteria > Bacteroidota > Bacteroidia > Cytophagales > Spirosomataceae > Emticicia. The sequence goes on from JAIYBU010000008.1 coordinate 10,295, forward strand.
CAATGTATGAATATGATGCCAAAGCAAATTGTACTGACCATTTTCAAGCATTGCAATATCAAATGGCCCGTATTTTTCACCGATAGCCTTAAAGTGTGAGTCATAACCCGAATCACCCCCTAAAAAAACATTATATCCATGAATATTTAGCACAAACGACGACCAAAGCGATTTTGCACGAGTAAAACCACGACCCGAAAAGTGTCGGGCGGGTGTAGCCGTAATTACAACATCATCGGCAACTTTTACACTTTGCCACCAATCAAATTCCACAATTTTGTCAGCACTTACACCCCAATGCTCCAAATGAGCTCCAACCCCCAAAGAAGTATAAAATTTTTTAACTTTAGATTGTAGCTTCTTAATTGTCTTGTAATCAAGATGGTCATAATGGTCGTGCGACAAAAACAAAATGTCTATTTCTGGAAAATCCTCCACCTGATAAGCGTCTGCTCCTTTGAAAGCTTTCACCATAAAACTCACAGGCGATGCACTTCCGCTGAAAACAGGGTCAATCAAAATTGTGGTTTCTTTAGATTTAATAAAGTATGACGAATGCCCGAACCAAACAATGGTTGGTTTTTCGGCTTTTAAATGCTTTAAGTCGGTTTTTACAGAAGGGATTTCTTGGGGAGGTTCAACATTGGATGGTTTATTGAAATAGTCTTTTAGTAAAGTCCAATAACTACCATCTTCTGACATTACCGATGTAATACTTAAGTTCTGAAATGCCCCATCTTTATAATTAGGCGATTTTAAAATTCGCTCCAATCTTGCACCTTCTGAATCTTTACCAAATACAGCTTGTTGCATAAATCCCCAGACGATTACAGCAAATACAAGTACAATTCCTACTATCCAAATTATCATTTTCTTTAAAATTTTCATCATTTTCTATTTGTTAAATATTAACTCCTTTCATCAATGAAATAGTTCCAAATACTCAAAAGCACTTTTTTTTTGCTTGAAAATGCTTTTTTTTACTTGAATTTGGCAAATTGCTAAAAATTTTAGATATTCGAGTGTGCAAATTTTCCTAAGAAATAACAAAAAAGAATTGAGCTTGTAATAGTCTTTATTCTAAAAAACGTAAATCCAATGTCGCTCATCAGTAATAACCTTAAATACTTGCGTCGAATCAATGGTTTGACCCAAGAACAATTTGCTCGCCGAATTGGCACTAAAAGAGCCAATGTAGGTGCTTACGAAGAATCGAGAGCCATTCCTCCCGTCGATACGCTCAAAATTATTGCCAATACATTTGGCATTACGGTTGATGATTTTGTAAAAAAAGACATTCGTAAATTAAGAGAAACACCTGATTTAACTTTTGGCTTTGAAGCGAAACCTTTCTACGGAAACGACCGAGAAGAAACTCAACCAGTTTCGGTTGAAATTGACCCGTTTGATATTCCAATAAATAAACTACCAAACAACACTTTTGAAGAACCAACGAGCGGCGTTCCGTATTTGGGGCAAAATACCGCAAAAGCTGAGTTTGACAATTATTCAGCTCCATCAATTGGTGATTTAATGAAAAAGTTTTTGGGTGATGAAGCGTCCGCTAATTTTGATAGAAATCAAGAACCCAAAACGGCTGAAAGAGTCGCTCAGAGCGTAAACTTAAAACCAAGTTTCGAACGAGAGCCATACGTTTCACCTCAGCCAAGCACTCTGCCACCGAACATTCCACCACCCACTAACTATCAAGCAACTAACCAAAATATTTCTTTGGTCAGACGTTTTCAATTCAATGAGTATTTGGTCAAATACAGCGATTTTCACTTTCTAAAAACACTGTCACTTTTTACAATTCCAACACTTACCAATGGCGAATATCGAGCTTTTGAAGCAGGCGAAGATTTTGCTTTTGAGGGGGCATTGCTTGTTGGCTCATTGGTTAGAAATTGGCACGAAATAGCTGATGGAAAAAACTATATTTTAGTAACTAAATCGCACGGCATTATCTATCGAAGAGTCTATAATCAAGTAAAAATCAAAGGTACACTCCTACTTAGCACCGATAATAATCGTTTTCCAAGTGCTGAAATTTCGTTTACCGATGTAATAGAAACGTGGGAAATTAAGGCCTTTGTGAGCCATACACTGCCCGAACCAGCAACTCCTTACAGCAAACTCGGAAACTTGGTCGATGAAATGAAATTTGAATTAGAACGTATTAAAAAATAAATGCAAATTACCTCTAAACAACCCAATGTTGGTACAACGATTTTCACGGTAATGTCGCAACTGGCGGCCGAAACTGGTGCTTTAAATCTTTCACAGGGTTTTCCGAATTATAATTGTTCGCCAAAACTTATCGAACTGGTCAATTATCACATGAAGCAAGGCATGAATCAATACGCTCCAATGGCGGGAATTATGCCTTTACGTGAAGCAATTGCTCAAAAAACTGCTAATTTATACGGTCTTTCTTACAACCCAAACGATGAAATAACCATCGTATCGGGTTGCACAGAAGCACTTTATGCCGTAATGACTGCCATTATTCATAAAGACGATGAAGTGATAGTTTTTGAACCTGCTTATGATAGTTATGTACCTGCCATTGAGCTAAACGGGGGGAAAGCTGTTTATGTAACACTTTCGCCCGAAAATGACTTTGCAATTGACTGGCAACTTGTAAAATCAAAGATTACAGCTAAAACGAAGGCAATTATGCTCACAACACCGCATAATCCGACAGGAAAATGTCTTACTAAAAACGACATTGATTCGTTAGCAGCACTCTTAAAAAATACTGCTATTTTTGTGGTTTCGGATGAAGTGTATGAGCATATTATTTTTGATGGTCGAAAACATCTTTCGCCCGCCATGCACATCGATTTGAAAGAACGTACTTTTGTTTGTGGTTCATTTGGAAAAACTTTTCATACAACAGGCTGGAAGTTAGGTTATTGTATGGCTCCAAAAGCACTTTCGGTAGAATTTAGGAAAGCTCATCAATGGATAACCTTTTCTTGCCCAACTCCTTTTCAATATGCTTTTGCCGATTTCTTGAAAGAACCCGATAATTATCTTTCTGTCACCCAATTTTATCAAGAAAAACGAGATAAATTCATTAATTGGATAAAAGATTCAAGATTTGAGTTCATTCCAGCCGAAGGAAGTTTCTTCCAGATGGTTTCGTATAAAAATATTACGGACGAATCTGACTACGATTTGGCAGTAAGATGGACCAAAGAAATTGGAGTAGCATCCATTCCAATTTCAGTTTTTTATGCCGATAAAATTGATAATAAAATACTAAGATTTTGCTTCGCCAAAGATGACGAAATGCTCGAACGAGCGGCTGAGAAGCTTTGTAAATTATAAATAATAATATTAGTTGGTGGTCCACAATCTGCTATCGAGTGTGGACTACCGACTGAGTACTAATCACATTTTCATTATCTTCAATATCTTATTTGGCTGAATCAATAACGATTTCCCGACTTCATACCAAAGTTCATCGCCCGCATTCAGGAATAAACCTTTGTGCGATGGTTTTTTACTGTGAGCAAAGTCAGCTTCAAATTCACCCGAAAATGTATTTTTCAAAATAAAATTGAGTTCGTCCCATGCTAAAACTTTGGTTTCGCTTGTGCCATCAATGATATTTGTACGAACTAACGCTAATTTTCGTTCGATAAATGAAGCACTCACGGCAACTTCTATATTTTCGCCCGACTGGTTTTTCAAAAAAATCAACTTCAATGCCGCTTCTCTCCCAGCCTTTTCATAAACTGCCTGTTGGAGTTCTTCAATTAAATATTTGAACGCATCGGTATTCTTCGGATAAAAACTTTTGCCGTTAAAATCAACCTGCCAAAAATCTTGGTGCGGTTCTAATGACTTAATAAACAGCTCATTAGCAGATTTCAAACTACCAAAAACAACATCTGACCAAACATTTGGAAGTGTCCCTTTCCAAGTAAAATCATCGTTTAAAGAAAACCCTTCATCCATGATTTCATCTTCGGTCATGTCTTCACGGTCGAGGTAAGTTAATTCAAAACTCAACTCTAAATCATGTTCAAAATTGCCATTTATCTCGATAGCATGAGCAAAAGGTGCTGGAATATTTTCAGCCGTTTGATATTTGAGGGAGAACGTAGGCATTTATCGTTTTAATTTTATCAATTTTTCCCGTTGGGGTTTCAATCATTTTTTTTACAAAAAATACTTCTTTTGGAACCTCAAATTTAGGCAAAATTTCTTTGAAACCCTTCAGAATATCAATCTTAGTTGCATCTTCTCTACTCAGAAAGGATTCATTTATTTCTTTTTCAAGTACAAAAATCAATCGTTCGCCCAGTTTTTCGTCGGGTAAACTAAAGACAAAATAGCGACCATTGAGTTTTTCTCCGTCAGGTGTTAGTTTTTTTAAAACCGATTCAGCAAATTTCTCAACTTTCTCAAGTTGAATTTTCACCCCACCACTATTAATCACATTATCAATTCTGCCATGTAATACAAAACTACTTCCGTTGATAATTTCAGCTACGTCATTAGTCGTAATCCATTCATTATCAGTTGTTTTAGATTTTATCATTAAGCAGCTTTCATCGTTGAGTTTTATATCAACGCCATCAAGTGTATTGAAAAAATCATCTTTTTCTGAACCGTTGATGCGTTTGGTAGCAATGTGCGTAAGGGTTTCGGTCATGCCATAAGTGACATACACGGGGCGATAAATCGTTTGTACTTTTTCAAGAATGGCATCATTAACGGCAGCTCCACCAATAATGATAGCTTTAGCCGAATTAAGGATTTCCGAAAAAATTGGCTTACTTTCTAAAAGTGTTTGAATTTGTAAAGGCACAAAAGCAAAGAAATTTTGTCCACGATTGGCTTTCAATATATACAAATGCTTTTCAATATCTTCAAACGGATTTGATTTTGGTTCAACAACCACCAAATCCATGCCTATTTCAAAGGCTCGAACGAGCATCATCATTCCCGCAATGTAATCAATATTTAAGCAACAAAAAGCCGTATCTCCTTCTTCTAAATTAAAGGCTTTGGCTGTCATTTTAACCGATGCCAACATTTGTTTTCGGTGTAAAACTATTCTTTTTGGCGTTCCTGTTGAGCCAGAAGTCTGAATCTCGAAAGTTTCCTGACCAGATTCCCACGCTTTTTTAAAATCAAGAACTTTTTTATAATATAGATTATCAGGTTGCGTGTTGATACACGAGCCGTCTCTTTCTAAAAAAATCATAGTATAAAATAAAAATCCCTTCTCAATTTCATAAATTGAGAAGGGTTGAATGAATATTTTGCTATACAAAATTAAGCAAAAACTCTTAAAGTATTATTAGTCGCATCGAAAGATGTATTAAAACGGGTGAGGGCCGCTGTTGCTGGACCTTTTGTTGCAGCTCCAGTTGCAGCAAAAGTAGAACCATGATTTGGGCATAAAAAATCATTACTTGAAGCACGATAATTGATAGTCGTTAGCTCATGTGTACATCTTGAATCTACGGCAATCCAAGTACCATTGGTGTCATTTACGCGAGCAATGATTACATTTTGGGCTTTCACAACTACTGCATTTCCTTTGGTTTTTAGGCTCGAGTAAGTTGCATCATTGATATTAATTGTAAAATCAACTTTTCCAGTAGTACCTGCGGGATTAGGGTCTGGAATTTCACCACCATCACCACACGATTGCAGACAATTCATGAGCATAATTGCCCCAAAGCTTAGCCCAACTTGACGCATAAATTCTTTGCGGTCAATCGTATTGCTAACTTCGTTTTTTTTAACTTCGTCGACTTGTGTATCGTTAGTCATTGTTTCTTGTATATTTTATGATTTATTTTTAAACGGTTAGTTTTGAGATATGTTTTCAAAAATATCGAAATAATTAAACAAATACAAACTTTTGGTTGTTGACATTTTGTAATACTTCTTTCTCTGATTAATTACTTTATTGGATAAAAAATATACCATATTTTACAATTATAGTTTTTTTATCCATTAAATTTGCAATTCATAGATTTTTTATCAAAATTTAGATTAAATCAAAAACAGTAAAATTGCCTAAAATCAAACGTATTATTTACTGGACAGGTTTGTCATTAACGAGTAATTGATAGATACGAAAATCTAATTCATAGCATTTGATAGGATAGAAACCTGTCATACAACCAAAACATTTAAAGAAATTAAAAATAATCTTGTGCAATGGAACACAATCCGATTGATAAAATAAAAACTGCTGAAAACCCAGGTTTACTTGAATACGCTCATACCTCAGGTGGAGCGGTAATTCGCCCTGAAGATATGGGTAAAGTGAAGGGCAAAGCCCAATTAGCGATGCGTCAACAAACCCACGAGCAGATAAATAAGATTTATCGCCAAATGGAATTACTCGCTCAACAAGCGAAAGAAGTACAAAACAGGGTTGAAGTTTCCGAACGTATCTATGATGCCGTGATGGGTTTTGAGCCAATCATCGGGCATATTTATTACCTATATGAAAAGAAAGACGGTTCGGATATTCTTTCGATGGTAGCACCAAGCGAATGGGGAAGAAAATTTCCGTTCAACCAATTTTTGGCAAAAGTTTTCCTTTTAGCCGACCATACTTGGAAAGTGGAGTTCTTTCAAGAAGATGACCGAACCGATACAATTGATTTAGACTAAATTGTGCGGTGAACCCCTCTGGTTCAAGTTTCAATAGTGTTTCCGATTATTTAATGCTAATCACAGACCAAAAAATATGGCGAGCTGAAATTCAGCTCGCCATATCTATTAGCAATAAGTATAGCCAAATAATTATTGACCACGCAATGCACGAGGAATTGAGATAAAGGCAACTGGATTGCTCGCAGCTTCCAAAATTTTCACTCCTTCGATTTCTGCAATCGTACCAACTTTCACTGATTTACCTAAATCTAAATCTTTAATATCAATATTGATATAATCTGGGATATTTTGAGCTGGTCCTTGAACACGAATTTTCTGCATTTTTTGAACCAATTTACCCCCTTTCTTTTGACCTTCTGACGGGCCATGTAATTTTACTGGTACTGCCACTTTGATAACTTTCTCAGGCGTGATTTCTAAGAAATCGGCGTGGATAATTTGGTCAGTAGTTGGGTGATACTGAGAATCTTGTAAAATACCAGTATAAATTTTGCCTTCGATGTTGATAGTTACTTCATAAACATCTGGAGTAAACAACAACGGACGGAACAAATACTGTGGTACGTAAAAAGATACTTGCTCGGTTCCTCCGTATAATACACACGGAACCATGCCTTGACCACGTAACTCTTGCGATGCAGTACGACCGAGATTCGCTCTGTTATACCCTACAATCTCTGCTTTTTTCATATTATTTTTTCTCCTTACTCTCAAATCGGAGTTTTGTTTAGTGTATATTATGCCTTGAGAGTTCAGTTAAAGGCATAATCTTTAGGAATTAAAGCCCTAAAATTTGTTGGTTATTGATAAACAATGTGCTAATAGACCCATTATCACGAATTCTACCGATTGCTTTTCCGAATAATTCGGCAACCGAAAGAACCTTTATTTTTTCGTTTACTTGGCGTAACGGAATTGA
>JAIYBU010000043.1 GCA_027488335.1 Cytophagaceae bacterium
AAAGCATTATTAGTGAGGTATGAAACTAAAGCTAATAATTGGCTATGTCTTAATATTATAGCGATGGCTATATGTTTTGTAAGAAAAGTAAATCTTTAATTAATGTTAGACAAGTTCTATTGTTTAGAACATAATCTCCCAAATAATCTTTTTCAGAAATAAATTTATTTTTTACCCAATCATCAAAAGTAAATTCGACAATATCCCCATTCGAGTCTGTTTTGGGTTGTAATAGTTTTTCATGTTCTGCTCGTTGTTTTTCAGAGAAGTCAAAACTTCCATTTTCTTGAAATTTTCGGGTTTTACTAAAATTTGTGCAGTAGTACTCTAATTTTTCTTCTAATTCATGATAAATTTTTATGTCTTCATTTGCGTTTTTCTCATATCCGATTGGAATATCTAACAAATATAATTTTGAATGGAATTTCTCATCAATTTGAAGCAAAATTGATTTTATTTCTCGTATGATACCCTCATGATTAAATGGACTTTCATCTGTATATGGTATAAGGCAAGATGAAATATAATTATTTTTTACCTCGTATCCGTTTAGCAAGTAGTACCTTTCTATGTTAAAGTTGAAATTTGACATTCGCAAATTGATTTTCTATCATTAGACTTTTACTCAAAAATAACATTTTTTTATCATTTGTAAATTAGAATAGTAATAAACAAAAGTAACCTGTTGATTATTAATGAATTATTGTTTTTTATTCCCCCGTTTGGCTAAATGTTCTACATTTAGTCAGTGTGTCAAGCGTTCTTGGAACGCAATAAACAACAACACATTCTCAAATGCCGTTCTAAGAACGGCTAACAGCTCCACTGCGACACATCGACTGAATTCAAATTTAGCCGAACAAGGGTTAAGCCCCGATGGGGCTTCAAAGAAAGAGAATGAAACCTTTCTACCGATATTTAGCCCCTAACGGGGTATTTTGATAATATTTACCCCTATTTATTTTTCCAAAAAGCCAAATCTCTCACAATGCTATACTTAAATAGCCACAAGAAATAAAAGTTTTCAAATAGATTTTGATAAATTGCCCCAAAAATCTATTTAACCTACAAATGAAAAAATACTTTCTTTTGGCTTTTGCAATGCTTGCTTTGGTTTCGGCTTTGCAGGCTCAACAAAAAACCTATTGCAATCCCATCAATGTTGATTATGGCTATACACCCATTCCCAATTTCAGCGAATGGGGGCGTCACCGTGCTACGGCCGACCCGGTGGTGGTCAATTACAAAGGCGAATACTATATGTTTAGCACCAATCAGTGGGGGTATTGGCATAGTCCAGATATGCTCAACTGGACTTTCCATGCTCGTAAGTTTCTTCGTCCACACAACAAAGTCTATGACGAGCTTTGTGCCCCAGCCGTAGGCATTGTCGGCGATACGATGATAGTTTTTGGCTCGACTTATACCAGCGAATTTACTATCTGGATGAGTACCAACCCAAAAGCCAACGAATGGACAGCTTTGGTTGATAACTTCGAGATTGGTGGCTGGGACCCTGCTTTTTTTACGGATGATGATGGCAAGTTTTATATGTACAACGGAAGCAGCAACCGTTATCCGCTTTATGGCATCGAATTAGACCGCAAAACCATGAAACCCAAAGGCACTCGCAAAGAAATGTACTTATTGGAATCATGGCGATACGGTTGGCAACGCTTCGGAGAGTACATGGACGATACGTTTCTTGATGGTTTCATTGAAGGGGCAACAGTCAACAAAAATAACGGGAAATATTACCTGCAATACGGGGCTCCAGGCACTGAAATGAGTGGCTACGCCGATGGTGTTTTGGTAGGAAAAACACCGCTTGGGCCGTGGGAAGCTCAACCCGACCCGCTCAGTATGAAACTTGGTGGTTTTGCTCGTGGAGCAGGTCATGGGGCATCGTTTCAAGACAATCAAAAGAACTGGTGGCATGTTTCAACGATTCAGCTTTCGAGCAAAAATAACTTTGAACGACGCATCGGTATTTGGCCTGCTGGCTTCGATAAAGACGACGTAATGTGGTGTAATACAGTTTTTGGCGATTATCCACATTATATTCCATCGACAGGACTGGACATCAAAAAGACCTTTACAGGTTGGATGTTGCTCAATTACAATAAACCCGTTGAGGTTTCTTCAACGTTGGGTGGGTATTTGCCCAATAATGCCGTTGACGAAAGCATGAAAACCTACTGGTCGGCCGAAACAGGCAAAGCGGGCGAGTGGATTAAAACCGATTTGGGGAATTTGTCAACCGTCAATGCGATTCAGATAAACTATGCCGACCAAGACGCCGATTCTTCGTTCTTGGGAAAACAACTAAATATTAAGCATCAATACAAACTTTGGTCGAGTCTTGACGGTAAGAAATGGACAATTTTGGTCGATAAATCAAATAACCAAACTGATGTTCCGCACGAATATGTAGAGCTTGCCCAGCCGATTCAGACTCGCTATATCAAACTTGAAAATGTGGCAATGCCAACGGGTAAATTTGCTATCAGTGGCCTACGAGTTTTTGGCAATGGTAATGGTTCAAAACCCAATGCCGTAAAAGATTTTATGGTACTAAGAACCGAAAAAGACAAACGCAGTGCATGGATTCGTTGGCGACCAGAAAACAAAGCTTATGCCTACAATATTTATTACGGCACTGCTCCCGATAAACTCTATAATTGTATCATGGTACATAATGCCAACGAATACTGGTTTAGAGGAATGGATAAACTCAGTACTTATTATTATACCATCGAGGCTATTAACGAAAATGGAGTTTCAGAACGAAGTAAAGTTTTGGAAGTGAAATAGACGTAATTTCAGGCCCTAAAACAGAGCTTTACAACTGATTTTAGGGCTTGATAAGTATTTTTTAGAAATATTTTTATGGCTTATCTTATTTTAAGACAAACGTTTGCAGTTTTTTTAAATTTACCTACTTAAATTTTCTAAGTAACTTATAGTTAGATTGTTAGCGAGTTTTTTAGTTTAGAGTTAGGGTATCAAATCGGCTCTCTAAATCTGTTATTATCTCGCTCTACACGTTTTTCGTATTGAGATGACTACTCTCTCTTCTAACTTTATAAACTGATTCTATTTTTATTAAAATTAGGGTCGGCTATTTATTCAACCTACAATAACCTCAATTCATGAAATCTTTCGTTTCAGTCATTTTATTGACACTTTTTTACGTGCATTCTTTTTCTCAAAGTACAAAGGCTCCTGCTTACCCGCTCGTTACGCACGACCCATATTTCAGTATCTGGTCGAACACCGACGAACTGAATGCTTCGCCAACTAAACACTGGACGGGTAACGCTCACTCATTAACGGGTTTTCTGAAAGTTGATGGTACTATTTATCAGTTTTTGGGTGCCGAAAGTCCAAGTTTCAACAATATTTTACCAGCGGGTGATGATGTGAATTACCAAGCAAAATACACAGAAGCAGCTCCTACCGATGACTGGATGAAACCAACTTTTGATGATAGCCAATGGAAAACGGCCATTGCTCCCGTGGGAAATATTGATGGTGTATCAAAAACTCGTTGGACTTCACGAGATATTTGGTTTCGTCGAACTTTCACGCTTGATAAAGTTGATTTCAATGAGCCATTACTCAAACTTCAACACGACGACGACGTTTGGGTGTATCTCAACGGTGAACTCATTTATACCGCTCGTTGCTGTGCAGGGAAATATTTGTTGTTACCTATGTCAGCCGAGATAAAATCTAAACTAAAAAAAGGTAAAAACGTTTTTGCTATTCATGTAATCAATACGGGTGGTGGTGCGTTGGTCGATGTGGGAATTGTGCAGAAGTCTATTCCTGCCAAAACACAAAATATCGTTTTGGCCGAACAAAAAAGCGTAAAAATCAATGCTACACAAACCATTTATGAATTTTCTTGTGGAAAAATTGACCTAAACGTTACGTTCACATCGCCTTTATTGATAACAGATTTAGATATTTTATCTCGCCCAGTTTCCTACGTTTCTACCAAAGTAAAAGCTAATGATGGAAAAAATCATGTAGTAGAATTGAGTTTTGCAGCATCGACCGATATTGCTTGTAATGTAAGTTCGCAGGAAGTTTTGGCCAATAAATATGTGGCAAATAACCTCAGTATTCTGAAAGCGGGCACAACCGAACAAGCCATTTTGAAAAAGAAAGGCGATGATTTACGCATCGACTGGGGCTATATGTACGTGGCGGTGGCAAATGATAAAAACATCAGCCAATTTATTTCTGACAACGCAAAACCTTTTCAAGCAGGAAAAATTGCTGCAAAAACTGGCAAGAAATTATCACTGCACACGGTCGCAACTATGGGAAGCATCGGCAGTCAGCCCAAAGAACAAGTGATAATGTTGGCGTATGACGACCTTTGTTCGATTCAATATTTCGGAAAGAATCTGTTGCCGTGGTGGAAAGATGATAAATCGACTACGATTGAAACGCTCATGGCAAAAGCCTCGAAAGAATATCCGAGTATTATCGAAAAGTGTCAGCAAACCAACGAAATGATATATAATGACGCCCTAAAAGTAGGCGGAGCTGAATATGCAGCACTCTGTGAATTGGCTTACCGTCAGGCGATTTCGGCTCATAAATTGGTCAAAAGTCCCGAAGGAGAGATTTTATTTTTATCGAAAGAAAATTTTAGTAATGGCTCAATCAATACCGTTGATGTGACTTATCCATCTGCTCCATTGTTTTTGGCTTATAACCCAGATTTGCTGAAAGGAATGCTCAATGGCATTTTTTATTACAGCGAAAGCGGAAAATGGAAAAAGCCTTTTGCCGCACACGATTTAGGAACGTATCCGCTGGCCAACGGACAAACGTATGGCGGAGATATGCCCGTAGAAGAATGTGGAAATATGATAATTTTGGCGGCGGCTATTTGTAAAGCCGAAGGCAAAACCGACTACGCCAAAATACATTGGGAAACCATGAAGATTTGGGCAGATTATTTGAGCAAAGAAGGCTTCGACCCAGCTAATCAGCTATGCACCGATGATTTTGCAGGTCATTTGGCTCGTAACACCAATCTTTCGATAAAAGCCATTGTGGCTCTTGAAGCTTTCACGCAGTTGGCCAAACAACTCAATGAAACCGAACTTTACGACAAATACGAAAAACTTACGAGGGAATATGTAACCAAATGGCAAGAAATGGCTTCGGCGGGCGACCACTTTGCCTTGACGTTTGATAAAAAGGATACGTGGAGTCAGAAGTATAATTTGGTTTGGGATAAAGTGTTGAAGCTGAATTATTTTCCAAGAAGTGTATTTGATAAAGAAGTGAACTATTATCTGACCAAACAAAATCAATTTGGCTTACCACTCGATAGCCGTGCCACCTACACCAAATCTGATTGGATAGTTTGGACATCAGTTTTGGCGGATAACAAAGCAGATTTTGATGCCTTATTAAAACCAGTTTATTATTATTCACAAAATACCCAAAGCCGTGTGCCTATCAGCGATTGGCATGATACAAAAACAGGGAAAAAAGTTGGTTTTCAAGCCAGAAGTGTAGTTGGAGGCTATTTTATGAAAGTTTTAGAAAATAAGTTTCAGGAGAAATAAACCACTTTTAAAAACTAAGGTCGGCAAAGAATTTTATCCTTGCCGACCTCTTTATTAACCTTTCGAGAGTGTCAGTGAAATTTGTCCTGCATGGTGCGAATTATGAAAAAGCACGTGCGAAAATAGCCTAATTTTTGAAACTTTTCCGAAAAATGGGGTATCAATTTCGGTCAGCCAGTCTGCATCAGTTGTCTCTTCCACGAGTTTTTTAAGCATTGCATAGCCTTTCTCCACATAAGAATGGCTTATTTCAAGGTCGAAATCTTGACCAGTGTCTTGTTGACCCATGGTAGTATTCGGAATCTCGCTTGGAATACCGAAAAAATAGCCAAACAGATTCATCGTTTCGCCAACGTGGCGGTAAATAAACCCGACTGACGCTGTTTGTTCGTTGAGGCGTTTGGGCAAATCTTCGTTGGTTATTTTTCCAAAAGCAAATGAGTTAGTCAACTGATTTTGCACTAACATTTCTGCCAGTATTTCTTTTTGCATAGTTACTTATTTTTTCGATTGTGCTGCCATCCATTCCATGATAGTCACGGGGCGACTGTTAAGTTTTACGGGCGAACCATCGAAATCAACTTTTGCATGATTAACGTGCGAATAAATCCACGACCAATGGCCATTATAGTAGTAGTTCTCACCACCAAAGAAACCCGAAAGGTCAGTTACGTGGTCGTAATACGTAAAATAGACATTTTTTGCTCCTGCTGCTTTCAATCTTTTATAAACTGGTACAACCGTGTTTTCGGGAACGGTCGTGCCATCATCTTTTGAATGCACAAACCAAATAGGCACGTTTTTTATGCTATTAATCTGCTGGTCAGTAATGTATTGCGACTGATACGCCAATGCACTAATATAGCCTGCTGCAAAATAATTTGGTTCGTTTAATATCAATTTCAGAGCCATATAACCACCATTCGAGCAACCTCCTACATAAATGCGTTTGCTGTCAATATTGGGATTCTTTCTTACATAGTCTTTAATGAGAGCCATCAACCCTTTATTATATACATCATCATCTTTGCCTTGTGTAGTTATGCCATCTTTATTATGCATCCAAGCACCTGGGCATTGCGGAGATAACACATACGCACCACCGAAAAACGCCTGCATTTCAGGCGAAGCATAATTGGCAGCTTTATTACCCAACAACGGAATTGTCGGGTCGGTGCCACCTTCACCACCGCCATGCAGCCAAATAATTAGTGGCGATTTTGTGGTTTTATTTTTAGGAGTGAATGCGGCATAAGACATCGTTTTTCCAGCTTCATACTCGAATTTTCCTGTGAGGTCAAAATCATCAATCAAGGGCATAATTCTGTTCTTCTCCTTGTTCCAAACTTTATTGGTTTTAGTGTCGGTAATGGTCACTTTATAGTCCACCCATTGATTTCCACGGCAAGCTGCTTTTTGCGAATATTGGAAAGTTGAGCCTAAAGGTAGATTAGGAGCTACGGCCAAAACTAAAGTTACAAAACTGCCTTCTTTTACTCTTTTGCCTTGATTATCAGATATATAAGCATAAACCACGCTACGGTTTCCTTTGGCTTGAGCCGCAGGTACATCAGCACAAGCATGGCTTCTTTCTACCGAAACCGTAAAATCCTTATAGTCAACCACTGCGGTTGGTGCGTCTAAGCCAATTATGACTTTATTAGCAGCAGGGCCCCAGTCAAAGCCTTCTACTACAAGGGTATATTCGTTATTTGCCAGAGGTTTATCAGTGGCAAAAGCATTGGCAAAAATCAGGCAGATGAAGCTTATCAGAAAAGCTGTAAATGATTTATTGAGAAAGTTTTGTCTCATAATTAATATAGGTTTAAATAGTGATTGACAAATATTCGTATAATTGAATTATTACAAGAGTTTTTTAGACAAAAACATCGTTTTGTGTGTCGAAGGCTACTTTTTTGGAGAGAAAAATAAACCCCCAATATTTTGTATTCTTATTCTAAATTAGAATAAGAATACAAAATATTGTATATGCTTTCATTCGGTAAGATAATCGTCTTTATATTTGATTTTTTCTATAATCAATATAAAAAAATTAAGAAAGAACCCATTTGCTTAATGATATATGAACTTCAAAGATAAAAAAAATGTATGTATATACATATAACTAAAAATAAAAAATATTATGAGTTTAATTAATGATATGCAGTGGAGATACGCAACCAAAAAGATGAATGGTGAAGTCGTACCTCAAGAAAAATTAGACATTATTTTAGAAGCTGCAAGCCTTGCTCCAACATCATCAGGCCTACAACCCTTCGAAGTATTGGTCATTAGTAATAAAGAATTGTTGGCTAAAATTCAACCGATAGCATTTGGTCAAAGTCAGATTATAGATTGTTCACATTTGTTAGTTTTTGCTTCGTGGGAAAACTATACAGAGGAGCGTGTAAGTGCGGTTTTTGATAGATTAAATACCGAAAGAGGTTTGCCATTAAATACAACTGATGCGTACAAGAATACAATCTTAGGTATGTATTTACCACGAGACCCACAGATTAATTTTGAGCATACAGCACGCCAATCATATATTTCAATGACGGCTGCACTTTTAGCTGCCGCCGAACAAAAAGTGGATGCTACCCCTATGGAAGGCTTTAATCCTGTAGCCTTAGATGAGTTATTAAATCTGAAAGAAAAGGGTTTAAAAAGTACAGTATTATTGGCTTTAGGCTACCGTGATGAGGCCAATGATTGGTATGTAAAGTTGAAAAAGGTACGAGCTCCTAAAAATGAGTTTATAACTTTTATTGACTAATAACTTAACAAAGCCTTCGAAAAAATCCGAAGGCTTTGTTTTTTGTTTTAAATATCGCAGAGCCAAGATTTGTTTTTTAGGCTTTTCTAACAAATTCAGATTTTAAGCCCATCGAGCCGAAACCTTCAATTTTACAGTCGATATTGTGGCCGTCGTTGCCATCAGTTAGGCGAATGTTCTTGACTTTTGTACCAGACTTTATTGGCTTTGGAGCTCCTTTTACGGGTAAATCTTTTATCACTACTACTGTATCGCCGTCTTGTAATTCGTTTCCATTTGAGTCCAATACTTTTGTATTTGTTTCGGTCGTTTCTTCGGCTTCAACATCTTCTGGGTTCCATTCGTAGAAACACTCTGGGCAAATCAATAAACCATCACTTGGATATACGTATTCGGATTTACATTTGGGGCAAGGTGGAAATTCTGACATGTTTTTTATTGTTTAGAGGAAAAATTCAGTCCGCAAATTAAGAAAAACATTTCAGAGTATGTATGAAAGAGTTTATTGAGGTTGATTATAGTCAGTTGAATCATTCAACCGACTTCGCTCTTTTTAAACTCAAATTCCACATCGAAAGTCCAACTAAAATTACATAAATAATTGATATACAATAAGATAGGATAATGAAAAAATCAAGGTAATTAATGCTTTTCTGAAAGAAATTTTTGTAGAAAAGCACCAAAATACTGCCCAAATAAGCATAATAATCGGCAAATGTAATTAAGAAGCCCACTGTCCCTGATTTTTTGAAAGCGGCAATCATTCGCTCAAAATATAAACTATTGCACATCGAATAAGCCATGTACACCCCCAAACCCAAACTAGTGAGCCACGCTACGGGCGAAAGCATTTGTTGCTGATAAAGTAGCGTACTTACGCCAATCAGAACGCCACCCGCCAGCATCAAAAGTTGAATAATCACGAAGGCTTTATAATTATTTTGTACCCAACGCATGGCGGCCATTATGAGTAAAACCGTAATTGCAATAGGGGTTTCGGTTTGCGTAAAAATCGCCGAATTATTGCCATAACCAAGTAGTTTCCAAATCTCAGGCGTGAAATTATCTCTAAATTCTCGGAACGTTGTTAGCAACACATACGACACCACAAAAATACCCATACTCAGAGCAAACTCTTTAATAAATGCCTGTCTGTCAGTTTTTTGCATCGGTTTTCGTTCGGTACGATTTTCTTTATCGGCTTCAGTTGGTGGAGGAATTTGCCCCATCAACCACGTACAGATGCCAAAAGGCACAATCATAATGGCACAGGCCACAAACGGCATCCAAAACTGACTTACGTCGAGCGTTGTCATTACCCATTTTCCGATGCTTTTGGCAAACCCCGAACCCATAATAAACGAAGCCGTAAGAACCGCCACCAATAAATCAGTTGTTTTCCTGCCTTCCAGAAAACCCAAAATTGTACCGTAAACCATGCCCAGCGGTAAGCTTGCCAAGAAGATAAAAACTAAATTGAATGGGGCAGGAGTGAGGGCAAAAAACAAATAACAAACCCAAGATAAAGCTATCATTATCAGTAAGTTACGTGAGCGATTGGCAGGAAGCATTTCGGAAACATATTTAATACCCAAACCTTTCGATACTGCAAAGCCCAGTACTTGTGCCGTAATGATTAGAATCTTGAAGCTTACCCCAAAAAAAGCCAATTCTTCGTAGGTCGCAGCCGTGTATGCACGCCTAAATGGATAAAAGCACATATAAGTAAAAAAAGCCGTGACAGAAGCAAATAAAGTTAAGTTAAATGAGCTTCGACCAATAATTTGGGTAAGTTTTTGGGGCATGATGAGGTGTTGATTGATAGATATTCAAAGATAGTTTTTTTCATGATAATTTTAGTGAATAGGGAAAATTAAGAATATCTACGAAAATATTCGTAATAAAATTTGTAACTACGAAATACTTCGTATTATATTTGCTACGAAATTATTCGTAAACAAGATTATGGAAAATATATCATCAATAAAGCCCACCGAATCGGAACTCGAAATCTTGCATATTTTATGGCAACTCGGCAAAGCTACGGTCAGGCAAGTAAACGACGAACTCTCAAAGAACCGTGAAGTCGGCTACACCACTACACTCAAACTAATGCAAATCATGCACGATAAGCATATCGTGAGCCGTACGGAAGAAGGGCGTTATCATCTTTATCAAGCCGAAATAGGCGAGGAGCAGACCCAGCAACTATTACTCGGAAAATTTGTCGATGCCACTTTCAGGGGTTCA
The DNA here is from genome assembly GCA_027488335.1 of Cytophagaceae bacterium. GTDB lineage: Bacteria > Bacteroidota > Bacteroidia > Cytophagales > Spirosomataceae > Emticicia. Next base: position 10,624 of record JAIYBU010000043.1, read on the forward strand.
GCCATGAGATTGGTTATGCAAGCCCTTGGTAATCAAGAGGTTAGTCTTGATGAATTAGAAGAGATAAAGAAGCTAATTGCCGAAAAAGAAAAGAATTTAGGTAATTAGGCACCGAACATGTATTCACAGAGTATGAAAAACTATAAGTCGAAGGTTTAAAACTGATGCTAAAAAAAACAAAAATTATGAAAAAGCTAACTGACATTATCAACTACAACACAAGTTCGGCTCTCGGCTGGACACTCATTCACTCAATTTGGCAAGGGTTTGCCATTTTGTTGGTCTTCGGTATTTTGTACTATGTTTTCAAGCCATCTGTCACTCGATATAGGCTTGGAATCGGAGCTTTAGCTTTACAATTTGTGGCTGCTATCGCTACTTTTTTTACTGTTTATCAACCAGTTCTTCCTTCTACTGCTTTGCCGAGTAATCAGGCATTTAGTAATTTCTCATGGAATAACCCAAATCTGATTTTTACTCCTAAAAAACTCAGCATTCTACAACAAATTGAGTTTTTCTTGCAAAACAATTTGGACGTTTTTGTCATGATTTGGTTGGTTGGAACTACACTTTTATTGCTACGTTTGCTGATTGGTTTCATGCACGTACAAAACCTAAAAGTACAACAAGTAAAACCCATAAGTGCTGATATTCAGGCATTAATGAATACGCTGCTCGAAAAAACACAAATGCCAGCCACTATCAAACTACTCGAATCAGCTCGTGCTTCTGTACCGATGACGATTGGATGGATAAAACCTGTGGTTTTACTGCCTGTAGGCATTGCTTCTGGTCTAACAATCAAGCAATTAGAAGCTATTTTAGCTCATGAACTGGCTCACATCAAACGCTACGATTATTTGGTCAATATCTTCCAAAATTTCGTTGAAATCTTGTTTTTCTTTCATCCTGCCACTTGGTTTATTTCGGGCAAAGTGCGTGACGAACGAGAAAACTGCTGCGATGATTTTGCGGTAGAAACCTGTGGCGATAGTTTAGTGCTGGCCAAAGCTCTTACACAAGTAGCGAGTTTTCAGCAAGAACCACGTTTGGCAATGGCTTTTGGTGCAAAACGCCAAACTTTTATGGACAGAATTAAGCGTATTATTGGCATAAATGACTCAAAACCTCTCAGTTATGGCAATTGGATTGCAGTTTTGGGAATGATTTTGGTGGTAGCTTTGGGCGTAGTTTATGCTCAGAAAAAGGTAGTAAAAAAAGAATTTGTTATTAGTAAATCGGTTGTTGGTAAAAGTGTTTCTGAGACAACAATGACTAATCAAAACTCCAAAACTAATTTAATTGTTACGGACTCTACCTCACTTGAAGAAGTAGAAGCCGAAATGGAACGTTTAGGCAAAGAAATGGAAAAGTATAGCAAAGAGATAGAAAAATATGGTTTCCAAATGCAAGGTAAGTACGGTGGACAAATGGAAAAATTCGGTGCAGAAATGGAACAAATTTCTCGAAAAATGCAAATTCCACAGAAAAAGATTCAAGAACTTTCGATAGAAATGCAAGAAGCAAGTTTGGCTATGCAGAAATTAGAAATGAAATATGATGATGGAAAAATGCCTGCCGATGTTAAGCAAAAAATAGCCGATTTGCAGAAACTTGAGCGTGATTTAGGAAAGCAGATGAGGGTTTATGAGCAAGAAATGCAGAAAATTGAAGTCGAAATGCGTCCTTTTGAGCAAAAGATGAATAGTTTGCATCAGCCAATGGATAGTTTGAGTAAACTCATGGAACGCTACAATAAGCCAATGGATAGCCTCGGTAAAATCATGGAGGAAAAGGGGAAAGTGCTTGAAAAATTAGCACAAAAAGAAGAAGTTCGATTTAAAAAGCAAATTAGAGCTTTTGCGGATATGCTCTTTAGTGAAGGTTTAATAAAAAACAAGACCGATTTTGAGGTACGTTTAAAAGGTGACAAACTTTTGATTGACTTAGAACCACAATCAGCGGCAGTTTACGAAAAAGTTTGGAATTGGATTTATCAAACATGGGGAACTATTGGCACAGGAAATAGGATAACTCTTCAGAAAGACCTTATAATTGGTTTAAAAGGTGATGATTTTAAGTTTCAAAGAGCTTGGAACAAAAATGGTTCTTTTTATCAGCGAACAGGTAGTTTATCAGCACCAAAACCACCCACAACACCAGCAAGAGTATCAGCACCCATTGCCCCACAAGCTCCTGCTCGTGTCGATAAAGTTTCACCGCCAACACCTCCCAAACCCGTTAGAGTAGGTATAGTTGATAAAACTTTCAGATAATCAATACCTTCATTCGTACTAATAGAGGTACTTGTTCGGTATAAGTAGTTTCAGAAAAGAGTGATTGTAAAAAGTGAAGTAAAACTAAAAAACGGTGATGCCGTGAAGTTATTGACTCTCAGAAGCTACTCATAAATAGAAACAGCTTCTTTCATTGCTTGAAAGAGGCTGTTTCTACTGGTGTCTATCGATTATGGACTGTTGACAAATTACAGTCTTCTAATCCAAATATTTCTGAATTGCGTTTTGTTTCCGTGGTCTTGTAAGTGAATCACGTCTTCGCCGTGAGCTTCTGGATACATGTGCAAACCAATGTAGTTTGTCAGACCCAAAATCGTTGTATTGTTTTGAATCAAAACACCATTGTGCAAAACCGTAATGCGAGCAGGGTAATCTAAACGACCATCTGGCTTGAAGCGAGGTGCAGTGTAGATTACGTCATACGTATTCCACTCCAATGGGCCACGCATCGCGTTTACGAGTGGAGCAGTATCCTTGTATATACTACCCGCTTGTCCGTTGCGATAGGTGCGGTTTTGGTAAGAATCCAAAATTTGTAATTCATAGCGGTCTTGGAAGAAAACCCCACTATTACCACGACCTTGGCTTACACCCGAAACTTCATCAGGAGCCGAAAACTCAATGTGTAATTGGCAATCACCAAATTTTAATTTTGTTTTAATATCACCCGTTTTTGGAACTACTTCCATTCGACCATCAATTACTAACCAAGGAGCAGGTGAACCATCTTTTGCACTTACCCATTGCGACAAATCTTTGCCATCAAATAAGATAATGGCATCTGATGGAGCATCAGAACTGGTTTTTCCTGGAGTCACGACCGTAACTTCTGGGTTCCAGATTTCGGTCATTTCAGGTTTCATCGGCATTGGCGATACCGCTGGTGGTGTAGAAGAATATTGTGCATAAGATTTTGCACTAAGAAGCATGGCGAATGCAACCGAAGCAATAATTTGTACTTTTTTCATCTCAGTATTAAAGGTTGATTATTTTACGCTCAAATGTAATAAAGTTTTGTGAATCAAAATGAAATAGTGTACAAAAATGACATTTGATTGTACGAAAATGGACAATTTTTAGACATCTTAAAATTATCTTAGTCTTTAGTGTTTTTTGTAAGTATCTGATAGTCAGTTGTTTAAGTGCTATTTGGTTTAGTGATAAATTTCTTGGAACGGCTTTTTCTAATAGTGATACGTAGTCAGTAGGGTGTTTGATTTAAAAACAAAACAATATTTGGTTTTTGTTAGTTTTTACTGTTAAAATTGATTTAAAATAAAATAAAATTTTGCTACAAGGGCATTTTGAAACCATCAAGTTTAATTGCCATTCGTCCTTTTAAAATAACCATTTGAGTAGTTTGTATTACATAGTACTAAGTTTTACCTATACCTTTGAATCATCAAACAAGGCAGGACACGATTTAAGAACAATAAGAAAAAAAGTTTTTTTACAAGCCGAATCACATAGAAGAAGAATTTCATCACAAAGATTACCTACTTCATCACTTATGTTTTCGGAGCTTAAATCGAGCTACTAATTTTGACTCAACAAAATAACAACAAGACACGATTTAAAAAGAAAAAGCTATAAACTTTCAAAACATTTAAAAACAGAAAATTATGAAAACTTTACAATCAACTGGACGTCATCACGTTATCGCCATCGCTTTATTAGCAACAACAGTATTCTTCAATGCAAATGCAGAAGATAAAAAATTGGACAAAAATGAGGTTTCTGCTGCTTCAAGCTCATTAGCTAACTACAAAATGAGTAATCTCAAGGTAGGAATGTATGAAGTAGGAAATGTAAACTCAATGAAATTGAATCTTATCTTGACGAAAGATGCAGGAAAAACTGCCAACGTAAAATTGATGAACGAAGATGGAGCAATATTAAGCGAAACAACAGTAAGTAAAAAAGAAACGGCTTATAATTTCCGATTCGATTTTTCAGAATCAGCCACTGGGAAATATTTTATCGAAATCACCAATGGTGAATATGTTATTACCAAAGAAATCTTGAAGCTGAATGTAGCCCAAGGAAAAGGTACTTTAAGTTACTAATACCGTTTATCATTTATATTAACCGATTAGTCAAAACAGTGCAACGCAACTAACAATCATAACATCTTATAATCGAAAAAGCTATAACAATTACAAACATTTAAAGTTAATCACAAAATTATGAAAGCTCAAGTTAAAAATTTCGCAATCGCTCTTGTAGCAGGTGTATTCACATTCTCGACAGTAATGGCATCTGAGCCAATCGGCAAAAAAGATGAAAGCAAAACCGCAAGTAAACGCACATTTGATGTAGGCATGTATCGTGTCATTAACTCGATGAAAGTTAATGTTTTAGTGGAAAAGCAAGAAGGAAAAGCATTAGATATTACGTTGAAAAACGACCGTAACGAAGTAATTTATTCGGAAGTTGTAGGAAAGAAAGCACGTAAGTTTTCAAAGAAATTTGATTTAGTTGGTCTATCGGATGGCAAGTACCGTTTTGAAATATCAAATGGTAGAGAAGTAATTTCAAAAGAGGTAAATTTAGAAACGCATGCACCAAAACCAGCAGAATATCGCTCAATGGAGGTGAAATAATAAAGGAGTCAACGGCCAGCAGTCCAAAGTACACAAAAGATAAGTTTTTGTCTTCAGTTGGTTTTCGACCGTAGTCTTGAAAAGATTAGTTAGCATTTAGTTTAGGGGATTTAGACAGCGTTTTGGAACTTTCTGAAACGCTGTTTTTTGTTTTTTGCTAATATCTTTTTACTTTCGTCTGTTTATATTCAACCATTTCATTTTAATAAAAATCAATGAAAACCTCTTTCAAAACTCTACTATTAGTTGTACTCTCACTCTCAATGTTTTCACTCAAGCAAGACAAACCCACTAAAGTCATTTTCTTTGGCGATTCTATTACGCAAGCAGGCGTAAACCCTGGTGGATATATCACCAAAATGAAAGAAATGCTCGAAAAACAAGGCATTAAAGACAAATATCAGCTAATAGGAGCGGGTATTGGCGGAAATAAAGTGTATGATTTATATCTCAGAATGGAAGACGATGTGCTTTCACAAAAACCAGATGTGGTCGTGATTTATGTAGGTGTAAATGATGTATGGCACAAAGCAAGCTACGGTACGGGTACAGATGCCGATAAATTTGGTGGTTTTTACACGGCTCTTATCAAAAAACTGCAATCGCAGGGTATCAAGGTAATTTGTTGCACACCAGCCGCTATTGGCGAACGTACCGATAATAGTAATCAACAAGATGGTGATTTGAATCATTATTCAAATATTATCCGCACCATTTCTGCCAAATTCGATTGTCCATTGATTGATTTACGCAAAGAATTTATTGCGTACAATCTCAAAAATAATCCAACAAATAAAGAATCAGGTATTCTAACAACCGACCGTGTGCATCTCAACGAAATCGGTAATCAGTTCGTAGCTGATTTGATGACGAAAGCAGTAGTGAAGTGATTTTTTTATTTACAGAGGCACTGATGAGTATAAAAAGTTATGTCGATTTACTAAGTGAAACTTAGTACGGACGGCGACCGCTTCTTAGTGCCTTTGTAATTATCAATACTCAGTTTAAAAACAAAAAATGAGGTTTATTTCTTTTATTCTGCTATTCGTTAGTTTTAGTTCAAATGCCCAAAAGCAAATTGCCATCACGATTGATGATTTGCCATTTGTGCAGGAACTCTCACTTAAACACGCCCAAGAGTCAACCACAAAACTGCTGAGTAAGATTAATAAACAGAAACTCACAACTGTGGGCTTTATTAACGAAAATTCGGTTTATAAGTTAGGGCAAATCGACGAACGAGTGGCTTTATTGGATGCTTGGTTGGCCAATGGCCAACAGTTGGGTAATCACACATTTTCGCATCCATCGTTCAGTAAATTATCGCTTGAAGAATTTAAAATCGAAACTCTCAAAGGGGAGATTTTGACCGAAAAACTCAAACAAAAATACGGACAGGGACAGACCGAAAAATATTTTCGATTTCCGTTTTTGCATACAGGTTCGGATAGTTTAAAAAAATACGGTTTTCAAGCATTTTTGGCCGAAAATGGCTATCAAAATGCCCCCGTCACTATTGATGCCGACGATTGGCTTTTTAATAAAGTGTACATGGATGCCCTAAAAGCCAACAATAAAATGTTGATGAAAGAAGTCGCCGAAAAATACTTAAAACATACTGAGGCCTATTTTGATTATTACGAAAAACTCACGCAAGAGGTAGCTGGTCGACCAATCAAGCATGTTTTTCTGTGCCATGCAAACGTCCTAAATGCCGACTATTTCAATGAATTGATTGATTTAATGCGTAAACGAGACTACACTTTCATTACTTTAAAAGAAACACTTCAAGATGAAATTTACAGTCGCCCCGAGCGAGTTATTACCACTAATGGTTTTTCGTGGTTACATCGTTGGCGAATGACTGACAAAAAGAAAAACCCGCTAAAAGACCCCGAAATACCAGCCAATATTCAGGCTTTGTATGATGCGAAATAATTATTGAATGATTAGTAAGGAGGACTTCGTTCTAAACGAAGCCTTTCTTAATTTCTTAAATTTTAATATCAAAACAGCAGTATTTCATCAAAAAAACATTAATTTGCATCAAAATTCATCAATTAGGCTTCATCCATCATTATAATTACATTAATTCTCTTTAAAATTCAAAAACAGTACTCATGAGTCAATCTTTGATTAAGCCAGGCGTTGTTACAGGTGAAGCTTTGAATGCTTTGTTACGTCACGCCAACGAAAATGATTACGCCCTTCCTGCGGTAAATGTTGTTGGAACTAACTCTGTAAATGGTGTAATGGAAGCAGCTAAAGCTGTAAATTCGCCAGTTATTATTCAATTTTCAAATGGTGGAGCTTCTTTCTACGCTGGTAAAAGTTTGCCAAATAAAAACCAAGAAGCAGCCATTGCTGGAGCAATTTCGGGTGCGATGCACGTGCATCAAATCGCTGAAATGTATGGTATTCCAGTTGTATTACATACTGACCACTGTGCAAAAAAATTATTACCTTGGATAGATGGCTTGTTGGATGCAGGTGAAAAATTCTTTGCTCAACATGGCAAACCATTGTTTAGCTCGCACATGATTGATTTATCGGAAGAGCCTTTGGAGGAAAACATCGAAATTTGTGCGAAATACTTAGAGAGAATGGCCAAAATGGGCATGACTCTCGAAATCGAATTAGGTGTAACAGGTGGTGAAGAAGACGGCGTTGACAACTCTGACGTTGATAGCTCGAAACTTTATACACAACCTTCGGAAGTAGCTTATGCTTACGAAGAATTAGGTAAAATTTCTCCGAACTTCACAATCGCTGCGGCATTCGGAAACGTACACGGTGTTTATAAACCAGGTAACGTGAAATTATCGCCAATCATCTTGAAAAACTCACAAGATTTCATCCAAGAGAAATTCGGAACGGGCGAATTGCCAGTAAACTTCGTGTTCCACGGTGGTTCGGGTAGTTCTCGTGAAGAAATCAGAGAAGCCATCAAATACGGTGCAGTGAAAATGAACATTGACACTGACGTACAATGGTCAACTTGGGAAGGTATCTTGAAATACTACAAAGACAAAGAAGGATACTTACAGTCGCAATTGGGCAATCCAGAAGGCGAAGATTCTCCGAACAAAAAATATTATGACCCACGTGTGTGGTTACGCAAAGGCGAAGAAAATATGATTGCTCGTTTGAAAGTAGCTTTTGAAGATTTAGATTGTATCAACCGTAACGAAGGTTTGATTTAATTATTAAATCATATTCATTGAAAGAATCCTGTAAGGCTCAACCTTGCAGGATTTTTTGTTTTTATGGCTATTTGAAATTTAATAAAAATATTTTTGCAAAAATGAACATTGTTCATTTAATTTGTAGTGTTAAATTTAATTGTGATAGTTGTGGGTAAGAAAGCAAAAGAAGATTTAAAAGTATTGATTTTAAACAGTGCAAAAAAACTCTTTGTAGAAAAGGGAATTGAGCAAACAACCATTCGGAATATATCGGATGCCATTGGTTGTAGCATTGGGACGGTCTATGTTTATTTCAAAGATAAAAATGCTATTTTTCATGCTCTGCATACACAAGGTTTTATTCAATTAAGTAGTGAATTTAAGGTGCTATTACACGTCAGTAATCCAATGGAAAGGTTACGAGCGATGGGTAAGGTTTACATCAATTTTGCCTTAAAAAATCGTGATATGTATGACCTTATGTTTAATTTAAAATCTCCAATGGAGTTTTTGAATGATGAAAAACTTCAAGAATGGAATGAAGGAAAAGCCACTTTTGATGTATTGCGTTCGACGGTAAACGAATGCTTGGCAGCAGGGTATTTTGCAGGGCATCAATTAGAACCAACTGCTTTTATGATTTGGAGTATGGTACACGGTATGTGTAGTTTAGAAATTACTAATCGCTCAGTTGGGGTAAATATTCAAAATCCTGAAAACATCGTTACTGCGGCTTACGAAGAGTTTATGAAGATTATGGATAAACTATAATTTTTTTGCATAAAAATGAACATTGTTCAATATAAAAAATAAAGTTATGAAAAACAATCAAACAATTTTACTAACGGGTGCATCTACTGGCATCGGACTTGAAATGGCTAAACAATTAGCCGCAAAAAAGTTTAACCTTATTTTGGTTGCTCGGAGTCTTGATAAACTACAAACCTTACAAAAAGACTTAATAGCCAAAGAAAGCATTGAGGTTCAGATTTTTGCCAAAGATTTATCAGATAAAGCCAATGCAATTTCGCTTTATAATGAAATCAAAAGTCAAAATATCATTGTTGATATGCTTGTCAATAATGCAGGAGTAGGGCTGTATGGTGAGTTTATCGAAACTTCTCTTGAAACTGAACTTGATATGATTGAGCTAAATGTCTCGTCATTGGTAGCTTTAACCAAGCTATTTGCTCAAGATATGGTTACTCGTAAATCAGGTAAAATTATGAATGTTGCTTCCTTATTGGCATTTTTACCTTTTCCGTATTATTCAGTTTATTCTGCAACAAAAGCGTTTGTTTTGGCATTTTCTGAAACCGTAGCTGCCGAATTAGAAGGAACGGGCGTTTCGATTACGACGCTTTGTCCCGGCCCAGTTGATACACCATTCAACTCTGATGCTATGCTGAAAACCAATGCTTATCAATCG
>JAIYBU010000238.1 GCA_027488335.1 Cytophagaceae bacterium
ATAATCGGTTACGAAGAGCCAAATCCAGACAAGTGTCGCCCACAACTACATTGATTAGAGCTGGGTCTTCATCGTCTTCATCGTATTTTTGGAGTATTCCCCCGATACTATCGAATTTTTCATCACCATTACCTAAAACATAATCATCGGTCGGTGAATTCGCTTTTCCCCCAATATCATTCGTAGGATTTTTATCGAATCGGCTATCAATGTCTGATGTAACATGAGTTTTAGCTAATTTATCTAAATCTGCTCCATAGATTTCCGCTTTGTTAATAAGCACACCTGTTCTAACATTTGATGCTATTTTCAACGTAATTTTCATAGTTAAACTATCTCCAGCCGATAAACTATCTATTCTGCGAACAACATTGCCTCCATCAATCACCCAACCACCCTTACTATAAGACATTCCTGTTGGAATATAATCTATGACATCAATATTATAGGCTTTGGTTTTACCTTGATTGAAAACTGTCACACTGAACTCAACTAAATCGTTTGGTTTAAATGTATTGATAGACGTAGAGACCGTTTTTCTTAAAGCAAGGTCGAATACAGAAGGTGTACAATCGTTCACAGTAATTATGACAGGAACGTGTCCACTTTCGCAACCATTTTTATTTACTTGGCTCACAAAATATGTCTTTTGGCCAATAACGTTTGTATTGGGTTCTTGAATAGCTATATTTGAATCGTACCAAATTAGTTTGCTTTCTGAATCAAAATTGATAGTTGTTAATGAAATTTTCTCACCCAAACAGGTGGTAATGTTTCCCGAAATTACTGGAGTATTAATCACCTTTCCATCCGCAATACCAATACTTCTGGTGATATTACAACCTGCGGCATCACTAATCGTAACTGTATAAACCCCAGCCGATAGATTTGAAATGGAGGATGATGTTTGACTATTATTCCAGAAGTATGTATATGGTGCTATTCCGCCAACTACACTTGATATTATAGAGCCACTATTTCCGCTTTGACATTGAACATCTTTTACATCAAAATTCACATTTAGCACAGGAGGTTGTGTAATGGTGGTAGAAGCAGTAGCAGTACACCCATTGGCATCTTTTACGGTGATGGTATAATTTCCAGCGGCCAGCGTAGCAAACGTATTGCTACTTTGGAAGTTAGTACCATCTTTAGCATACATATACTCTGCCGTCCCACCGCTGGCTACCAGAGCAATACTACCCGAATTATTGGCATTACAAGTCAGGTTGGTTGGAGTGGCTGCCAAAGTCAGCACAGGAGGTTGAGTAATGGTGGTAGAAGCAGTAGCAGAACACCCATTGGCATCTTTTACAGTGATGGTATAATTTCCAGCAGCCAGTGTTGTAAACGTATTGCTACTTTGGAAGTTAGAGCCATCTTTAGCATACATATACTCTGCCGTCCCTCCGCTGGCTACCAGAGCAATACTACCCGAATTATTGGCATTACAAGTCAGGTTGGTTGGAGTGGCTGCAAGGGTAATATTAGATACTGTAATTGTTATGATATTTGATGCAGCACTTACGCAATCATTATCAGAACAAGTAGCTGAATAGCTTGTTGTTATACTCGGTGAAACATTCAATGGACTTCCAGTCCCAACCACAATGTTTGAAGAGTTTTTCCATGTTAGTATTCCTGTACATGAGTTAGAAATACTTAAACTTGTACTTGAGCCAGGGCATATCACCTTACTTCCAAGTGCTATTGGAGTTATTGGTATTGAATTTATTGTCACATTTACTAATGTTCTATCAGTTTCACACGTAATTAATGGATTAGAACCCACCACCACAAATGCTCTTGCAACATAATAAGTTTGAGACGAAGATAATGTAGGAGTATTATATGTCTCATTTTTTGTTCCAGAAGTGGGAATCAATGGACTTATTGAATTTGCTGAATTATACCAATTGAAAGTTCCTAAAGGTACGCTACTACTTGCTGTAAATGTGGCAGAGCCGCTTCCACAAAAAGTGGCTGAGGTCGGATTTACAGTAGGTATCCCACTGAGAGAATAAGCAGGATTTACTGATATGGTATTTGAAGTTTTGGTGCAAAATTCTGAAACCACTGTAACGGTATAATCTCCGCCAGATGAAGCACTATAAGTTGAGCTTGTTGCTCCAGCTATTGGGCTACCATTTAAATGCCATTGATAATTATACGTACCTGTACCACCTACGGGTAAGGCTGTCAATGTCGTATTTCTATTCAATACTCCTGTTCCACAAAAATAAGTATTTCCTGAAATTGAAACAGATAGGGGTGGTGTTACTGAAACTTTAGCTATCGCCAAATCACTGCATCCAAATTGAGAGGTAACAGTGGCAAAAAAAGCAGTAATTTGAGTTTGAGAAGTTACGTTATTTAAAATACCATTGATAGTATTTGTGTTTCCATTATTGAGTCCTGTAAGATTATTTGTGTTATCTCTACTCCACGAAAAGGCTGTTGTTCCATTCACCGATTTACCATCAGTAATTGTTAAACTTACACTTTCTCCACTACATATATTAGCTAAGTTTGGTGTGATTACCGCTTGTGGAATAGGATTAGCTGTAATGGTAAAGTTTCTTGTACTTCCAATACATGTTATTCCTGCATTTGTATAAGACGGAGTAATCGTTATGACACCCGATACGGATGTATTACCTGTATTTATAACGGCAAACGCATCAATATTTCCAGTTCCACTTCCAGCTAAGCCAATTGCAGTATTCGTATTCGTCCAATGGTAAGTTGTGCTATTCACTGCTCCCGTAAAATTTACGGCCGTTGTCGTAGTTCCATTACATAAACTTTGATTAGCTACTGAATTTACAGTAGGTGTAGGATTAACCGTAATTGTAAAGTTTTGAGTTAAACCAGTGCATGTAACCCCACTATTCGTGTAGGTAGGCGTAACGGTAATTATCCCAGAAATAGGAGCGTTACTTGTATTAGTAGCAGTAAAAGCTGAAATATTTCCTGAGCCACTTGCGGCTAAACCAATGCTTGTATTCGTATTTGTCCAATTATAAACTGTTCCACTTACCGCTCCTGAAAAATTTACTGCCGTTGTTTGTGTATTGTTACATAGTATTTGGTCTGTAATGGTATTAACTGTCGGAATTGGATTTACCGTAATTGTAAAGTTCGTAGGAGTGCCAGAGCAAGTAACGCCGTGATTAGTAAAGGTAGGAGTGACCGTAATTACTCCTGAAATTGGGTTAGTCCCTGAATTGGTTGTAGTAAAAGCTGCAATATTTCCCGAGCCACTTGCGGCCAAACCAATTGATGTATTGGTATTTGTCCAGTTATAAACCGTCCCACTCACTGCTCCTGTAAAGTTCACCGTTGAAGTTGTTGAACCATTACATATAGTTTGATTTGTAATTGAATTGATTGTTGGTGTTGGGTTTACTGTTAAATCAAAGCTTTGCGATAAACCTGTACAGGTTACACCATTGTTGGTGTATAAAGGTGTTACTGTTATTGTGCTAAATATAGGCGATGTACCAGTGTTTGTTGCTGTAAATGCAGCAATATTTCCTGAGCCACTTGCGGCTAAACCAATTGATGTATTGGTATTTGTCCAGTTATAAACTGTCCCACTTACTGCTCCTGTAAACGAAACTGTAGTAGTTTGTGAACCATTACATAAGGTTTGGTCTGTCACTGAATTGACAGTGGGAATAGGGTTAACAGTAATAGTTGAACTTTGTGGTGTTCCAATACATGTTATTCCATTGTTTGAATACGACGGAGTAACAATTATAGTACCTGCAATAGGCGATGTACCAGTGTTTGTTGCTGTAAATGCAGGAATATTTCCTGAACCACTTGCGGCCAAACCAATTGATGTATTGGTATTTGTCCAGTTATAAACTGTGCCACTTACCGAACCACTAAAATTAATTGCGGTAGTTGTTGAACCGCTACAAAGAGTTTGATTAGCAACGGAGTTGACTGTTGGGGTTGGATTTACCGTAATTGTGAAGTTTTGTGAATTCCCGATACAGGTTAGACCGCCATTTGTAAAGGATGGCGTTACAGTTATAGAGCCTGAAATAGGCAAGTTTGTTGTATTTGTTGCTGTAAATGCGGCAATATCTCCTGAGCCACTCGCAGTCAAACCAATTGATGTATTGGTATTTGTCCAGTTATAAATAGTTCCAGTTACTGTTCCAGACATTGTTACGATAGTTGTTTGAGAACCATTACACAAGGATTGGTCAGTAATTGAAGTAACGTTTGGTGTTGGATTTACGGTGATGGTAAAAGTTTGTGTAGCACCCGTACAAGTTACGCCATTATTTGTGTATGTCGGAGTAACTGTAATTGTTCCCGAAATCACGCTATTAGTCGAATTGGTGGCGGTAAATGCGTTAATATTGCCTTTTCCACTCGCTGCAAGTCCAATATTGGTATTGTTATTTGTCCAATTGAATACTGTTTCATTAACATTTCCTGTAAAATATATTGCTGAAGTATTCGCACCATTACAAAGAATTTGACTTGATATCGCATTCACGGTAGGAATTGGATTTACTGTGACCGTAGCAATTGAAGCCGTACTTTTACAATTGATGGCAGCAATCTCACAGCTTGCATAATAATTAGTTGTAGCACTCGGACTTACAGTGGTAGATGTTACTAAGTTAGTTAAAGCGGCATCAGTGTACCATGCAATTACTCCCGAAAGACATGTACCCGATAGTATAACACTTTGTCCAGCACAAATAGTTGGCGAAACTACTGTCGGTGCCTCAGGTTTCTCCCCAATTTCAAAATTGATTGTTTTGGTACAACCACGAGCATCTACTACTTCGGCGGTATGTGTTCCTGCGGTTAGACCATTAAAAGTATTACCACCTAAACTACCACCATCAACCCTAAACTGATAGGGTTCTAAACCACCAGCAGCACTCATAGTAAAACTTCCTGTACTTCCTACGATACAATTATTTTGACTTATAGTCGGAATTGAAAGGTCAGTTACAGTATTGACAAAGACTGTTTTCTCTAAAATACATCCGTTGTCATCTTTTACACCAATGGTGTAATTTCCAGTTGATAAATTTGAAAAAGTAGTAATATTATCATAGCTACCACCATTAATGTTATATGATAATGGAGCTTTGCCCCCAGTTCCTGAAATAGTTATTATACCATTATTACCCACCGTACAATCATTACTTGATTCAGTTGTGAGAGCTAAGGGGTCATTTTGTGTGATTGTTATTGGTTGAGAATTAATACACCCTTTTATGTCTCTTACTGTAATTGTATATGCTCCAGCAGTAATTCCAGTGAATATATTTTCTGATTGGAAATTTGTACCATCTTTTGAATATTGATAGTTGGGCGTTCCTCCAGATGTACTGGCTATAATGGTAGCTGTAGAACCAGCACAGATAATTGTACCAGCGGTCAGTGATAAAGATGGATTTGGATTTATTACAGCTGCGATAGTTGCCCTTTCCGTTTCGCAACCATTTTGTGTTTGCGAAACATAATAATTGGTCATACCAACAACACTGGTTGAAGGGGTTGGGGCAGTTGAAGAGCCAACTCCGCCTGTGGCAGTACTATACCAAAGTACAGTTGCTCCAGCTGCACCAGTCACGCTTAACTGACTGGCCGTATTTCCTTGGCAATACTCAGTTTTATTACTTGATAAGGCTGAGGGGGTTTGATTAACGTTTACTGTTACATTGCCTGAAGTACTTTTACAACCCGCTGGACTCACACATACTCCATAATATGTAGTGGTCGTTGAAGGTCTTACTGGATTTGATACTGTTGTTGTTAATACAGCGTCACTATACCAAGTTGCAATACCAGAGCTACATGTGGCTGATAAAGTAGAACTTTGTCCTGAACAAATTGTTGTTGGACTTGCCGAAATACCTGTTGGTGCTGTTGGCGTAGGATTTACATTAACAGTTACATTTCCTGCACTGCTTTTACAGCCACTGGCACTTACACATGCTACATAGTAGGTGGTTGAAATTAGTGGACTTACCGAAGGAGTCACCGAGGCTGTTAGTGCTGAATTACTATACCAAGTTACGGTTCCGCTACTGCAAGTTGCCAATAAAGTTGAACTCTGTCCCGAGCAAATGGTTGCGGGACTTGCCGAAACTCCAGTCGGTACTGTTGGCGTAGGATTTACAGTGACGGTTATGTTTCCTGAAGCACTTTTGCAACCTGCATTACTAAGACAAGCCACATAATATGTGGCTGTTGCTGTTGGACTTACAGAATTTGAAACTACATTCGTCAGTGCAACATCACTATACCAAGTAGTAGTACCACTGCTACAAGTAGCTGCTAAAGTTGAACTTTGCCCCGAGCATATAGTTGACGGACTGGCCGAAATGGCCGTTGGTGTTGACGGAGTCGGATTAACCGTAACTGAAATGTTTCCAGATATACTTTTACATCCAGCAGCACTCACACATGCGACGTAATAAGTAGTAGTTATGCTCGGACTTACTGTATTTGAAATTACATTCGTCAGTGCAGCATCACTATACCAGGTTACGGTTCCGCTACTGCAAGTTGCCAATAAAGTTGAACTCTGACCTGAACAAATGGTTGCAAGACTGGCTGATATAGCCGTTGGGGCTGTTGGCGTAGGATTTACCGTGACTGTTATATTTCCTGCACTACTTTTACATCCCGTATTGCTAAGGCACGTAACGTAATATGTCGTTGTTGTTGTTGGACTTACAGAATTTGAAACTACATTCGTCAGTGCAACATCACTATACCAAGTAGTAGTACCACTGCTACAAGTAGCTGTTAAAGTAGAACTTTTTCCTGAACATATAGTTGACGGACTGGCCGAAATACCTGTTGGAGCTGTTGGCGTAGGATTTACATTGACCACAACATTCCCCGAAGTACTTGTGCATCCAGTGGCATTTACGCAGGCAACATAAAAGGTACTTGTATTTGAAGGATTAACCGTATTTGAGATAATATTTGTTAGGGCAGCATCACTATACCAAGTAGTAGTACCAACACTACAAGTTGCTGTCAGAGTTGAGCTCTGCCCCGAACATATTGTAGAAGGGCTGGCCAAGATACTTGTTGGGGCCGAAGGCGTAGGATTTACAGTGACCGTTGTACTTCCCGCCGTACTTTTACAACCTCCGCTGCCTACGCACGAAACATAGTAAGTTGTGGTCGAAGTTGGACTAACAGTGCTTGAGGTAGTAGTTGTTAGAGCAGCATCAGTATACCAAGTAGTGGTACCAGAACTACAAATGGCCGATAATATAGAGCTTTTCCCTGAACAAATCATTGATGGACTCGCAGCAATGGTCGTTGGTGCGTTTGGAGTTATGTTTGTTTCCGATACCGAAATATTTGTATTACGTGTACATCCATTAGCATCTGTTGCGGTAATTGAATATGTGCCAACAGTTAAATTATTGAATGTACCAGCTGGACTTTGTGTGCCTGTATTTGGTGAAATACTATATGAGATTGCACCTGTTCCACCAGTTGTAGAAATTACTATTTTTCCACTATTTCCTCCGCTACAAGTAATATTAGTGATGGTAGGTGTGCCGAAAGTGATGGCAGAGGGTTGGCTAATCGTAATAGTCGTAAATTTGGTACAAATATCATCTTTAACGTAAAAAGTATATGAACCAGCTGTTAGGCCTGAAAAAATATTACTTGATTGAAAATTGCTTCCATCTCTACTATAAGTTGCAGTACCTGTTGGAATACCAGTATAGTTTATAGTAGCAGTTGCGGTTCCTCCATTACAGATAATTGGTGTCGCACTGGCTGTGACACCAGTTAATGTACAACAGCCAATAGATGCTGTACCCGAATTAGCTGGAAAGTTTACGGTAGTTGCACGGTTTGAATAGTTGGTAATTACGAGTACATATACTTTCCCTGCTGTTACGGATGGAATCGAAAGTGCTATATTAGCCGAACTTGTATAGTCACAAGTCAGAGGTGTACTTTGGGTAGCAAGGCAAGCGTCACTGACACTATTGGCTGGCCCCCAAATTGCACCATCAACATCTACGTTTGATGTATTTGTTACTGAAAATGAAACAGAACCACTTGTGAGTGGAATAAAATAAAACCACGATTGGTTTGGTCTGGTAGAAAGACATCCCCAAAGAGTTGACCCCGTTCCTCCATTTGTAGTATTATTGACTAAGGCAGGAAAAGAAGTTCCACTGCATAACTGTGCATCGCTTGATGTCGATAATGCTGCACAAGACACCGCTGGAGTATTGGCCAACACCTTGAGGTTTTTGGTTGGCGAATTTTGGTCTTTTTTTGTGGGTGTTGTAAGACTTACAGATACCGATTTCCAGTCACTTATACAGCCTGTACTTGGCTCTTCATATCTAACGTAATAATTTGTTGGAGTTGAAGTTGGTTGAATAAGTGTAATGCCACCAACTTTTTTTTCATGCTTCCATTGAAGCTGAACCCCCTCACGTTCTTTTGTCCCTAAGTAGAAAGGCTCATCTGATGTTACTTTATAGTCGGCTGGTAATGGAGGTAAGCCCGTAAAACCAGGAAAACTTACATTAATTGTAATTTTGTTTGAAGCTTCACTTTCCTGATTATCAGATTTATAAACGGCATAGTACGTTGTAGTCTTTTTTGGAGAAACATCTAAAGTATTACCATTTCCAATAATTTCATTTGAACTTGTTTTCCATATAACATTTCTTCCAAAAGGATTTTTAACCTTCAATTTTGTACCGCTTCCAATACAAATGTTAGTTCTTTCCGAAATTATTTCAGGTGCGTTTATTGAGGAATCTACCTTTAATACATTTCTATCGCTACCAACCCATGTAAGTAGTGAAGAAGAAATTGTATTAATGTTATGTGTCTTTGCGATTATTGGATTAGTAGTAAATAAAAAACACAATAAGCTATATATTTTTGTTAGCAATATTAGTTTATTTTTCATCATTAAATTGTTAGGAATTTTGTTTGATACAGTACAATACTTTGTTCGTTTAAAAAAATATTTTTCAAAAAATCTTGCTTATGAAAGGCTGCTTTATCGTTTTGGTATAATTTAAATGGCATGAAATTAAGATGCAATACCTCAATAAATACTTTTGAAAGATGTGTATCACTTGCAGTTAGAATCATAAAATCACAACAACTATTATTTTTCATAGAATTAGCCACAAATATTATTCCATTTAAATTCAATTATACTCCCAAAATATCTTTATTTTGAGGTACAATGAAATTTGTAGATAATGTATCCTTTCAATAAGAAAATATGCAGTATTACTCGTGATAGTTTTTAGTTTTTTTTATTACCTATACCACCTTTTTTCTACTTCTCTCGTCTTTTTTATTATTTCGGCGTATTCAGAGACAGATACTTTACTAAGATTCCTTTTAAAAAATTGATACTATCGTTAGAAAATGCCTCTCGGTAGTTGGTATTCTACTAATATGTATTTTAGTTTTTCAGACGTGTAAAATCGACGAAGTACATCCAGCGTAACGGGACTGACCGCAACGTTATCGCCAAGAATTTTACCAACGTGTGCTGGAATTGTCAGCTTTATAAGCACAGATACAACTTCATTAGGCTTCTAAGTTTGTTATTGAGTAGTCTAAAAAACGATACGCGTTTTACTGGTATAGGTTTTGCGTTTTTTAATTTTCAGGCCTTAATTTTTCCTGTTCACCTAAAGTTTTTCAAATAGCCTCAGAAAAAAAGCTACATTTGATATATTTTTATCGTCATGCAAAACAATCGTTCGACAAAACAATTCATCTGGGGTGTGTCATTTTTTATGGCATTGTTTGTCAATTTTCCTATAATTTTTCTACAATTACCACGTTTACAGAAATCTCCTATTGCTCAGTTAGATATCGTTATTCAGATTTTTGTTTCCTTGATTTATGCGGTCTTTTTTATTCAACTGGTCTATCGAAATTCAAAAGCAAATACCTCAAAACTACGTCGTAGTTTCGATATTTTATTACTTTTACTTGCCTTTGTAGTAGTACTTTCCACACTCAATATTTTAGTCATTGGGCTTTCTATACGAATGATTCCTTCGGTAGTGATTAGGGGAGTTTCGATTGCTGGACTCGCTTATTATTTTAGTAAGTTCTTGATAGAAACCGACCTCAAAAACGAGATTTTACTCGAAAATGAACAACTCAAAAACGAAAACTTATTGGTTCAGCTTACTTCGCTCAAAAATCAACTAAATCCTCATTTTTTGTTCAATTCGCTCAATACACTTAGTTGGTTAATCAATGAAGACAAAGATAAAAGTCAGCAATATTTACAAAAACTCTCGCAGGTTTTACGTTATTCGCTAAGTATGCAAGAACAATCGCTGGTTTCACTCAAAGAAGAATTTGGCTTGGTTGAAAACTATATTTTTTTGTTACAGATAAGGTTTGGCGATAACCTAAAAATTGTTAAAAACATAGAAAATACCCAGTTTAAGATTCCACCGCTTTCATTACAACTGCTCATCGAAAATGCCATTAAGCATAATATTATTTCCACAGCATCGCCATTGAGTATTTGGTTAGAATCGAATGAAAACAATAAAACCATTATTGTCAGAAATACGCTTAACCGCAAACCCAACTCCGAAGGAACAGGGATTGGCTTAGTAAATCTTAACGAAAGATTCAAGATTTTGGCAAATAAAGCGATAGAAATTGAGCAAAACGACAATGAATTTAAAGTGATTTTATCATTAATCTAACAAATAAACTCCCATCGGAGCTGGGGTTGTATGAAAATTGTAATCATAGAAGATGAAATAGCGGCTGCTAGCCAACTAAAATATTTGCTGGCACAAACCAATAATAAACACGAGATTCTGACCGTAATTGATAGTGTTTCGGAAGGAATTAAGTGGTTTACAACCCACGAAAGTCCCGATTTAATTTTTTCGGATATTCAGTTGGCCGATGGTATTTCGTTTGAAATTTACGAACAAGTACAAATTAAAGCTCCAATTATTTTCATTACAGCTTTCGATGAATACGCTATTCGTGCCTTCAAACTTAATAGTGTTGATTATATCTTGAAACCACTCGATGTAGAATCGCTTAGTTTTGCGATTGAGAAATTTAAAAATCAGCAACTAATTCAGAAAGAAAGGTTTAGTGAACTCATTCAGCAACATGCTTTTTCGCCGAAAAACTATCGAAAAAGCTTTTTAGTTAGGTATCGAGAAAAATTATTGCCCATTAAAACGCTTGAATTTGCCTACTTTTTCATTGAAAATGGCTTAGTATTTGGACAGCTTTTTGATGGTCGGAAATACATTCTTGATTTCAAGCTCGAAGACCTCGAAGGACAACTTGACCCACAAGATTTCATACGAGCCAATAGGCAATTTATTCTTTCCAGAACAAGCATTGCCGAAATAGCATCGTATGCTCATAGTCGTGCCTTAGTAAAGACGAATCCAACGGCTTCATTTGAACTTATTATTAGCAAAGAAAAAGTTACTTCGTTTAAAAAATGGTTCGAAAATGGTTAAAATGTCGATTCACTTGGTATTTTTTCCTTTTCACATTCAAAGTACACTTCCAACCCCACCAAATTGGGGTTTTAAACGTCTATGCTGATTAGTAAGTAAAATATAAAACAACAATAGATTTATGAAATTCAAGAACCTATTTATGAGTGTTGCCTTTGTTGCAACATTATTCTCCATCAGCTGTTCTAAAGATGACGTAACAACCACAACAACCGCATCAATAACAGCACTCACTTGTTCGGCTGCTACTTTCACGACAACACCAACAGCCAGCACCGCATTTACGGGTACTGCCACTGTACCATATACAGGCGGAAATGGTGCTGCATATTCGGCAGGTTCGAGCATAGCTTCTACGGGTGTTACGGGGCTAACCGCAACTTTGACGGCAGGCACATTGGCATCGGGAGCTGGAAATGCAACTTTTGCCATTTCGGGTACACCTTCGGCGGCTGGTACTGCCTCATTTGCCATTTCGGTAGGCGGGCAGTCGTGTACTTTGTCTTTGACGGTTTCGGCTGGCACAACAGGTGGAACAACGACCGATTGCTCGTCTAAAACAGGTGTCGAGCAAATTGTTTGTTTGGCCGATGCTTTCAAAGCTACTCTTTCAGCTACACAAATCGCTACTTTACAATTAGATTATACATTTGCCAATATCAAAACTTGGTCTAATTTACCAGCAGCTATGTCGGCACGCAAAGGCTTGAAACTGGGTTCTTTAAGTGCTACTCAACTCGCTGCTGCCAAAGCATTGATTGAAGCCATGACAAAAAGTTCGGTGGCCAACGAAGGCTATGACGAAGTAAAACAAATTTGGGCGGCTGACGATTGGTTGGTGTCAGATGGTAGAGCTAATAGCGATTATGGTTCGGGTAATTATTACCTTGCTTTCTTTGGTACACCATCTACCACAGGTACATTTGAAATTATGGAAACAGGCCACCACAAAACAGTAGCCAATACCTATACTAATGGTGCTTTGGTAGCAGCTACGCCCCATTTTGTGGCGGTAGAGCCAATCACATGGACTACGGGCGGAGTAACTTACGCTCCTGTAACCCAAGAAACCGACGCAATGAAGGCTTTATTGGCAAGTTTGAGTGCTACTCAATTAGCTACGGCAAAGTCAAGTTCATCGTTTTCGGATATTATTCTTACTCCAGGAAAAGAATGGCAATTCCCGACTACTTATACAGGTTTAGTTTGTAGTGGTTTGACCGACGCTCAGAAAGCTTTGGCCTTGAATGTTATTAAAACTTACACAAATGATATTGATGCAGCAAGTGCCACTAAGTTTTTGGCTCTTTATACTTCCGAAATAGATAAAACCTATATTACCTATTCAGGTACAGGTAATATGAATACAAAAGGTGATTATTTTAGAATTGATGGTCCACACGTTTGGATTGAACTCAGCCAAAATGGTGGTATAATTTATTCTGGACCTCATCCACACTCAGTTTGGAGAGATAGAGTATCTGATTATGCAGGAACTACGAAATAATAAGCACGGTATGATTAAAATTAAATATTGGCTCATGCTCATCTTTATCTTAGGATTTAGATGGGCAGAGGCTCATTCTTTGCCCAATAGTAATGCCCAATTAATAGTAGGTAGTGAAAGACTCTTGATAAAGTTTCATACGCCTCTCGAAATTCTGGAGATGGCTTATCAAAAACCAGTCAATCTGAAAACTGATGCTTCGCTTGATAGCTTAAAACAGTACTATTTAAAACATATTTCGGTAACCGATTCGCTGCATAGCCAATGGACGATAACTATCGAAAATATTACTTTATCTGGTGCTAATACCGAAGAAATAGGCGATTATCAACAAATCGTTGCCGAAATTTACCTCAAGCCAAGCAATGCTAATAGCTTAACTAATTTTATCTTAAATTGTGATATTGTCATTCATCAAGTCATTAATCAATCTATTTTATTTTCGGTTGAAGATTGGCAAAGTGGGGCAAATACAAACAAAGAAATTGGCATAATCAAGTGGGATATACCCACTGGGAAGATTATCCCTTTAAAAATTCGGTTAGAGCAAATTAGTGGTTTCAAGAGTTTTACTAACATGCTAAAATTAGGTATCCACCATATAGCTGAAGGTACTGACCACTTGCTGTTTTTGCTGGTGCTTTTACTACCGATTCCTTTGTTAGTGAGTAATAAGCAATGGGCATCGCAGCGTTCGGTTCGTCAGAGTTCTGTGCATATCTTAAAAGTGGTTACGGCCTTCACGATAGGGCATTCGGTTACGCTTTTGTTGGGGGCATTAGGCTGGATTTTCCTGCCGAGTAAGCTTATAGAAGTATTAATAGCTGTTTCGATTTTGGTTTCGGCCATTCATGCCATCAAGCCGATTTTTCCGAGTAAAGAAACTTACATTGCCCTTGGCTTTGGTCTGATTCATGGGCTTGCATTTGCCAATACACTCGAAAACCTAAACCTTGATACTGCAAAAATGCTTCTTAGTATTTTGGGGTTCAATATCGGCATCGAACTCATGCAGTTGGCCGTAATTATGCTGGTTATTCCGTGGCTGATTTTACTGAGCAGAACATCTGCCCATCGTGTATTTAGAGTTTTGGGAGCCGTTTTAGCTGGAATTGCGGCCATTGGCTGGATTGTAGAACGTATTTTTGAAAAATCAAACTTCATCACTGAGTTGATAGAACAGGCCTCTATTTATGCGATTTGGCTTTTGGGTCTTTTGATTATTGCTTCAATTCTTACTTATTTTTTCAAGAAAGAAGCAACCATTTTGTAAAATAATTGCTTCGATAATTCGCGTTATAAATTATTCTGTAATGGATATTTAGAAAAAAAATTCTAAATACTTTATTCAACAAAAGTTCTTTAAATGATAGGAGGGCTATAATTTTACGGCCTACAACTCACTTCATATAAAGCACCCGCTAATGAAAATTTTAAAAATATTTTTGCTTTTTCTAAGCACCACAACAGTTTATGCCCACCCTAAAAGAGTTTCTATATAACTAATATAATCTCAAAAAAAAGTACCGTTAAATAAATTTTACCGAAAAGTTTTATTTATTTATTTATTTGTGCGAAATCAAATCTAAATAATACAACTATGAGAAAAGTAATGCGAGTATTTTTTGTGCAATTTTTAATCGTTTTAGCATCATTTGATATTGCGGTCGCTAAATTATGTAGTAGTGGTGATGGATATAATAATGATACTGAAGGCTTTGCTTATAATATATCTTGGGCAGCAGCTGGTGATTGTTGTTCAAGTACGGCTGGTGTAGCATTGGTAGAAGAAGCTTATTTTTACAACACTGGAAGTGGTTGGCAAGTAATTTACAGTAGTCATTATATTTCGATTAATGATGCCCAAATTTTATCGGGCTGTCCTTATATTCTTGTTTAATTAATTCCATACAACTAAAAAAGAACTAAATATGAAAAAAATAATTATTGTACTTTCGTTAATATCATTAATTGGATGTAACAGTGAAAATAGCATACCAAGAGAGACTCAAATAGAAAACAAAAAGTTTATTTTAATGCCTACTGGTAAAGACAATGATTTTAAACCAACTAATATTCCTCTGGATAAAAATGCTACACCAGCAGAATTGTTAAATGCGGTAAAAACTCAAAAAGATGACTATGAAAAACTACTAAAAACCGTACAAATCGCAGTTCCTTCATCAAGAGTCTCATCACGTGAATTGGTAAATGCAGACGTAACGTACCGTTCTTTCATCGAAAATCATAAAAATGAACCAGTTTTAGCTACTTTTAGAAATACTTTTGCTCGACTTATTTTAGAAGATTACCAGTTACTTGAAACCACAGATTATACTAAAATAAAATACTATACCGAAGAATTGATTAAAGCTAAATCTGAAAATTCTGAACTAATCACGAAGAGTCTTATTAAATTAAAAAGTGGAGGAAGTGAAATAGAATTTAAGAATTTACAAGTAGATGCAATAAACGTATTAAACGAAAATAATAAAATAAACGAGCGACTCATTAATTTTTTACAGGAAAGGGTTAGCCAATTGAAAAAAAATCCTGAAAAGAGACAAGGGACATTGAAAGTAGAATTTACCATAGCTTTATTAGAACAAAAAATCAAAGAGCTAAAGGCAAATCAATCAGCTACCTCTCTGAGAAAAGTTGCTTCTCTGTAATAATATAAAGGAGAATAGTTTAAACTATTCTCCTTTATATTTATTTATAATTTTTTCTTTCAAATCTTACGTTTCAGCTCAAAGCTTTGTCCGAGATAAACTTTTCTTACCAACTCATCACTTGCCAATTCTTCGGCTGTGCCTTGTCGGAGGATTTTTCCTTCAAAAAGTAAATAGGCTCTGTCGGTGATTGAAAGCGTTTCGTTTACGTTGTGGTCGGTTATCAAAATTCCGATATTTCGGTCTTTCAATTTCGCTACGATTCCTTGAATCTCTTCTACCGCAATTGGGTCAACGCCAGCAAAGGGTTCATCAAGTAAAATAAATTTTGGGTCAACTGATAAAGCCCGAGCAATTTCACAACGACGGCGTTCACCTCCCGAACACACAATTCCTTTGTTTTTACGAACGTGAGTCAAGCTAAATTCTTCGAGCAATGATTCGGTTTTTTCTTTGCGTTCGGCTTTTGTCATGCTGGGTTTTGCCAATTCCAAAACGCCCAAAATATTTTCTTCAACCGTCAAATCTCTAAAAATTGAGGCTTCTTGTGCCAAGTATCCTACGCCCAGCTTGGCACGTTTATACATCGGCAACGACGTAATATCCAAATCATCGAGCCAAACTTTGCCACTATTGGGTTTTACGAGTCCAGTAGCCATATAAAACGAGGTAGTTTTACCCGCACCGTTTGGGCCGAGCAGTCCAACAATTTCGCCCTGCCCTACTTGGTAGCTTACGTTGTTGTTGACCAGTCGTTGACCGTATTTTTTTATTAAGTTTTCTGTTCTTAAAATCATATTTTGTAGGACAGGTTTGCACGCTGTCGTTTTCTTATTATCGGTTGAACAAGTTAGAAACTTGTTCAACAAACAAAATTACGCTTTAATCAACAAAAGTCAGCGTTAATATTTCTTAACTATACTTTATATCTTTCATCATCAACTGCAAAGATGTTTTATTGTTGAAAGTATTTTCATCTACTTGATACGCCACACTAAAATATTTATTGGTATTCAATCGCTCAAAATGTTCTTCTACCATTCCGAAACCTATGGCAGTTAAAATTGCTCCAGTTTCTTCTTCAAAAAGCTCCAGTTTCAAGTGTTTTTCTTTCATTACTCTTGGAGCATATTTGAGCGTAAGATTTTCCGTTACGAAAACTGGCTGCATATTTTCTGGTCCAAACGGAGCCATTTGATTCATAATTCGATAAAATTTAGGGTTTATTTCGGCCAATTTTATTTTTAAATCAACGGTCACAACGGGCGTTAATTGCTCAGGCGTAATATATTTGCTCACAACTCTATCAAATTCTAAGCGAAAAGCATCAATATTTTCGATGGGCATGGTCATGCCTGCGGCGTGGGTATGACCACCAAATTGTTCGAGCAAATCAGCACATTCTTCAATCGCTTCGTAAAGATTAAA
This sequence comes from Cytophagaceae bacterium, assembly GCA_027488335.1. Taxonomy (GTDB): domain Bacteria; phylum Bacteroidota; class Bacteroidia; order Cytophagales; family Spirosomataceae; genus Emticicia. The sequence continues at coordinate 17,133 of JAIYBU010000238.1, forward strand.
ACCTGCCACCGAACGTGCAGAACCCGCCGCTTTTTCGTGCGATTTTGTGAGAATAATTGTTGGACGATAATATTTTTCGATGCAACGACTCGCCACAATTCCGATAACTCCTTTGTGCCAATCTTCTCTGTATAAAACCGTACTTTTGGCAGTATTGAGTAGCCATTCGTCGCCCTCTATCATTGCCAGTGCCTCTTCTGTAATACGAGAATCAAAAGTTTTTCGCTCTGAATTGTGCTTCTGAATTTCACCTGCAAATGCTAATGCCTCATCATAATCTTCTGATAATAAGAGCTGTACGGCTGCTTTGGCGTGTTTGATTCTTCCTGCGGCATTGATTCTTGGGCCTAATACAAAAACCACATTTTCGACCGTCATTGGCGTCATAAAACCCGCTACTTCTTTCAAAGCTTTTAGTCCGATTCGTGGATTTTCATTAAGTTTTTTCAAACCATAAAAAGCCAAAACTCGATTTTCGCCCGTAATCGGTACAATATCAGAGCCGATACTTACGACACACAAATCCAAAAATTCATATAAGTTTTCAATCGGCATTTCGGTACGAATGCAGAATGCTTGAAGTAGTTTGAAACCTACGCCATTTCCTGTCAATTCTTTGTATGGATATGGGCAATCTTTGCGTTTTGGGTCGAGTACAGCAATGGCATCAGGTAAGGTATCGTCAGGTTCGTGGTGGTCGCAGATGATAAAATCTATGTTAAATTTATCTTTCGCCAAAGTCACTTTATCTTGGGCTTTGATGCCACAGTCAAGACAAATTACGAGCGAAACACCCTGCTCAGCCGCCCATTCAATTCCTTGAACTGATACGCCATAGCCTTCTTCGTAGCGGTCGGGGTTATAATATTCTAAATTACCATAAAACGTTGATAGAAAACCATATACGAGTGCTACTGCCGTTGTACCATCAACATCATAATCGCCATAAACCATTATTTTTTCGCCATTTTCTATTGCTTCTCTGAGTCGAACAACGGCTTTTTCCATATCTGGCATCAGAAATGGGTCGTGTAAATGGCTTAGTTGCGGACGAAAGAAATCTCGGGCATCATCAAAAGCAGTGACACCTCGCTGCACGAGCATTGCGGCAAGGGCTTTATCAACATTGATGGCTTGCGAAAGTTCAACGACAGATTCGGTGCTTGGTGTAGGTTTGTATGACCAACGTTTTTCGGGCATTATTCAGTTTTAGTTTATGCGATAGTATTACAAAATTACAGATTTAAACCATGATTAAAAAGATTTGTCCATTTCGCACGATTTATCTTAACAGAAATAGCATTTGTCAAGGCTATAAACCTAAAAATAATCATCTTTATAAAATCTTTATGTGTTGGCAACTTTGTTTTACATTTCATTTATAAACTTCCGCATACATTTGCATCATCATAATTACCAATAATAATGAAGCAAATTCTGAATCAAAAATATACACAAAATACAGCATATCTGATTAGTATCATCGTAATATGCTTGATTTCGGCGATATGTTATCCTTTTACTGATTTTATTGGCTACCGAACCGTTGCTCTTATGCTTTTATTCACGGTTTCGGTGTTGGCCATGAAGCTCAGCCTTTATCCTGTACTTTTGGCGGCAGTTTTGAGTGCTTTTATTTGGGATTTTTTCTTTATTCCACCACATTTTACTTTTCATGTGTCTAAGTCGGAAGATGTACTGATGTTGGCGATGTATTTTATTGTGGCGATGCTCAATGGTGTACTTACAGCTCGCATTAAGCATTTTGAGAGTCTGGCGATTCAGCGTGAAGAACGGGTAAATGCCTTGAAACTTTACGATACACTTTTTAATTCTATTTCTCACGAATTTCGCACGCCAATTGCTGCCATTTTGGGAGCTACCGATAATTTATTGACCGATAACTCAAAATTTAGCGAAACCAGCAAGATAAATCTCTATCAAGAAATAAATACTGCCGCTGATAGACTCTATCGACTCGTGGGAAACTTATTGAATGTTTCGAGGTTGGAATCGGGGTCTATTCGTCCAAAATTAGATTGGTACGACCTCAACGAACTGGTTCACACTGCCATCAATCAATTAGAAACTGAGTTAAAATCTCATGAAGTAAGAGTAGAAATCCCACCGAATTTACCTTTTTTAAAGCTCGATTTCGGTCTACTCGAACAAGCCATTTATAATATTTTGTATAATTGTTCGATTTATACACCCGAAAAAACACTTATTCATATTTCGGCAGACTATCTCAACGGTAAATGTATTATTCAGATTCAAGATTATGGAAAAGGTTTTCCAAAAGGCGATTTATCACAAGTATTCAGTAAATTTTATCGCTCAAAAAACACGCAAACTGGCGGTTTAGGTTTGGGGTTATCAATCACCAAAGGCTTTATTGAGGCTCTCGGAGGTGTAATAAAAGTAGAAAATGCCGCAGGGAGTGGTGCTTTATTTACTATTGAAATTCCAACTCAGGCCAATTGGGGCGATGAGACCCCTAACCCCTAAAGGGGAATCTTATTTCTTTTTTTTTACTTAAACACCCCTTTAGGGGCTGGGGGTTATGAATAATCCAATAATATTAGTCATCGACGACGAAGTTCAAATTCGTAAACTTTTAGAAATCACGCTTTCGGCTAATGGCTTTCGTGTACACGAAGCAGGAACGGGCAAAGAAGGACAAATTTCGGCAGCTATGCACCCACCTGATTTAATTTTGCTCGATTTGGGTTTACCTGATGAAGACGGACAAAATATCTTGAAAAAAATCAGAGAATGGTATAAAGCTCCAATCATTATTTTGTCGGTCAGAGATAACGAAGATGACATTATTCAAGCACTTGATAGCGGTGCAAATGATTATCTGACCAAACCTTTTCGTACCGGTGAATTATTGGCAAGAATCAGAGCGGCACTCCGCTTAGCTCAAAAGACAGAGAATGTGCCTTTACAAGAATATGGAAGTCTAAGTATTGATTTTACGACCAGAATAGTAAAGAAAAACCAAGAAGTTTTAAAATTAACCACAACCGAATATCAACTTTTAACATTGATGGCACAAAATGAAAGTCGAGTTTTAACTCATCAATTTCTTTTGAAAAACATTTGGGGACCGAGCTATCTTGAACAATCTCAATACTTACGAGTTTTTGTGCGACAACTCCGCAAAAAAATTGAAGATAATCCTGACCAACCGAAGTTTATTATCACTGAGTCGGGGGTTGGCTACCGATTTATTGGTGGCGAAAAATGAGTACTTTTGCCAATATTTTATTCAAAATAGTATCAAAATGAAGTGCTTTTCGTTATTTTTTGTGTTTTTTTTACACTTTCAATTCATTGTTAATGCTCAAAATGATTCGTCTCGGACATTAACGTTGAGTGCTTACGTTGAGACTTATTACGGCTATGATTTTGCTAACCCAGATAATCATTTAAGACCAAATTTTATTTACTCACACAACCGACACAATGAAATGAATATCAATTTAGGTTTTGTAAAAGCGGCTTATCAGAAAGCCAATATAAGAGCAAATATGGCCTTCATGGCAGGAACTTATGCTAACGCCAATCTTGCTGCCGAAACTGGTGTGCTGAAAAATATTTTAGAAGCGAACATTGGAATTAAACTTTCCAAAAATAAAAATCTGTGGCTCGACGCAGGAATTTTTGGCTCACACATCGGCTTTGAAAGTGCTATCAGCAAAGATTGTTGGACTTTGACACGAAGTATTTTGGCTGAAAATTCGCCTTATTATGAAAGTGGTGCAAAGATTTCGTACAATTCTGATAATGAAAAATGGTTTTTAAGTGCTTTAGTGCTGAATGGTTGGCAACGAATCCAAAGGCTTGAAGGCAATAATACACCTGCTTTTGGGCATCAGATTACGTTTAAACCAAATACTAATATTACATTAAATAGCAGTTTATTCGTTGGAAGCGACACTCCCGATGCCGAGCGACTAATGCGATATTTTCATAATTTTTATGGCATATTTCAACTCAACAATAAGTTTGGTCTAACGCTTGGTTTTGATGTTGGAGTTCAACAAAAAACGCCGAAAAATAAAAATTATAATGTTTGGTATTCGCCAGTGCTTATTGCTCAATATGCACCAACTAATAAGTTAAATTTTGCAGCTCGTAGCGAATTTTATTCTGATAAAAACCAGGTAATTATCAGTACTAAAACTAAAAATGGTTTTCAAACACTCGGAAACTCGTTCAATATAGATTATCATTTTTCTAATAACCTTTTATGGAGAATTGAGTGTCGAAATCTGAGCAGTAAAGATGCTATTTTTCAGAAAAAAGAATCATTAACTCATCAAAATAACCTCATAATCAGCTCTTTAGCGATTACCTTCTAAATTCTAAAAATCAATAAAATTTTCAAAAAATAGGCTAATCAGTTTTTCTGGTGAAGGCTTTTACTCTGCCTAAAATATAATTTTTTCATAAAAAAAACGTAAAATTATGAATCATTCTAACACAAAAAAAGTTACGGTGGCATCACTGCTTGTTGCCCTCGGGATTATCTACGGCGATATTGGCACGAGTCCACTTTATGTATTCAAATCTATTATTGGCGAGCGTGAAATCTCCGAAATGTTGGTTTATGGAGCTATTTCCTGCATTTTTTGGACACTGACTTTTCAGACAACTTTCAAGTACATTTTCCTGACCTTAATGGCCGATAATCACGGCGAAGGTGGTGTTTTTTCGCTTTATGCTTTAGTGAGGCGTTTCGGCAAAAATCTCATTATTCCAACAATATTGGGAGCAACCACGCTCTTGGCCGATGGCATCATCACACCACCAATTTCAGTCGCTTCGGCTGTCGAAGGTCTTGAAATGGTTGTTCCTCATCTACCTACCGTACCAATTGTTATTGTGATTTTATCGTTACTTTTCTTTTTTCAGAGATTCGGTACCCAAAAAGTGGGTAGTGCATTTGGCCCGATGATGGTTGTTTGGTTTACAATGCTTTTTACACTCGGAATATCTCAAATTATTAAACATCCAGAAGTTTTAAAAGCCATCAATCCATACTATGCTTATCAATTATTAAGTCAATATCCGCAAGGTTTTTGGTTACTGGGTGCGGTATTCTTATGTACCACTGGTGCCGAAGCCCTTTATTCAGATTTGGGGCATTGTGGCCGAGAAAACATTCGTATTAGTTGGTTTTTTGTCAAAATTTGCCTTTTGGTTAATTACTTAGGCCAAGCAGCTTGGGTGTTGAATCAAGGCGAGAGCGTACTTAATGGCCGAAATCCATTCTATGAAATCATGCCCGCTTGGTTTTTGATTCCAGGCGTAATCATTGCTACTGCCGCAACTGTTATTGCTTCGCAAGCACTCATTAGTGGCTCATATACGCTTATCAGTGAGGCAATTAGCATGAATTTTTGGCCAAGAGTCACGGTCAGAAATCCGACTGAGTTGAAAGGACAAATTTATATTCCGAGTGTCAATACTATTCTCTGGATTGGCTGTGTGTTGATGATTTTATACTTCCAAAGTTCATCGCACATGGAAGCAGCTTATGGTTTTTCGATTACGGTAGCCATGATTATGACTTCGATTCTGCTGGCTTACTTTATGCGATACATCAAAAAATGGAATCCGTGGCTAATTGGGTTAATATTAATGGTTTTTATCGTGATTGAAGGTTCATTTTTTATTACGAATGTGGCAAAAATTAAAGAAAGATGGATGTTTTTGTTCTTTGAGGTATTCATATTTTTGGTGATGTATGTTTGGTATAAAGCTCGCAAAATCAACAATAGACTTGTCAATTTTATTGATTTGAGGCATTATATTTCAAGAATTACCGAATTGAGCGAAGATGAAAACATTCCAAAATTTTCAACGCACTTGATATATTTGTCGAAAGCCGACCGCAAGAATCATATTGAAGAAAAAATAGTGAAATCTATTTTCTCGAAAAAACCCAAACGTGCCGATGTCTATTGGTTTGTGCATATTAACCGTACCGATGAGCCTTATACGCTCAACTACGAAGTAAGCGAATTGCTCGATGATAAAATCATCAAAATCGGCATCAACGCTGGATTTAGAATACAACCACGAGTAGAACTTTATTTCAAAAAAATTGTGCAGGATTTGGTCGAACGAAAAGAATTGAATCTTCATATTCGTCCTGATGGCTCAACGAAGTACAATAGCGAACCTGACTTTAAGTTTGTAGTAATTGAGAAATTTCTTTCGGTAGAAAATGAGTTTTCGGTTAGAGAAGGTATTTTACTAAACTCTTATTTTTTCTTAAAAAGAATGAGTTTGTCTGACGAGAAAGCCTTTGGACTTGATAAATCAGATGTAGAAGTAGAATACACACCTTTGGTGTATCACCCAGTTGAGAAATTAGAATTGGTAAGAAGACTATAAAAGTGCTGAAATATGAGTTCTGAATGTTGAGTGAACAAAATATACTGTAAATATTTACATCGAACAACTCTGAATTCAGAACTCTAAACTATTTCTTCTCTTTCTTTCCAAACAAAGAAAAATGAACATATCGTTTTGGGTTTGCTTTCATATCGGCCATCAAAAGAGCAATATTAGCGGCAGTTCTATCCAAATTTACATAAAGAGAGTCATCTTTTGCCAATTTTCCGAGTGTACCTTTTCCTTGATTAATTTCTTTGATAACCCCTTGCAAACCTGCTACCGATTTATTGAGTTGCACAACGGTTTCTCCCAATTTCATGGCATTTAATGAATCAGCAAAAGTGCTGCTTTTCTGTAAAATCGGTTTGATTTGGGCATCAAGATTGTTTGATAATGTATTCAGATTAGCAGTTAGTACGGCAGCATTGGCAGTAATTGCTGAAAGATTTTTTGAGTTTGCTGCCACTATTCCATTTACACCTGCGGTCGTTTGACTGGCACTTGCCATAAGTGCTTTGAGAGCCACAGCCGTTTGGTCGAATTGCTTAATGATAGCAGTAGTTGTGGTCAGAAGCGAATCAACATTTTTGAGCGTTGGTGTGAGTTTATCGGTTACCGAAGCCACCATTCCTTTTTCAATTTCACTACCGATTGTGCCTTCGTCATCTAAATCTTTTCCTGCTTCTATTCTGAGTTTTACTACTTTTCCACCTAAAAGACCATTATCGGCCAATATAGCAATAGTTTTATCACTTATCTGGATGTCTCGCTTAATGGCCAACATTACTTTTATACGGTTTTTATCTTGCTCGGGTTCTACCAAAACCACACGCCCAACCGATACACCATTATAAGTTACAGGGTTTGATGTTTGTAAGCCTTCGGCGTTTTCATAGTATGTATAATATTCGTTTTCGGTACGGAAAATATCCAAACCTTTCAAGAAATTAAACCCCAAATAAAATATTGCAAACGCAATAATACCCAATAAACCAACTTTGTATTCTTTTTTCATGCCCCATCCCCTAAAGGGGAGTTTTATTTTTTTACAAAAGTACACTAAAGCAATCTACAAACCAAAACTCCTAAATTGCAGAAAGAAAACTCCTAAAAAACATTTTTCGTTCCCCTTTAGGAGCGGTCTGCCGCAACAGTTAGGGGCTACTTCTCCTTCTCTTCCTTATACGCTTTTACGGCTTTAAATATTGCCTCGGCTATTTTATCTTGTCCATTAGAGTTTCCCAGTATTTTCTTATCAGCGGCGTTTGTTAAATAACCAGTTTCAACATAAATACTTGGCATTGTTGTTTGCCATAGCAACTGAAACCCCGCTTGTTTTACACCTCGGCTTCGATGCCCCACTTTCGAGATTTGCTTTTCAACCATGCTTGCAAGTTTTACGCTTTCTTTCATAAAAGCATTCTGATAATTGGCAAGCATAATACTGGCCATTGGCGAACTAAGGTCGTAGCCTTTATAGTTTTTCTTATAATTATCTTCCATCAAAATAACTTCGTTTTCACGCATGGCAAGTTCGAGGTTATCTTCGGTTTTGTGTAAACCCATTACATAAGTTTCCGAACCACTCAACTTTGATGAATGCGGATTTGCATTGACGTGAATACAAATAAACAAATCGGCTTTATTACGGTTGGCAATGGCCGCTCGTTCGTGAAGCGGAATAAATACGTCGGTTTTTCGGGTATAAATTACTTTTACTCCAGGTAAATTTTGTTGTAACTTTTTGCCCAGTTTGAGTGTCACGTTTAGAGCAATATCTTTTTCTTGAAGCTTGCTATGATGCGTGCCAGGGTCTTTGCCACCATGACCTGCGTCAATTACAATCGTTCGGATTTTCCCACTTTGAGCCTGAGCGATTTCAAGCGAGAATATAACAATAAGTAGGACTTTAAGAATTTTTAACATGATTTTATAGGCAAACGTTCTTTAACTACTATATAATAGCTAATTTTGTACCATTACTAAGTGTCAAAAGAATAGTTTTTGCAGAAAAAGCTCCAAAGTTGAAGTGTTAGACTAATACTCGGCACGGCTTTCTCAATAGGTTATAATAATTAGAACATTTTTTACAAAGATACGTTTTTTGGAACAACTGAAAAAATATACCTCCCACGGCTCAAAGGGGCTGAAAAAATGGATAAAGTTAACGTTAGCAAGTTACAAAATCTTGCATATATTCCTATTTATTTTGCTTTCATTCAATATTTTTGCACAGTTTCCTGGGGGTGGACGATTACAAAATCTCGGAGGAAGAAATACTTCTCGCCCCACAACGACTCGTTCTTCAACCACAACAACCAAACCTTTTGGCAATAAACTTTTTGAAGAAAAGAAAGACACTACTCGTGTCTCGATTCCTGATTCGCTTCGTAGTAAAGATAGTGGACTGCAATCAACTGTAAAATATGTAGCCGAAGATTCGACGGTGATGGATGTCTCGGGTGAAGTGCTGAATCTTTACGGAAAAGCGGTTGTAACTTACGGAGACATTGAACTTAAAGCTGATTATATAAAAATAGACTGGGGAAAGAGTGAAATTTTTGCTCATGGTTCACCCGATACAACCAAAAGAGGCGAGAAGGTAAAAGGTAAACCAATTTTTAGTCAAGGGGGCGATAACTACAATACCGATACGATTCGATATAATTTCAAATCAAAAAAGGCAATTATTAAAAATATCGTCACCCAACAAGGTGAGGGTTTCGTGACGGGCGAGCGAGTGAAAAAAGACGAACACGACGATATGTATTTGGTCGATGCTAAATATACAACTTGCAATCTGAAAGAACCACATTTTCATATTTCTGCCCGAAAAATCAAACTTGTCAATAAAAAACAGATTATTTCGGGGCCATTTAATTTTGTATTGAGTGGTATTCCACTGCCCGTTGGATTGCCTTTTGGATTTTTTCCCGTGCCTAAAAACAAAGAAGCAGGAACTTCGGGAATCATCATGGGTACATATGGCGAAGACCCAAATAATAGAGGGTTTTATTTCAAAGATTTTGGTTATTATTTTGCTGTCAACGAACGAATTGGCGTAAAACTTATTGGTCAAATCTATACAAAAGGAAGTTTCGGACTCGGTATTCAATCTACTTATTCGAAGCGATATAAGTATTCGGGAAGCTTAAATTTTCAGTATAATTTCAATAATAACACACCTGAAGTGGTAGCTACTGACGATAAGAATAATTATAAAACTAAAGATTTTAATTTGAGTTGGTCGCATTCTCCAGCCAACAAACGCCCCGACCGTAGTTTTTCATCCTCTGTTAATTTACGTAGTAATGGTTTTAATAGAAACAACGTAAATACGGTCGATGTAAGTAATTATTTGAGTAGTACATCAAACTCTTCGGTACAATTTGGACGCACATTTGCCCAAAAAGTTGTGACGAGTTCGGGGATAAATATCTCTCAAAACTTCACAACCGGACAAGTCGATGCTTCGGCCAATTACAGTATCGGTCTGAACCAATTTAACCCATTTGTTCCAGAAAAAAAGCAAATCGGACGTTGGTTTGAATCGTTTAGGGTTGGGCTGAACGTTAGCGGTGGTTATCAAGCAACTAATACACGAGTAAATAGTATTACAAGTTATTCAGATTATAAGATTGTGCGTGAAAATGCCAATGGAACCTATTCATCTATTGAGGCAAAACCTTTAACAAATGAAGAGATAAAACTCCGTGATGCTAATCCATTAACCTTGACGGCCGAACAGCGAATTGCCCAAAAAGCGTTACAAGAACGCCTTAGTAATGTGCGAAAACTAAATAGTCTGACGGCAATAAACGATGTTTTGAACGATGGGAAGTTTACAAGTACCTACTCTATTCCGATTGCGTTGCCCAACTTCAAGATTGCACGCTATATTAACTTTACACCAAGTATTTCACTCAGAGGTGATATTTCAACTCAAAGCCTTAGTTATGAATACGTTCCGAGCGAAAATGCAGTAAAAATTGATACAGTAAAAGGTTTTTTTCCAACGTATCAAACCTCGGTATCAGGTGGAATGAATACCCGTGTCTATGGTACTTATCAGTTTAAAGGGAAAGGTCGTTTACAGGCGATTCGCCACACTATGGCACCTTCGTTGAGTTTGAGCTACGCCCCTGATTTTACGAAGCGACTTTTTGATTATAAAGTGGTCAGAATTGATAAGAGTACTAAAAATGGCGTGACTACTTATGACACCCTACGACGACTTTTATCTAAATATCCGACACTTGGTTCATCGGCTGGAGCATCGGGGAATCTTAGTTTTAGCTTAACCAACCAACTCGAAGCCAAAGTTCGTTCAAAATCTGATACGGCAGCCAAGGCGTTTGAAAAAGTTTCATTGCTTGATAATTTAAGTTTAAGTACCGCTTATAATTTATTAGCTATCGGCGATTCGATGAATCTATCAAATATCAATCTGAGTGCAAACACCAATTTATTTAAGAATCTGATTAACCTTAATATGGGAGCTACGCTCGACCCATATTTTTATCAACAAGAGAGCACTGCCGAGTTAAGAGCCTTAAATCCTGCGGGGCGTATTCGCCGTTTTTATAAAATTCAACAAGTACAAGGTTTAGCTGGCTTGGCTACGTTACGTTCGGCAAATATCGCCATCTCGACTCGCCTTTCGCCAGCAACTTTCAACCCAGATAAGGCAAAACCAAAGACAAACACGCAAAGTAATAACCCACAAATGGATGCCATGAAGAAGTTTGTGGCAGCCAACCCAGAACTTTACGTTGACTTCTCGATTCCTTGGACACTGAGTTTTAGTTATAACTTTAACTACAATAAACAAGGTTTAGCAAAAGCACAAATTACGCAAGCCATCACGGTTCAAGGAGATTTGAGCCTTACACCAAAATGGAAATTAGGTTTTAATACAGGTTATGACATGGTATTAAAAGCTCCAACCTTGACCAATATTACGATTCACCGTGAATTACATTGTTGGGATATGACCTTCAACTGGACACCGATTTCGGGTTATTCAGCTAATACCAGTTATTCGTTTACACTCAATGTGCGAAGTGCTTTATTGCAAGAATTGAAAGTCAGCCGTAGAAGACAATATTATGGAAGTGGAGGGTTTTAAGAGTAATGAACAGAAGAAATTAGCAATTCTAACAAAAAGCCCTCTAACGAAAAATCATTAAAGGGCTTTTTTATGTTATCTACCGCAGACTGTTGACCATGGGCTATTTACGTACTATTCTACAATACAAAAGTAGCCAGTTTTCTGAATTCTTCTACTCGAGCTGCGATTTCTTCTTGCGTAAGGTTTTGAATACGTTCTGAACCGAATCTTTCTACACAGAAAGAAGCCATTGCCGAACCATAAACGATGGCACGCTTCATGTTTTCAAAGCTCAAATCATTAGTTTTTGCTAAGTGCGAAATAAATCCACCTGCGAATGTATCGCCCGCACCTGTTGGGTCGAAAACTTCTTCTAATGGCAATGCAGGGCAGAAGAAAATATCATCGTTTTGAAATAACAATGCACCATGTTCACCTTTCTTTATAATAAGCGTTTTTGGCCCCATTGCCATAATAGTTTTGGCTGCACGACGCAACGAATAATCACCCGAAAGCATACGAGCCTCTTCGTCGTTGATAGTTACACAGTCAACGTCTTTCAATAATGCTTTCAAATCATCCAAAGCAATGTCAATCCAAAGATTCATTGTATCAAGCAATACAAACTTCGGACGAGTTTTTAAACGCTTCAAAACCAAGTGCTGAATAGCTGGAGCGGTATTTCCGAGCATCAAGAAATCACAGTTTTGATACGATTCTGGAATCTTAGGGTCGAAGTTTTCCATAACGTTGAGTTGAACCTCAACCGTATCACGGCTATTCATATCGTTGTGGTAGCGACCATGCCAAAAGAACGATTTCTCACCTTTTCTGATTTCAAGACCATCCACGTTTACGCCGTGCCCAACCAACGTGTCAATCATTTCTTGAGGGAAATCTTCACCAACAACCGCAACGAGGTTATTTTCCTTTACAAAATAAGAAGCAGTAAGCGTGATGAAAGTGGCTGCTCCACCGATGATTTTATCTGTTTTTCCGAATGGCGTTTCCAATTTATCAAACGCTACCGAACCTACTGTAAGTAATGACATAGATAATTTACCTTTATAAAAGGATTTTTTTAGTGAAAATGTCTATATTATTGCAAAGTTAACGATTTTTTTATTTATTCTCTATTTCGTACAACAGCTTTTAAATCGGTTCACAACGCTTAAATTCCTTATTTCTATCAAACAAATATCGGTAAGTGATGTAAGTCTTGTACTTTTTTGCCCCCAGCATTTGCGTTACTTTAAGCATTTTTGGGTTAAAATCGGCAATCCAATTGAGTTCAAGCGTTTCGTATTGATAATTTGGCACCCAACAAGCCCTCGAAAACGACAAAGCAATAGCCGATTCTATGCCACGCCCTTGGTATTCAGGAATTACACCAAAAATTACGCCACGAGCTTTTTTATTGGTTTTCATCAAGGTATGATATAACCACTTGATTTTGCCAATCAGATTGAGTTTGCCGTTGATGTACTTAATGATTTGATTCAGCTCGGGAATCATGATAAAAAAGGCAATCGGCTCGTCGTTGTGGTAGCCAAACCACATTAGCTCTTCTTCCAAAATCGGTTTCATGGTTTGCATGATGGCCGCTGCACGCTCTGGTGTCATTTCACCAGCCGATGTATTTTTTGCCCAAGCTTTATTATAAATAATTCGAAAATCCTCGGCAAACTTAGGTAATTCTTTCTTTTTTACGTGCCTAAAGTCATAGCCTGGTGTATTGTAAATGCGATTAGCAATTTCAAATAATGCTGGTCGAACAACCTTACGAGCTTCTTCTTCGGGAATCGGCAATAAGAAGGTGTATTGCTGAAAATAATCTTGAAAACCATAATTCTCGAAAAATGTACGGTAGTATTTTTGGTGATAAAACATGCCCCAAGTTGGTTCCGCATCATACGGGTCAACATGTAATCCCCACCAATTATCACGCTCGCCGAAATTCACTGGACCATCCATTGCTTCCATACCTCGCTCTTGTAACCAAGCTTTGCATTTATCGAACATAGCAAACGCAAC
>JAIYBU010000004.1 GCA_027488335.1 Cytophagaceae bacterium
CAACAACATTTCTGTTGCCAGTCATGTCCAAAAAATCATTGTCATTATTATAGCCATATCGACCAAAGTAAACCATCTTTTTGGTTTTATAGGTAAGGCTAAATCCGCCTGCATAGCTGCCATAACGTCTGTTTTGGCCAAGACTTACATAAGAGTCACCTTTCAACCCTAAATTCTTATCACGTTTAAGCTTGATGTTAATGACTGAGCGAGTTTCTCCATCATATTTTGCCCCTGCACTGCCTATAATTTCGATTTGTTCGATGGCATCTGGCGGTAAAGCTTTCAATTCTTCCATCGAAATCGCCTGATTTTTGCCATCAATCATAATCAATGGCGTTGAGCCTTTGAGAGATATGCCTCCTTTGGCATCAAGCGTTATGCCAGGCGACCTGCCGAGTATATCTAACGCATTGCTTGATGCCTTGAAAATACTGTTGTTAGGATTTACTAAAATTTTATCAATTTGGCGTTCGATAGCTGGCCGCTCGCCACTGATAACAACGGTATTCAGCAATTTACTGTCTTCGGCTAAGGTAATAATGCCGAGGTCAATTATTGGCGAAGTTTCCGATATTACGACTGGTTCGCTTATGAATTTTTGATAGCCAATCGAAGTAATACTTAATAAATAACTTCCTTGATTATTTTCGGAAATCTCGAAAATACCAGTAGTATCGGTCATACTACCTTTTACTAACGATGAATCTTTCGCTGATAAGAGTAGTACTGATGCAAACTCTAATGGTTTGCCGATGTTGTCTTTTACTTTTCCTGTAATATTATTTTTTATAATTACAGATTGTTTTACGCTTTGTTGAGCCAATAACTCCCATCCGCCCAAAAGCAAAACCGCTGTTAAAATGCTCTTTACCATGATACTGTTTATTTAAGATATATTTTAAGATTCCAAAACTCGACTGACATAAGTCAGACATACTTGTTTATGCCTGTCGGGTACTTTCAATTGAGAGCTAAATGCCACTATTTTTTGATGATATTCGATAGTATAAACGGATGTTTTTTTAAGAGCATCGCTTATATTGGCAATCAGTGAGAGTTTCAGAATGTCGAATTCACTTCCTGTCTTACTGATAAATTCAATAGCTTCTTTAAGAAATTGATTATTGTCCTCTGCCTTAAAAAATAATTCTTTTATCTCAAACCATTGTAACATCACGGCTTCGTCAGATGTGCGAGGTTCAAAAAACGTAAGATTGGCAAAGGCAGCATTAAACAATTCTTTTTCTTGAAGAATATGGTGCAAAAAGACGCCGATAGGCTCAAGTGATAATTGTAAAAACATGGCCGAACGAAGAGAGTCGGGAGCTTGTTGTAGCGATTTAATCGACCAATCAGAGCTCATTGCTGGTAGATGCTCATACAGGATATACCTTAACGCTTGATGAATAACGGAGGCTCCTTCGAGTAACTTTCCTTGCTTGAAATGCAATCTGTTAATATTATGTAATTGTTGAATTCGGTGATATTCTAAGATATAAAAGCCATCTTTTATGAGAGCAATATCATTTTCGATTGCTTGAAATAAAAGACTTTCAGCTTCTTTAAAGGCGGAGTTTCTGTATAGTAAATATGCTTTCATTGGCAAGGCTGCTACATTGATTAAAGCATATAGAGGAGTATTAGGGTCATATTCGGCCTGTATGGCTTCGACTTCAGACAATAACTGTTGCGACTGCTCTAAGTTATTACGACGGGCTTCTGTAAGTGCTTTGTCATATTTGCCCCAAATGTAGTTAAGCCCCCTTAACTCCATATTTGAAACGTAATCTTTTACTAAACCATCTAATATTTCGCCATATACATTGCCATGTATGAGGTCGCCTCGTGCTATATTGCCATTGTTTTGTTGATTATATTGTAGATTATCAATGGCTTCCAGTATAAATAAGTCGTTTGATTGCATGACTTTACAAATTTTATAAGTGTATCGGGTAATAGTTAGAAAAGTGCTTTTTACTCATATACTTGAGCTAAAGCTTCCACCCCTTTTTTCTTTAAGGCATAAAATAGCATGAGCTTCTCTTTGATATTAAATTTGTTACTTGGGCAGGCAACGATTCCTTCTCTCCAAGATTTAGGACAACCACCACCACAGACAGGCAACATTTTACAGGTCGAGCAAGGGTACTCGTTGTTGGCAACTTCGTCATTAAATGAAAGTAGTGGACGGTGCTTCGAAATTGTTGATAAACCATTGTGTACATTGCCTAATACGTATTCTGTATTGGCATAAACATCGACGTATGGCGTCTCGGTGCAGTCAAACACATTTCCAAAAGCATCAAAAACCTCAGAGTCAGGCGTTACTGATAAACAAACAACTGGCTTGATGCCTGGAAGGAATCCAGGACGGAAACCATTTTGATATTGAGCCAAAATCCAGTCGATTTCGTTTTTGGCAAATTCTTCTTTTTCATGAGAAAGTAAATGAGCTTCATTTCCCCATGAATGAATAGGAGCAACGTAGAAATATTCGATTTTATCTTGCAGATTATGTGCGGCTAAAAATTCAATTAAAGGCACCACACTCATGCTATTACGCTCGTCAACATTGCATCTGATAGAAATAGTACAGCCCAACGTTTTAAAATCTGGTCGATTGAAAATATCCAATAGGTTTTTGAAGATTAGGTTAAAGGTGCTTAAACCCGCTTTTGTATGGCGACGAGCATCATGGTATTCAGCAGTTCCATCAAGTGTAACTTCAATCTTAGTAACACCGTGTTTTTTTACTAATTCTACAAAAATATGCTCTTTAAGACTCAACCCGTTGGTAACGACTTTCGAATCATACGTACAGTTATGTCTTTGGGCCATCTCCTTAAATTTAGGTGTCAGGTCTCTTATCTGAGCTAAACCCACCAATGGCTCTGAGCCAAACCATGCAATTGAAAGATGATTGTACTCTTTGAAAGCAAATTTACTTTCCACTCTTTCAAGTATTCTTTCACTGGCTATTTCTC
This sequence comes from Cytophagaceae bacterium, assembly GCA_027488335.1. Classification (GTDB taxonomy): domain Bacteria; phylum Bacteroidota; class Bacteroidia; order Cytophagales; family Spirosomataceae; genus Emticicia. The sequence goes on from JAIYBU010000004.1 coordinate 2,988, forward strand.
CAATTTGATTTTTGCTATGTTTTTGTCCACAATAACCACATCCAAGCTGGCACATTGCTGTCGGCTGAATAACCTGATAGAGCGATTTGTCATCTTTGATTTTTGCTTGGTTCCGCTCAATTATTGTTTTTACCTCCACTTCGGATTGTGGAACAATGGCTTCAATGGCTAATAGTTTATCAAAATCATTCGGGGCTAATTCGTCCCAAGCCTCTCTTTGTAACTTGTCGTAGAGGCGATTGGTAATGACCATTGATTTCGCTGTTCGGGTGGCAAACAGCACTCTTTTGGTTGATTCACTTTGTTCATCACTCAATGAGTCTGTGACAATGTTATAATGAGATAGCTTGAATTTCATGATTATATACGTTTTATAATTCAGATATTTCGTTTCAAAAAATGAGTAAGAGTGGTTATACTGAGCCACTTTTTTATAGTAGCCCAGTAGAGTTTAACTAACCATTTCGGTAGGGGCAGGAGTTGGGCCACAACCTGTATTCGGGCCGCAACCTGTGTTGTGTTTACAGCCAATATCCATTCCTCCGCCAATTTCTTCTGCATCTTCAGCAGAAAGATGTTCAAGTTCATCGCCAGCCGAATGCTCAAACTGACTTAGAAGTTTTTTTACATTTGCCATTTTCGAGATAGAGTTTATTTTATTTAATGTGAGCAGAGCAGGAGACTTGAGCAGAACAACCACAATTACTGTTACAGGCTAAATCAAGATTAAGTCCTCCTGCTATTTCCTCTATTTTTTCGTCAGAAAGTTGCTCTAATTCTTCGTCGGAAAGTTGTTCTTTTTCTTCACCAACGTCTTCAAGTTGGCTTAGAAGTTTCTTTACATTTTTCATTATGCAGTCTCTTTCGTGGTTTTTCCACAGCCTGTATTAGGTCCACAAGAAGTGTTTGACTGGCATCCCAAATCAACGTATGAACCTCCTTCAATGCCTTCTGCATCTTCTGGCGATAATTGCTCTAAATCGGCTGCGTTTAAATCTTTAAGCTGGCCTAAAATTTTCTTAACATTTTCCATAATGTTTATTTTTAAGATAATACTAATTGGGATTGTTGAAGATTCATAAACCCCAATTAGCTTATGTGTTTGTAATAGTTTTTTAGACTTCTTTGGTTGTTGTTGTACCACCACCACAACCTGTGTTCGGGCCACAACCTGTGTTTGTTTTACAACCAATATCTACATAAGAGCCTCCTTCAACTCCTTCTGCTTCTTCAGATGATAATTGCTCTAATTCGTTGGTATCAACATCCTTTAGTTGACTCAAAATTTTCTTAACATTTGACATGATTTCAAAAATTTAAAAAAGTTATTAATTGATTTAGATGTGTATTAGGAAACTCGATTGACAGGTACCGTGTAAAACTTGTTTCCTATTGAACGAATCAAAATTCATGGAAGAAAATGGTCTAAAAAACTTTTTTCGACCAACTATTGACCATCTTTCGATGAAATTGATTCATTTTGAGTTAAATGGGAAATTGAAAAAAAAAAAAAAAAAAAGAGACCGATTAAAAATCAGTCTCTTTCGGATAAACCTAAATAAAAGTTGTACGTGAACTTAATAGTAAATATCTTTTACCCTTCTGTTCTAATTGCTTCCAATTCGGCGGCTTCAAGAGTTTCGGCTGATAGATTTTCAATGATACGATTCTGCACATAGCCAATGATTTTAAAAATATCAGCACAATAAACCGATGGGTTATCAAACCTTCGTTTGGTACTAAATCGGTGAGGTAAAAAACCTCCACCACAAATCTCAACGATTGAGCATTGTTGGCATTTTTCGGGCAGGTTTTGGTGTGCTTTATGGTAGAGCTGTACCAAAGCTGCACTAAGGGCATCTTCAAACGAATGTGTTTTGATGTTTAATCCTTCTTTTGTAAATCCATTTCCACAAATTTTGAGAGCATCAACGGTCTCAATACTTCCATCGGTTTCGATAACCAAATAATCGTTGGTGGCGGTTCCGAGCATATCAAAGCCCGTGTTTAACCCCAAAATATTTATTATTATTTGTGTCAAGTACCTAATATTTGGTTTTTCATCATCTTCATCTTCATACCAAACCTTAAACAATTCAATCCACCAGTCGGCATAAGGCGTAGTTGAATTGTCATTTTTGGGTGGTGGAAAATCATACGTATGATGTGGCCAAAGAAAATCAAGTTGCTTGATATTCAGTGATTTATAGAATTTATATAACAAAACAGGGTTACTTTTAAGCGTTAATACCGAAAGTAACCCTATTGGGTTTTTATGGGAAGTAGCATTCTGAATCCCACGCAGAGTTGCATCAAACGTACTACCTCCTGCATGAGTGAGTCGGTGTAAATCATTTATGCTTTTGTTCCCATCAAGACTAATACCCAGACGAATGTCTTTTTTACCCAAAAATTTACACCATTTGGCGTCAAGCAATGTACCGTTTGTTTGTAATGAATAAATGGGCTTAACTGTTGGAGGTAATATTTGTATAGCTTTTTCAATAAAGTTGCTGTAAAATTTTTTTGAAAGTAGTAGCGGTTCGCCCCCATGAAAAATAAACTCAAATTTATTTAGCTGGTGGTTCTGACTGTAAAGTGCCACTTGTTTGTGTATTGCTTCAGTAACATCATCGGGCATTGATTTTGGCTGATTTCTGTAAGTTTCGTCACCCAAATTATACATGTAGCAATACGAACAGTTGAGATTACAACGGCTGGCAACTTTCAAAATCAATCCTTTCAAATGAGTCACACTTTATTTTTGTTTAATCCTTAGTTTTGTCAATTTGACTGAGCATCTCAATCCATCCACCTTGTATATTATCGCCAATTACTTTGTTTGCACCCTTTGCAATTTCGTCTAACGATTTTTTAGCGGCTTTTTTGTTGGCTGGGTCAATCGAAAATCTCTTCTTTGCCATCGGAATAATTATTTGATGTTGTCTAATAGAATATTGGCTCTTTGCCAAATACTTTTGTGCTTGAGTTCGTACAAAGGTTGATTATACTCTTTGTCGCCCCCCCTGATTTCTAAAGAGTCATCCTCAGAAATACATTCATACGCATTCGTTTTATATGCCGACTCAGAAGTGGCAGATGTTTGTTTTTGCCTTAATTCATCAATTGAGAGTCTCATTGTATTGTATCGTTTAAAAAGTGTGTTTTGACGATACAAAACAGTTGATTAAAGATTAGTTAAAATAATTTTTTCGACCAAATTGAGTTTGGCTTCGACCAATTTGCAAAACTGTATTACAGACAAGTTTTTTGAGGCAAATTCAGACCAACGATTCAGAAGATAGTTTTTCTGCCTACCTTTGATACATAATTGATAATTTTCGTAGAAATGAGAGAAAAAGATAGAAAATACAAGCCAGCAACTATTGCAAAATCTACAAGGTCGGACTCGACCCAATTTAAAGTCAGCGAAGAAACTGAGCTTTTGGTTTTTCTATTAGTCAAAATCACGAGTAAAAGCCGAAATGACGTGAAGGCTTTGTTGCGAGATAAACAAATATACGTTGATGGACAGCCAGTTACGCAGTTTAATCATCCACTTAAACCCGAACAAGTAGTTGAGGTAAAATGGAAAAAAGCCCCCGAAGAACAAAAATATCGTGGGCTAAGTATTGTCTTTGAAGACCAATATTTGATAGTTATCGAAAAACAAGCGGGCGTACTTTCTATTGCCACCGAAAAACAAAAAGATAATACAGCATATAGTATTTTGAGTAGCCACGTAAAAAGACAAGACCCACGTAATCGAATTTTTGTGGTGCATCGCCTCGACCGAGAAACATCGGGCTTGATGATGTTTGCCAAAAGCGAAAAAATCCAAAAACTCCTGCAAGAATCTTGGAATGCCACCATCGAAGAACGCACGTATTTGGCAGTTGTTGAGGGATATGTTGAAAAAAAGCACGATACGATTACTTCATATTTGGTCGAAAGTAAGGCTTTGATTGTTTATTCGAGTAAAAATCCTGACGTTGGTCAGCAAGCCATCACGCATTATGAGGTTTTGAGGAGTAATAAAAACTTTTCGTTGCTGAAAGTAAACCTCGAAACTGGCCGCAAAAACCAAATTAGGGTTCATGCCAAAGATATGGGGCATTCGGTCGTGGGCGATGAAAAATATGGTGCAAAATCTGACCCTATCAAACGTCTCGGTCTTCATGCGTGGGTACTGGCATTTAAGCATCCGATAACCAAAAAAGACCTGCATTTTGAAACCGAAATGCCTTCAAAATTTATCAGTTTATTTACTTAAAAATTTTCTTGACGAATCATCTGCTTTTTTGGTCTGCTAAAAATACGGAATTGACGTTTTCTGTGCTTTAGTATGCCATTTTAGGTATTTCTGTATTTATATTTGTATAAATACTTCTCAAAAATATCATCAATACGCCAATTTCATGAGAAAAACTCTATTCTTATGCTTCTTGTTTTTTTCGTTTTTGGCATCGGCACAACAAAAAATCTCGATTAAAGGTAGCATTGTTGACGAAGGAAATCAGGCAATACCTTTTGCTACCGTAAGTATTTTAACTCTGAAAGATTCGAGCAATATCAGTAACCAATTCTCAAAAGAAGATGGCAGTTTTGAATTTCAGAATTTACTGCCTAAAAATTATCTTTTGAAGGTTTCGATGGTTGGGTATACACCTACTTTTCAACTCATAATTTTTGAAAATCAAGAAACCATTGATGGTGGGAAAATAGTAGTCAGAAGTGCTGAAAATGTCTTGAACGAAGTGGTTGTGAAAGGAAACAAAGAACCAGTTGCGGTAAAAAAAGATACGCTCGAGTTTGATGCAGGCGTACTGAAACCCCAACAAAACGATAACCTTGAAGATTTACTAAAGAAAGTGCCAGCCCTCGAAATTGACGAAAATGGAGGTATAAAAACCCAAAATAAAGTTGTAAAAAAAATCTATGTCGATGGCAAAGAGTTTTTTGGAAACGACCCGCAATTGGCACTCAAAAATCTGCCTGCCGAGTCGATAGAAAAGATTCAGGTTGTAGAAAAAAAGACCGAGCAAGCCGAGTTTTCGGGCGTTGACGATGGCGAACGAGAAATAGTGATAAACGTGACGCTCAAAAATACCCACAAAAAAGGTACGATGGGCTTTGTTTCGGTGGCAGGAGTTCCACCAGTAGGAAATACAGATGGGTATTATAATGCCAAAACTTCTGTCAATCGTTTTAGTCCAAGTCAGCAATTTTCGGTCATTGGTTTGTTCAATAACCTTAACCAGCAAGGTTTTACACCCCAAGATGCGGCTAATCTTTCCAGCTTAAATGCCCAATCGAATCGTGGGGGTGGAGGTAGTAATGCTTCTGCCAATGTTAATTTACCAATTGTGGTGGGCAAACGCCCAGGAATAATTTCTACCGAAGGAGTTGGGTTCAATTATAACAATCAATACGCCAAAAAATCTTCGTTGCAGAGTAGTTATTTTTTCAATGCAAGCCATACGGATTTGGTCAGAAATTTATTCAGACAGAGTTTTTTGCCCGCAAAAACTATTAATACAGACCAAAATACTAAACAAAATCGTGATAATTTCAACCATCGACTCAATGCAACGCTTACGCATCAGTTCGATGAACGAAATCTTTTGAAATTCACGACTGCCTTAAACACCGTTTCGGGCGATGCTTTTACGAATAGTATTTCAAAAATCAGCACGCTAACGGCTGGCGATACCATCGAAAATAATTCAAATCGTAATGTACGGAATCATTCGCAGGGGGTGAGTTTCAATAATAATCTTTTGCTTCGTCATCGCTTTGCTTTACCTCGCCGAACCATTAGTTTGAATGCCGTTTTTAATTTGAATAACGACAAAAATGATGATTCGACTAATACTTTGAACCAAAACCAAGTAAATGGAGCAATCGTTGAGCGAATAATTAAACAAGAAAATAATCGCCGAACAGCCCAGCAAAACCAACGAATTCAAGTGGCTTTTACGGAACCTTTGACTAAAAACACAACCCTCGAAGGAAACTACGCGTACCAACAAAATATAAACTGCTCAAATTTTGATGTTTGGGATATTGTGAATAATAATTTGGTACAAAACTTTACGTCAAGCAATGCGTATAGTAGCAATTTTAATTTCCAACAGGCTGGTTTTAAGGTCAATAGCGAAACCAAAGAAAGAACGTTTATGGTGGGTGTGTTTTACCAGAAATCGGTTTTAAAAAGTATCGTAAAGCGAACAAGCGATAATATTTTGGAGCGTACGTTTCAAAATATTTTGCCTTCGTTGAGGTATTCTTTCAGAAAAAATGCAACCAAAAGTACGGATAAAAATAGCAAACCTACTAATAAAAACAATAGCATAACGCTCGAATACAATACGGCTGTCAATGAGCCTTCGGTGCGAGATTTACAGCCAATTACGGTCAATAATAATCCGCAAAGTATTGTGTTAGGAAATCCTGACCTCAAGCCCGAATATATTCACCGATTAATCATCAATGAGAATATTTTCAACCCAAAAACTTTTACGAATATTGGTGTAAATGGCAATCTGAATTATACTCAAAATGCCATTGGTTATGCCCAAACTATTAGCGAAACCCTCGTCAGAACTACTCAACCCATTAATTTACCGTATCGTTGGAATGCCAATTTGGGATTTTACTATAATTTTTCGGTGGGTAAACAAAAAAACAAACTACGTTTTTCGCTTAGTCCAAGATATTTGGTTTCGCAAGGCAATAATTTAGTCAATGGCGTAAATAACCTCAATACGCAAAACCAATACCGTGGCGATTTTAAGGTTACTTATTTGACCGATAAAATCAATTTTGTTTTCAATACCAATTACCAAAAATCATTCGTCGAATATTCGGTCAATAAAGAGTTTAATCAAACTTTTTCGGTGTTTAAAAATACGACCGATTTCCGCTGGAAAATTACCAAAGAGTTTACCATCGCTACCGATTTTGATTATACGTATTACCAAAGTTCAAGATTATTAACCAATCTCCGACCAATTCCGATTCTCAATGTGGCACTAAAGCACCTTTTCTTGGAAAACAACCGAGGCGAATTGATGCTTTCGGTGCAGGATGTTTTCAAACGAAACGTATATCTTTCGCAACGTTCGGACGAAAATTTCTTTGAAATCGACCGTTCAAATACCGTTAGTCGGTATATTTTGCTAACTTTTACATACAATGTAAAAAATCAAGGAGGGAAGAAAAATTAAATCAATCAGGAAGATTTCGCAAGAAGAAATCTCGGATATTTCCCCCCATTATTTGTTCGATTTCTGCTCTTGTAAAACCTTGTTTCTCTAAGGCCGAAACAATTTCTGGCAGGCCTGTTACATCGAAATGGGTTCCGATTGCCCCATCAAAATCCGAGCCTAAAGCTACTTTATCAACACCGATTTTATCGGCAACGTATCTAATGCTTTTGGCAGTAGCGGCAGCGTTTGTGCCACAAACGGCGGTTTCCCAAAGACCTATGCCGATGATACCGTTGTGTTTACCAATTTCTATGATTTGTGCATCGGTTAAGTTTCGGTTATTATCACAAAGGCCTTTCACGCCCGTGTGCGAAACCACCACAGGGCCGTTGTGGTATTTCAGTATATCGCTGATGGTTTTTTGAGAAGCATGAGCCAAATCAATCATGATATGAGCATCGGCCATTTTTTTGATTAATTGTTTGCCTTTTTGGGCAAGCCTTCTTTTTTTATTCCATGAGCCGAACCTGCCCATTCGTTATCGAAAAAGTGCGTAAGGCCAATGTATCGAACACCTGCTTTGCCAAATTCTTCTAAATTATTTAGGTCTTTTTCAAGGCAATGAGCTCCTTCAATACCCAACATTCCTGCCGAAATGGCGTGGTTCGTTTTTCGGTCTGCAATGTACTTTTGAAGGTCTTGTTTAGTTGTAATTACTCGAAACTTTCCGTCAGAGTTGTTAGCAAAATTGTGCAGAGCTTCGCATTGGTGCAAAGCACGGGTTTTGATACTAAACCAATCGGCTGGATTTCTTAATTGGGCAAAGCTCAATAAAGCTACTTGGTCGGTGTGGTCGTCGTTGCTTTCAATATTAATTCCGCTTGGGGTTTTGCTGACAATCGAAAAAACTTGCATCGCCATATTTCCCTCAATCATACGGGGGAGGTCAACGTGGCCGTGGTCATTTTTTTTAAGAATATTTCTATCCCAAAGTAGGGCATCGCAATGCAAATCAGCAATAAACGAAATCGAATCATAATATTTTTGTTTCGGAAAGGGGGGCTTTTTAGTCACCACATTCACTGATTTATCAATCATCTGAGGCACAAATCCGAAAAATATAATAGCCGCAACTGCAAAAACTACAAGGGAAATTTTTAAGGACTTTTTCATACTTTGTCAAGAAGTTGGTTGTTGGTTATCTACAAACTGGTTATGGACAGTAAGCTTACTTCATTAAAAGTAATAATATTTTGATACAAGATAAAAAAGAAATGGTCATTATTTCTAATCAATACCCAGTAGTAAATAACCAATTCTTAATCACTAAACTTCTTGAAGCAGGGTTGTAAACTCAACGAGTTTTCCTCTGAAAAGCATTTGGTATCTGTCCGAAATACGTTCACGGTGCTGCATTTCAAATTGCATAAAATCTTCCATGGTTTTGAAATGAAACTGAAAAGCATACGTTTTATCTTCGTTCTCTTTTTCGTTGAGAAGTCGCATTATTTTAATTTCCTTCGGAAGTTTTGTTTCTAAGGCAACTGGTATAAAATTTGTTTTCATCCATTTAATCCATTGCTCACTGATTCGACTTTCGACATTAAATGTGATATTGAATACTAACATTTCGAGGTTCGTTTTATTGATATTGATGCAAAGTTCGCAAAGATTTTTGGTCTTGTGTCGTCTTAAATTAATTTTCTTTGCGTTCTTTGTAATATAATTGTAGCATAATTCTCAGAGTTGTGCTGGCAAGACGAAAACTTGCTATATAAATCAAAAGATTATTGTCCATTCTATTTTCTCAAATCAATGTTAAAAAAATACATTCCTCATCTCATTGCGGTTGTTGGTTTTGTGGTAGTTAGCTTTATGTATGCTTCGCCACTTTTGCAAGGTAAAAGATTGGCCATGCACGATACTCAAATGGCGGCTGCATCGGCAAAAGAATTAAACGATTTTCATAAACAAACGGGCGAATGGGCTTGGTGGACAAACTCAATGTTTGGTGGTATGCCAGGCTATATGGTTGCGGGCGACTACGAAAATAGTCTTTCAACTAAAATAGGTTCGTTTTATATCAACCTCATTCCGTCGCCAGCTAATGTATTAATACTATTGATGTTGGGCTTTTTTGTGCTGATGCGAGTGCTGAAAGTTAATAATTGGCTCGGTTTTTTTGGTTCGATTGCCTACGCTCTTAATACCTATAATTTACTTTTCCTCGAAGCAGGACACGTTTCCAAAATCATTGCTATTGCGTTTGCACCAGCAGTGTTAGCTTCGTTTATAGCGGTTTTTAGGGGGCGATATATCCTTGGAATTGCCATGACAACTTTCTTTATGGCGATGGAAATGTATGCCAATCACCCACAAATTACGTATTACTTGTTCTTTTTGCTCGGAATCTACGTGCTTTTTGAAAGTTATTTGCATGTAAAGAAAGGAAATTTTTCGGGATTGCTGAAAGCTTATGCAGTGGTATTGATTGGTTCGGTAATCGGACTCGGTACGCACAGTATGCACCTCTGGAACAACTTTGTGTACTCGAAAGAAACCACTCGTGGGAAATCAGAACTTACGCTCGGAAATCTCAATCAATCGGCTGATGGTTTAGGCCGTGATTATGCGTTTTCGTATAGCCCAGGTCAAATTGAAACCTTGACGTTGCTCGCTCCAAACTTCGTGGGAGGTTCGTCGTCGGGGAACTTAGGCGAAAAATCAGAAACCTATAAAATGTTGATTGGCAAAGGAGTCGATGCCTCAACGGCTGCACAGTTTAGCTCAAATTTGCCACTTTATTTTGGGCCACAATCGTATGTTTCGGGGCCAAATTATTCGGGCATTATTATCTTGTTTTTGTTTATTCTGGGGCTGATTATTATTCGAGACGGTCTGCGTTATGTATTGATTTTGACTTCGATTTTATACTTATTTATCTCGTGGGGGAGTAGTTTTAGTGGTTTCAATTTCTTTATGTTTGATTACTTCCCGTACTATAATAAATTTAGAGATAGCAAAATGATTGTAACGCTCATGCACTTGTGTTTTGTCCTGGGTGCAATGCTGGGCGTAAATAAAATCATTGCCGATAAATTGAGCTTCAATGACCTCAAAAAACCTTTGATATATAGCCTTGGAAGTTTATTTTTATTGATTTTAGTTGGCTATTTCTCGCTCAATTTCCAGTCGGCTCGTGATGCCGATATGCTCCAAAGTATGGCACAGTCGAACGGGCAAGAGTTTGCCAATGCCTTCTCGGCTTCGCTCATTGCCGACCGCCAATCAATGGTAACAAGTGATTTAATGCGTTCGATTTTCTTATTAATTGTTTCAGCGGGCTTGATTTGGGCTTTCACAACCCAAAAAATTAAGTCAATAGTTTTTGTAGCTATTTTGGGTGTTTTAGCGGCTCTTGACCTCGCTTTGGTTGATAAACGTTATTTCAACAATGATGATTTTCAAACCAAAACACGAGTGGCAGAAAGCTTTAATCCATCGCCTGCCGATGAACAGATTATGAAAGACAAAGACCCCGATTTCAGAGTGGTTGATATGGCTACTAATCAAGGGTTCTTTGCCGATGCTACTGCTTCTTATTTTCATAAATCGGTAGGTGGGTATCATGGTGCAAAATTGAAGAGAATCCAAGAATTATACGACAACGCCATGACCAAAGATGGTAAATATAATCTACCGATTTTTAATATGTTAAATACTAAATATTTCATCACACCAGGGCAAGATGGAAATCCTGTGGCTCAGCAAAACCCCGATGCGTTAGGCAATGCGTGGTTTGTGGGTGAGGTGAAAATTGTTAAAAATGCAGATGAAGAAATCAAGGCTGTAGGAGGAAATTTCAATCCTCGAGCTGTGGCTTTTGTTGATGAGCGTTTTAAACAATATTTAAGCAATATAAAGCAAGATTCGACAGGAATAATCAAACTGACAGAATATAAACCTAACCATTTGACATACGAATCTAATTCACCGACAAGCCAAGTGGCGATTTTTTCCGAAATTTTCTACCGTGGTAATGAAGATTGGAAATCGTACGTTGATGGACAAGAAACTCCGCATTTCCGTGCCAACTATGTACTTCGTGCCATGACAGTTCCCGTAGGAAAACACAAAATCGAATTCAAATTCCAACCGAAATCGGTAGTTATAGGGGCAAAAATCGACTTAGTGGCTTCTATTCTAATGGTTTTGATAGTGATTGGTGCATTAGTAATAGAGTTTAGAAACAACAAAAATAGCGAAGCTTAAAATATTAATTTCCCGAAAGTGTAGAAATTACTTTCGGGAAATTTTTTCTAAAGAGATAGAAAAATGTGGTTTGACTATTATATAAAAACGGTTGCTTTTTTTGAGAATTTGTTTCAATCTGGTGTTTCGATAATTAAAGTAACCCTATTATCGAAATTTGGCTTGCCGAAGTTTTCCAATCAAAAACCAAACGCTGCCATTTTGGGCAACGGCCCATCGCTCAACCAAACCCTTGCCGATAAACGTGATTTTTTGAAAGAAACTGATATTTATTGCGTTAATCTTTTTGCACTTTCGGCGGTTTACACTTCTCTGAAACCTCAAAACTATGTCTTGCTTGACCCCGCCTTTTTTATGTTTAGCGAACAAAACGATGGCCGACAAGACATAAAAAAAACCTTTGATGCCATTATTCAACAAACCGATTGGTCGATGAGGCTTTTTGTGCCTGCTCGTAGCCGAAATTCGTATATTATCAAGAAACTTAAACAAGAACGTCCAAACGTTCAGATTTGCTTTTTTAATTATACGATTGTCAGGGGTTTTCCTACCTTCAGGCATTGGTTCTTTGAGCATAATTTAGGAATGCCCCAGTGCCAAAATATATTGGCGGCATCGCTATACGTAGCTTTAATGCAAGATTACAAAAATGTCTATCTTTTTGGTGCGGACCATTCGTGGCACGAAGAAATCAGAATCACGGAACAGAATGAATTTGAAATGCGTCAAGTGCATTTTTATGATAATGCAAACAATGTGAAGCACGAAAAAGTGATTGATGTCAGAAATAATTCTCGACCAAGTCTTCATGCACAATTTTTATCCTTGCACAAGGTTTTTTATTCTTACGAAATCTTAGGGGCTTTTGCCAAATTTCGCAGAATTAATGTGCTAAACGCCAGTAAGAAAACCTACATTGATGCCTTTGAGCGAGTTTCGGTTTAGTAAATTACAGTAAAGAAAAGAGAGATGAAGGTTTTAAGGTTTTCGTCGCTCTTTTCTTTAGTTAAACCCCTTTATTATTGGCTTTAACCATCAACGGTGGACTATTAAATTTCCATTACTATCATCATATTCGATGGGCTATCGTCTTGCTTTTCGAGCGTTACAGCAAATACTTTTGGAAGGGAAACTTTCTTTAATTCTTGCGAATGAACACCCCTGCATTCATTACTTTGTCATTTACGATAAATAATCAACTTTGGATTTCATCGGTTTAAACATTTAAGATTTTAGCTTTACCTTTGCAGGAAAATAGTCAATAATTTGTGGCGGGCAGTCTTCTGAAATTGAGAAATATAATGGTTGAATACTGCAAACTGAAGACTTTAAAATTGATAACTGAAAAAAATGACTCCAAAACAACAAGGTTTTTTCTTTCCTGCCGAATGGCATACGCACCGAGCTACATGGTTGAGTTTTCCGCAAAGTTCAGATTCGTGGGATTATGGCGACCGTTTAGAACGAATCTATCCTGCCTATATGGCTTTTGTGAAGGCAATCGCCGAAAGTGAAAAAGTGTGTATCAATGCCAAAGACGAGGCTCATCAAGCCCTTATTTGGGGGTTAATTGAAAAATATCAGATTGATAAAAATCAAATCGAAGTTCCGATTCACCCTAATAATGACTCGTGGTGCCGTGACCACGGCCCTGCGTTTTTGATAAACCCCGAAACAAAGCAACGAATGATTGTTGAATGGGGATATAACGCATGGGGCGGAAAATATCCACCCTATGACGACGACGACCAGGTTCCTGTACGAATCGCTAATTATTTGAATCTGCCTTACGTCGTGCCAGGAATTATTATGGAAGGTGGCTCGGTAGAATTTAATGGAAAAGGTACGGTACTGACGAGCAAGTCTTGTTTATTGAATCCTAATCGAAATCCGCATTTATCACAAGCCGAAATCGAAGAGTATCTACGTAATTATTATGGCGTAGAACAAGTACTTTGGGTAACCGAAGGAATTGTGGGCGATGACACCGACGGCCACATTGATGATACTACTCGTTTTGTGAATGAAGATACCGTGCTGACGGTTGTCGAACCCGACGAAAACGATGCTAACTATCATCCGCTCAAACAAAACCTCGAAGATTTAAAAGCCATGCGTTTACCAAATGGTAAACCGCTGAATATCATCGAATTACCAATGCCCGATGCCGTTTATGATAGCGGTGTAAGGCTTCCCGCATCGTACGCCAATTTTTTGATAACCAATGGCTCAATCATTGTTCCGATTTACGGGTGTGATAAAGATGCTGTGGCTTTAGAGATTATTCAAGGATGCTTTCCGAAACATAAAGTTGTGGGCATTGATGCCACCGAAATTATTTGGGGACTTGGAAGTTTTCATTGCCTTTCGCAACAAGAACCAATCATTTAATATGAAACTAATCGAGCGGCGACCGTTTCCAGTTCGCAGTATGGCATGAAATTTCGTCGGAATATCCAATTTGGACGTTCCGACGGCAAAAATCACAACTAAGTATGAGCCTTAACTATCACCAAAAAACATTCCAATCAATAGCCAACACCGACAACGGCGAAGTAGGCGAAAAAACGCTTTTTCACTACCAACAGCAAGGCAATATTGTGTGGGCGGAATATAGCGGCGGAGCAATTGTGAAAGGTTTTTTGGTGGCAAAAGTCATCGAAAATGATGCCTTAGATATGCGTTATGAACACATCAATTCTACAGGTGGAATTATGACAGGGAAGTGTCTTTCAAGGCCCGAAATTTTATCCGATGGTCGTATCAGATTGCATGAGCAATGGCAGTGGACAAGCGGAGATTTATCTTCGGGCAAATCAATAATTGAAGAAATTATTCCATAAAATTTCGTAAAAAGCAGAAATTTCGTTTAATTTTGATTTTTAACAAACCTCTTGATGCCCCAACGTCATTTTACTGAGGTTTTGCTTACTCACAAAAATATTATTCATCACAATAAATTTTAACGTTTACAGTTGTTTATTGAAGATGATTCCTTTATGCTTTTATGAAGAGATACAATAAATATATATATATACTATTAGTTTTTACTCAGTTAGCTTGTCAAGTAGCAAAAAAGCCTCTACCAAAAACTAACCAACAAGCCAATTCAAAGCCTACTGAAGGTGTTTTTTCGTTGCCGACAACAGCAACTCCAGCAATTAGTAGTCAGCCAGTTATCGAAGCAAAGTTTGAGCCAGTAGCCATTACGGTAGGTACAAGTGAGCTAAAAACAGCCGATCTGAAAGCAGCTTTTGAAAATCAGATTACAGAAGATACCCTTTCGCCCGAAGCATTTCTTGAACAAGCCATTAACGACCAACGCATCATTGCTGATGCCCAGAAAAGAGGTTATGATAAAACCGAGGCTTTCAAGGAAGAAATAGAAGGCTACCGCAGTATGCTGGCCGAGTCGTACCTGACCGATAGCACAACAATCAAGCAATTATTGAGAGAAACCTACTCGTGGTTAAAAGAAGAAGTACACGCTGCTCATATTATGTATCAACTGCCAGAATTTGCCGAGCCTTCTGATACATTGGCTATTTACAATAAACTCATTGATATTCGTAATAAAGCACTGGCGGGCGAAGATTTTTCTGTTCTGGCACAACAGTATTCGCAAGATAAAAAATCGAATAGTCTTGGTGGCGATTTAGGTTGGTTTAGAGCTATGCGATTCTTGTATCCACTCGAAAAAGCGGCTTACACCACACCCGTCGGACAAATTTCAATGCCCGTACGTACTAAAGGGGGGCTTCACCTTGTAAAAGTTATCGAACGCCGCCCATACAGTGGAAGCGTTTTGGTACAGCACATTCTAAAATCAGTTCCTGCCAATGCACCCGAATCTGAAAGCCTCAAAGCAAAAGCAACACTCGACTCGCTCTATAATTTAATCAAGAAAGGAGAAACATTTGAAGATGTTTGTCGTCGATATTCAGATGATACAAAATACAAAAACTTTGGTGGTTTTTTACCTGCATTTGCCATTGGTAGCCGAGAAGAAGTAGCCTTCGAGCAAGCGGCATTTGCCTTACAGGAAGGCGAAATTTCAACACCAGTTCGTACAACTTTGGGTTGGCATTTGATAAAACTTTCAAAGAAAATACCATTAGAATCATTTGAAGAGGTTTCTGTAAAAATCAAAGATAAGATTGTGACAGATTCGAGAGGTGATGTTGTAAGAGAAAACACTATCAACAAACTTAAAAAGCAGATGAAGTTTGTTGAAATGGATGAAGTCGTAAAAAAAGCCTTTGCCGCTGCCGATACAAATATCTTGGTAAAAAAATGGAATTATGCCATCAATGATGAATTGGTTGGTAAAACAATTTTTAGTATTGGGCAGAAAGCCTATCCTACAAAGACGTTTTTTGACTATGCCGCTGACCACCAAACTTTTGAGCGAATTCCAGCAGGTTATACACCAACGATGGTTATGCGTAGTTTTTATAAGAAATTTGTAGAAAATACCGTAAAATCTTACGCCGAAGCTAACCTCGAAGAACTAAATCCAGAGTTCAAGGTGTTGATGAAGGAGTATAGCACCAGTTTGTTGAAAATGGAACTGCTTAATGATTTGGTCTATGAAAAATCAACTTCGGATACAACGGGGCAGCGTCTTTTCTACGAAAAAAATAAAGAAAGATACCAAATGCCAGAGCGTGTTTTGGCAACGGTTATAGCCTCGAAAGAGGCAAAGACAGTTTATCAAGTAAAAGAAATTTTGGAGAAAGGGAAACCTTATAATTTGAAGCGTTTATACCGCACGCCTTTATATTATCTGAAAAACCTAAGCGAACTTACGCCCGAACATAAAAGAATCTTGGTGAATATTCTTGATATTATGCGTAAGAATAAAGGCTATGTTGTGGAAATAGGTGGGCATACCGACCAACACGAAGATGATAATATTTCAGCCGAGCGTTTGGAAAAAGCCAAAGCGTATTTGGTAGCCAATGGCCTTTCGATTGAGCGAATCATAGAAAACGATTATACAAAAACTAAGCAAGCCGATAAATTTGATTGGGCAAAAAACCAGCGAGTAACATTTGCATTTTATAGTGTATCTAAGAAAGATGTCGAAAAAGTTTTCAATACTAAAGACCCAAATAGTGTACTGATAGAGGATGGCTATTTTAAAAAAGGTGATAATAAATTTGTCGATATGGCAAAGTGGGAGATTGGTAAACAATCAGTGGCGAAAGAAGGACAATTTGCCGATGTAATAATTGAGCAAGTAGAGCCAGCAAGATACAAAACACTCAGAGAATGCCGAGGACAAGTAATATCGGAATACCAAAAGTATCTTGAAAATCAGTTTAAAGCTGATTTAAAAAATAAATATCCTGTTCAATTGAATAATGAAGAAATTCAGAAAGCGATTGGTATAAAAAAATAATAAAGCACTCGTAGAGACATATGAAAATACGTCTTTATTGGGTTTAGACGTTGACTATTAAAGTATCCAAAATAAATAAAATGTTAAAGAAATTATTCCTATTGATTTGCCTTCCAATGTTGGCATTGGCACAACAAGCCCCCATCAACATTGACCGCATTGTGGCAAAAGTTGATAATTACATTATTCTTCGCTCCGAAGTAGAGCAGTTGTACCTCAAAGGCGTGCAGCAGCAACAACCTGTAAGCAAATGTCAAGCTTTAGAAAGCATGGTTGTCAACAAACTATTGGTAGCCAAAGCCGAAATTGACTCAGTTTATGTAGAAGACAAGCAAGTTGACGACCAACTTACAGCTCGTATGCAACAAATGGTTCAAATATATGGCAATGAGAAAAATATCATTGAACAATTCGGTAAATCTCTCGAAACACTCAAAAGTGAAGTTCGTTCGCAAGTAAAAGAGCAGCTTATTGCCCAGAAAATGCAAGGGAAAATAACTGAAAACTTAAAAATAACGCCCAACGAAGTAAAGAAATTCTTCAATCGTATTCCGAAAGATAGTATTCCCGAAATTCCGACCGAAGTTGAGTTGGCTCATATTGTTCGTTTGGCTAAAGTAACAAAAGCACAGAAGCAAGAGTTGTCAGAAAGATTACTTGATTACAAGCGTCGAGTTTTAGCAGGTGAAAAGTTTGAAGATTTAGCTAAAGAATATTCAGAAGACCCAGGGTCTCGTCAGTTTGGTGGTGATTTAGGTTGGTCGAAACGTGGTGCAATGGTTCCACAATTTGAAGCGGCTGCCATGAGATTAAAGCCCAACGAAATCTCAGATGTAGTAGAATCTGATTTTGGTTTACACCTTATTCAAACCCTTGAACTTCGTGGACAAGAATTTCACGCACGCCATATCTTATTACGTCCAGACTATAATCGCTTGGATGTAACCGATGCAACGCATTTTTTGGATAGTATTCGTACCGAAATCGTAAAAGATAGTATTAAATTTGAGAAAGCAGCGAAAGAGTTTTCTGACGATAAACAAACTCAAGATGGTGGTGGAGTTTTGATGGACCCACAGACGGGTTCAAGCAAAATGCCATTGGATGAATCGATGGAACCAACACTCTATTTTATGATTGATAGTATGAAAGTTGGCACGATTACTGCACCCATGCCATATAGAAGTGAAGATGGAAAAACAGGTGTGAGAATTATTTATTACAAAGCAAAACATGCTCCTCACAAGGCAAGTTTAAATGATGATTTTGAGAAACTCAAAGATTTTGCCATGATGGAAAAACGAAATGTGGAGATAGAAAAATGGTTTAAAAAAGCAACCGCCGATGTGTATATCAAGATTGACCCAGAGTTTGAAGCATGTAATATTTTCGGTAAAGACCGTGTAAGTGGTGGCGTGGAGTACTAAAATATTATTTACAAGTGACGAATTATGATTGACAAATGTTGACTTTCAGAATCGTTTTTTGTTTTAAGCTCAACTATTAAATTTAGTCATAGAGTTATTATAATCCATAAATGAGCAAAGTTAGATTTACTTCAGACGTAGAAGCAGCAGATGCCCTAAAAGTGGCGTTTAATCAATTACAAAAAGAAATCGGACAAGTGATTGTCGGACAAGACGAGACCGTTCGTTTACTCCTCACGGCTATTTTTTGTCAAGGTCACTGTTTGTTGGTTGGTGTACCAGGTTTGGCAAAAACCTTGTTGATTCAAACAATGGCTTCTGCACTTGATTTAGATTTCAATCGTATTCAGTTTACGCCCGACTTAATGCCATCGGATATTTTGGGTTCAGAAACGCTTGATAATGAGCGTAATTTCCGCTTTATCAAAGGACCTGTATTTGCCAATATCGTTTTGGCCGATGAGATTAACCGTACGCCGCCAAAAACACAATCTGCTTTGCTCGAAGCCATGCAAGAGTTTGCCGTAACCGTTGGTGGCACGAAACACAGTATTGGCCGTCCGTTCTTTGTATTGGCTACACAAAACCCAATCGAACAAGAAGGAACGTATCCACTCCCCGAAGCACAGCTCGACCGTTTTATGTTTATGGTAACGCTCGATTATCCTTCTTACAAGCAAGAACTCGACATCGTTAAAAACACAACTTCTGACCGCAAGACAACAGTCAATAAAGTACTTACGGACGAAGAAATCCTATATTTCCAGCACTTAGTACGCCGAGTACCCGTACCTGATAATGTAATAGAATATGCAGTAAGTTTGGTACACAAAACTCGTCCGAATTCAGAGATGGCATCGGCCGAGACCAATAAATATTTAGAGTGGGGGGCAGGTCCAAGAGCTTCACAAAACTTGATTTTAGGTGCTAAGTGCAATGCCCTCATCAATGGCAAATACTCGCCTGATATTGAAGATGTGAAAGCTGTAGCGGTATCGGTACTTCGCCACCGTTTAGTTCGTAACTTCAAGGCTGAGGCGGAGAATATCTCAGTAGAAGAAATTATCAAGAAAATGTTATAAGTTTATATAAGGTTTAACGCACAAAAAAGCTCAATGATGCAAATCGTTGAGCTTTTTTGGGTCAGAAATCGATTGGTGCTACTCTTCATTCATCAAAGTTTCATAAACCAGCATCAGAATACCATCTTTCAGACCCAAATCTGGTACCATGATTTCGGTAGCACCTGCCCATTTCATTACAGAAATGTAAATATCTGATGCTGGGACAATCACATCAGCACGGTCGGCGTTGAGCTGGAGTTTATTCATGCGTTCTTCTAAACTAAACTTTTCGATGTAGTTACGCATTTTTTCGAGGTCTTTTAGGTTGGCTTTGTTATCTTTTTTTCCTTCAATCATATTGAAAAGCTTCGAAATATTTCCACCTGTACCGACCGCAATCACAATTTCATGGCTTGGAATATTGGTATTTACCCAAGTTTGCATTTTTTTCCAGACATCAGGTGCTTCCTTGTGTTCGAGTAAGCGTACTGACCCAATTTTAAATGATTTTGCTGCAATTTTTTGCTGACCTTTATAAATATTGAGCTCGGTGCTGCCACCGCCCACATCAATGTGAAGGTAGGTGCGGTCGTCATCAAGCACTGTTACTATTACGTTATTGATTAACTCCGCTTCTTGCTCGCCCTCAATCAGATGAATTTCCATGCCCAATTCATTATGGATTCTTTCCACAATACTTGCACCGTTTTCGGCTTCACGCATGGCACTGGTGGCACAAATCATGTAAGCATCTACTTCGTGAAGTTCCATCAAAAGCTGATACGCTTGCAATAATTTTTTTATACGAGCCTCGCTTGCGTGCGAAATACTTCCACCATTAAATACATCCATTCCCAAACGAAGAGCAAAACGCACGTATTCAATCTTTTTGAAACTAATTTTATTTTTGTTGGTCAATACCGACGAAATCTGCATTCGGGCAGCATTTGAACCAATATCTATGGCGGCAATTTTCATAAAACACCCCTAACCCCTAAAGGGGAATTATTATTAAAGTTTTTTTAAGTTTGCAAAAGTAGTGATTTCGTTTTAAAATAATCTGATAAATAAAAAAGGTACTGTAATTTCTCACAATACCTTTCTGAAATATTATTTTATTACAACTCTGACTTGAAATCTTACCAGAAATAAGTATAAAGTGAAATAATTGTGATGAGTACGATGGCAGCTCCAACAGCGAAGCCAGTAGTAGTCTTAAACATTGTAGCATCAATTTCGAGCCCTTTTTTCTCATCAGCTAAGACCAAACTTAAAATAAACATTACTACAACACAAATCACAAATACCCAACCCATGCGGTCAAGAAATGGCATTGCACTCCAGTCAGTTCCTGGAAGCCAGTTATTGTGCA
Organism: Cytophagaceae bacterium; assembly: GCA_027488335.1. Taxonomy (GTDB): domain Bacteria; phylum Bacteroidota; class Bacteroidia; order Cytophagales; family Spirosomataceae; genus Emticicia. The sequence continues at coordinate 23,738 of JAIYBU010000004.1, forward strand.
TCGACAAAGCAATCAAGAATCCACCCACAATCGCAAAGAACGCCCCTGCTGAATTAGTTTTTTTCCAGAAAAAGCCCATAATAAAAGCCGCAAAAATACCAGGTGAAAGTAAACCTGTCATTTCTTGAATAAATTGGAAACCGCCTTTTTTCTCAATTCCCATGAAAGGCGAAATCACAATTGCTAAAATCATAGAAATCACAATAACAACTCTACCAACCACAACCAACTGCTTCTCGCTCATATTTTTCGCAAAATATGGACGAAAAACATCCAGCGTGAAAATCGTAGAAATACTATTGGCTTTACCTGCCAATGAGGCTACAACTGCCGCAGTAAGTGCCGCAAACGAAAGTCCTTTTAAGCCCATCGGCAAAAGATTTAGCAAAACTGGATAAGCTCTATCTTGATTAAAAGTACCATCTACGCCTAACATTTCTTGTTGAAACATTCCTTTTTGGTACAACGCATAAGCCGCAATACCTGGTAATGTCACTATTATAGGCATCAATAATTTCAAGAATGCTGCAAATAACAAACCATTACGGGCGGTATTGAGGTCAGCACCTAAAGCACGTTGTGTAATATATTGATTACAACCCCAATAGTTAAGGTTTACAATCCACATTCCACCAAAAAGAACTGTCAAACCTGGGAGCGACATATAGTGGGGGTTCCCTTTCGGATAAATCATGTGGAAGTGGTCGTCGTGGTTTTGAGTCATTAGTTTAAAGCCGTTTGCCAAACCTTCCATTCCGTATTTGTCAGAAACCAACGTCACGGCCAAATAGGTAGCAGCTAAGCCACCAATCACTAAGAAAAATACCTGAATAACATCGGTAAAACCGATTACTTTCATACCACCGATAGTGATAATAATAGCAAAAATAGCCAAGAAAACCATACAAGTATAGAAATCTAAGCCCGAAATGCCCGAAACAGCCAAAGCTCCTAAGTAAAGAATCGAAGTAAGGTTTACCATGATATAAAGCAATAGCCAGAAGATTGCCATAATTAAACTCACAGTTTTGTTGTAGCGTTGGCTCAAAAACTGTGGCATGGTCGAAATATTATTTTTCAAATAGATTGGCATAAAGAAAACCGCAACGATAACCAAAGTAGCGGCTGCCATCCACTCATAAGTCGAAATACCCAAGCCCATTGAAAAACCATTGCCCGACATACCAATCATCTGCTCGGCCGAGATATTTGAAGCGATTAATGATGCTCCAATAGCCCACCAAGTAAGCGAGCCTTCAGCTAAGAAGAAGTCTTTGGTTGAAGTTTCTGCCGATTTCTTTTTGTTATAAATCCAGTAGCCGTAGCCTGCCACGACGATAAAATAAAATAGAAAAACTAAGTAGTCCAGTGTTTGTAGTTTTTGCATATTGCTTAGGGTTAATTAATAAGTGTCAAAAATACATTTGAAGTTTTGCTTAAACAAAATAAGATATAAAATTTGCTTTTTCAAAGAAAAATCATGGTTTTTAGGAGAAATGTATATCGATAAATAACTATCCGCTCAATAAGAATTTGAACAAACAATACTTATTTTTTTGTAATGAATCAAGATTTACCTATTTTTACGAAAAAACTGCCCCGTTTTGAATAGAAATACAATCAGGCTTCTGGTTTTACTCGGTACGCTTTCGATTTCGGGAATTATTGCTGTGCAGGCTTACTGGGTAAAACGTGCTTTCGACTTAAAAGAACAACAATTTCGGCAAACCGTCATGATTTCGCTGCGAAACGTAGCGAACCGCATTTCTACGCTTTATAAACTCTCGAAATTTGATAATCCTGTCACGCAATTATCTTCCGATTATTATGTTTCAAACCTCAGAGTTCCGCTCGATGCCGATGTGCTGGAGCATTATCTGAAAGAAGAATTTAAGAAACAAAACCTAAATACGCCCTTTGAGTTTGGTATTTATGACTGCGAAAGCGAAAAGATTGTTTATGGCTCGTATATAGATGCCAATTTCGAGACAAGTAGCATTTCTTCAAAACCATTGCCCAAAACCGATAAATATATTAATTATTTTGGGGTGAGGTTTCCGAGCAAAACCAGTTATTTGGCCAGTAGGCTTGATATTTGGTTGATTTCTTCGCTTATTACGCTGATAGTAACCGTTTTTTTTGGTTATGCGATGTTTGTAATTTTACGTCAGAAACGCCTCAGTGAAGTACAACGAGACTTCGTAAATAATATGACGCACGAGTTTCAAACGCCAATTTCAACGATACGTATTGCAACTGATGTTTTGAGCCAACCTAAAATAATGGAGCAGCCTGAACGTTTGAAAAAATACGTACAGATAATTCGTCAAGAAAATAACCGACTCAAAACACAGGTAGAAACTGTACTGAATACGGCTCGTTTGGAAAGAGGAAAAATGCAGTTGGAAATTCAACTGCAAGAATTGCATAGTTTGATAAATGAAGTAACCGAAAGTGTACAGGCTGAATTGGAAGATTGCTTGAAAGTAGAGCTAAATGCCACAAAGTCAAGTATTTATGCTGACCGGACTCAATTGGTTAGTCTGATAAGAAACTTGCTCGAAAATGCTATAAAATACTCGCCCAAACCTCCATGTATTACGATTCAAACCGAAAATGTGGGTGATACGCTGGTGTTTTCGGTGGCAGATAAAGGTATTGGTATTCCGAAAGAAAGTATTGCCAAAATATTTAATAAGTTTTATCGAGTTCCAACTGGCAATTTGCATGATGTGAAAGGTTTTGGTTTGGGTTTGAGTTATGTGAGCCAAATCATAAAAGCCCACAAATGGCAAATAAATGTAGAGAGCGAAGTAGGGGAAGGGACGATTTTTAGAGTAACAATGAAGCAAGAAAGTTAGTGATTGGTTACTGGAATTATCAGTAAATACGAATCACCAATATCAGATACCCAATACACCTATCTATTCAATAAAACTGACAATGCCCAAAATATTATACGTAGAAGACGACCCAAATTTGGGTTTTGTGACAAAAGATAATCTCGAACTTGAAGGCTACGATCTTGTTCATTTTCAAGATGGTAAAGAAGCTTGGAAGAGTTTTAGTAAAGATAAATATGACCTTTGTTTGCTTGATGTGATGTTGCCTGAGTTAGATGGTTTTTCGTTGGCTGAGAAAATCAGAAAGCAAAATCAGCAAGTGCCAATTATATTTCTTACTGCCAAAACCATGCAAGAAGACCGCATTGCAGGCTTGAAAATTGGCGGTGATGACTACTTGACAAAGCCTTTTAGTATCGAAGAGTTATGCCTTAGAATAAAGGTTTTTCTGAAACGTAAAGAGGTATCAAAAGACCCAATACAGGGGCTTACTGCATGGAAAGTGGGTTTGTATGATTTTAACTACCAAGAACTTAGCCTAAAATCACCATCAAAAACTGAGCAGCTCACGCACCGAGAAGCGGAAGTGTTGAAATTTTTATGCGAACGCAAAAATCAGGTAATCAAGCGTGATGAAATCTTGACTGCCATTTGGGGGCGTGATGATTATTTCTTAGGGAGAAGCCTTGATGTTTTCGTGACTCGACTAAGAAAAATGCTTGCCGAAGATTCTTCTATTAAAATCGAAAACGTACACGGAATCGGATTTAGATTTGCGTGTTGACTTTTCTTAGTTTTTGATGTTTAATATTTGATGGCGGAATATTTCTGATATGTAAGGTCTTTTTTTGAACCAAGAAGTTGAAAAAAGTACTTTTATCAAACATCAAACACGCGGGACTTCGCATCAAATCGGTAAAACGGTGGTACTTTTCACCTCCGACATCACAAAAAAACTGTGTATCAACGAAACCCCCGATAACACCGATAATTTCTGTTGATGAAATTGATGATAACTTTCCATGTCTGGTACAACGATTTTGAGCATATAATCAAAACTTCCCGATACAAAATTGCATTCTACTACTTCGGGCAGGTTCAAAATTGATTGATTGAAGCCCTCAGAAGTATCATGCGTTTGTTTAATGAGCGTAACTTGGCAATAAACCGTCAGATTCTGCCCCAATTTCTTCTTGTTTAAAATCGTTACGTATTTTTCAATAATTCCTTCGTGTTGTAAACGTTTTACACGGTCGTGTACGGGGGTTAGCGAAAGATTTATTTGTTTCGCAATATCTTTCAAAGTCAGATGTGCATCTTCTTGCAGTAATCTTAGAATTTTTTTGTCGGTTTCGTCGAGTGTCATAAGTAATGAATGAAAGAATGATTGAATATTTATTCTCAGAATTTTTTTCTTTCTTGGAATATAAAAAACTATTAAAATAGAATAGTTTACTATTAAAAATGTTTATTTAGGTAATATTTTCTTATTTATTCAAATATATCAATAATATTTTCTTTATATACTACTTTTGTGGTGCAATTATACTTCATCACATAAAATATACACCTCCGCTATGGCAAAACCGTAGCGGAGAGCAATTACACTTCATCAATATAACATTAGTCTTATGATAATCGGAGTACCAAAAGAAATCAAGAACAACGAAAATCGTGTAGCCCTTACACCAGCAGGTGTAGCCGAACTCAAAAAGCATGGTCATACCGTATATGTGCAAGCAACGGCGGGCGTAGGAAGTGGATTTACTGATGCAGAATATACAGTAGCAGGAGCAACGGTATTGTCAACGATAGAGGAAGTTTACGGCATTGCCGAAATGATTATCAAAGTAAAAGAGCCGATTGAGCAAGAATATAAACTCATTAAAAAAGACCAATTGTTGTTTACGTATTTTCATTTTGCCTCATCTGAGCCATTAACTCATGCCATGATTGAGCGTGGAGCAGTTTGTTTGGCTTACGAAACGGTAGAAAAAAACGACCGTAGTCTGCCATTATTGGTGCCGATGTCAGAGGTTGCGGGGCGTATGGCGATTCAAGAAGGGGCAAAATATTTGGAGAAACCATCGGGCGGAAAAGGTATTTTGTTGGGTGGAGTACCAGGTGTTCCGCCAGCCAAAGTTTTGGTTTTAGGTGGCGGAATCGTTGGAACACAAGCTGCTAAAATGGCTGCTGGTTTAGGTGCAAGAGTAGTGATTATGGATGTGAGTTTGCCACGCTTACGCCACTTGTCGGATATTATGCCGCCAAATGTAACAACTATCATGTCGAACCATTATAATATTCGTGAAGCAATTGCTGAAGCAGATTTAGTAGTTGGAGCAGTATTGATTCCAGGAGCAAAAGCACCGCATTTGATTACCCGTGATATGTTGAAATTGATGCGTCCAGGTACGGTTGTGGTTGACGTAGCCGTTGACCAAGGTGGTTGTATTGAAACATGTACACCAACAACGCACGAAAATCCAACTTTTATCATTGACGAAATCGTGCATTATTGCGTAGCTAATATGCCAGGTGCAGTGCCTTATACATCAACTTTGGCATTAACCAATGCTACTTTGCCGTATGCAGTTCAGTTAGCCAACAAGGGTTGGAAAAAAGCGTGTAGCGAAAACGAAGAATTGAAAAAAGGACTTAACGTAGCCAACGGAAAGATTGTTTATAAAGGTGTCGCCGATGCGTGGGGACTCGAATTGAACGAAGTAGAAGATATTTTAGCGTAATAAACTTCATCATCACTAAATAAAGTATGCCTTTTCTCTGCAAAGAGGAAAGGCTTTTTTATGATTTTTTTGCCGAAATTGTTTTCAAACCCACAAAAATCTGCAATTTTGCAAAATGGCAAAAAAACAAAAATTTTATACAGTTTGGGAAGGTCGAAAAAAAGGAGTTTATGACTCGTGGGAGGACTGTAAAAAGCAAGTTGACGGAGTTCAAGGTGCAAAATATAAAGCCTTCGAGTCGAAGAGCGAAGCGGAAAAAGCTTTGGGTGAAAATTATTGGAAGCATACCCAAAAAGCCGCTGAAGCGAAACAAACCAAACTTCCGAAATCTGCTTTTCCACCACCTAACTTAGAGTCGGTTGTGGTGGATGCTGCTTGGAATTCGGTCAAAAAAGACATGGAATACCAAGGCTTTTATCTAAAAACTAAAGAACGTTTGTTTCATAAAGGACCGTTTCCGCAAGCGACCAATAATATTGGTGAGTTTTTGGCGATTGTACACGCTTTGGCTCACTTGAAAAAACACAATTCTTCACTACCCATTTATTCAGATTCTCGAACGGCTATTAGTTGGGTGAAAAACAAAAAAGCCAATACAAAACTTGAAGAAAGTGCAGGAAATGAAGAAGTTTTTGAGTTGCTCGAGCGTGCCGTAAAATGGTTGCAAGAAAATACTTATCCCAATAAAGTGCTAAAATGGGAAACTGATTATTGGGGTGAAAATCCTGCTGATTTTGGAAGAAAGTAAGTAGTGTTTAGTCAACTGCCCACAGCCGACAGAATAGTGCTAACTTTTGCCTAAAATTAAAATCTATCGACCGTGGACTGCGGTTTATTGACTAAAAAAAATGCCTAAAAATTCATTTACATTCAAGCAATTCACGATAGACCAAGACCGCTGTGCAATGAAAGTCTGCACCGATGCGTGTATTTTGGGGGCATCGACCGAAGTTATGGATGTGAATCGAATCTTGGATATTGGTACAGGAACAGGGCTTTTATCATTGATGTTGGCTCAACGAACCAACGCACAAATTGATGCCGTTGAAATTGATGAAGATGCTTATCGACAGGCTCTTATGAATGTACAAGTAAGCAAGTTTTCCGAAAAAATTGAAGTACATCACCAACGGATTCAAGATTTTACTTCGACCGAAACTTATGATTTAATTATTTCAAATCCGCCATTTTATCAGCAATCTTTAAAATCACCCGATGCAAAAGCCAACAAAGCATTGCACGCGGTTGAGTTGACCTTTGACGATTTGATAGATTCTGTACTTAGACTCTTAAGTATTGATGGGAAATTTGTGGTTTTATTGCCGCCTTTCGAGATTGAAAAATTGATACGTATTGCACAGAAAAAAGGCTTATATTTGTCAAAAAAAATGTCGATTCATCATGATGAATCGAAGCCTATCTTCAGAGTAATTGCAATATTTCTGACCCAAAAAATATCTGATTTGGAAGAAAGAACGTTAGTTATTCACAAAGAAGATAGCAAAACTTACTCGAATGAATTTCGAGATTTATTAAAAGATTATTATTTGATTTTTTAGCCCTTTTACCCGAAAGAGCGTTTCCTAATATATGAACCAACCGCTTCAAATATCAATCGTTGTGCCGCTTTATAACGAGGCTGAATCTTTACCCGAACTCCATGACTGGATTGTGCGAGTAATGAACCAAAACAATTTTTCGTACGAAATATTATTTGTCGACGATGGTAGTAGCGATGAGTCTTGGGAGGTAATTAAGCAATTATCGTCTAATAATCAGGCAGTTAGAGGTTTCAAGTTTACGAGAAATTATGGAAAAACTGCCGCTTTGCAAACTGCTTTCATCAATACAAAAGGCGATGTGGTAATAACGATGGATGCCGACCTACAAGATAGTCCTGACGAAATACCAGAGCTTTATCGAATGATTAAGGAAGATGGCTATGACTTGGTTTCGGGCTGGAAAAAGAAACGCTATGACCCAATTACAAAGACACTCCCAACCAAACTTTTCAATGGCGTGTCTCGTTGGGTTTCGGGTGTGAATTTGCATGATTTTAATTGTGGTTTGAAGGCTTATAAATCGAGAGTTGTGAAAAGCATTACGATTTATGGAGAAATGCACCGTAATATTCCAATCATTGCGAAATGGAATGGTTTTAAGAAAATTGGAGAAAAAGTAGTTCAACACCAAGCTCGCAAGTACGGAACTACCAAATTTGGCCTTGAACGCTTCATTTTTGGCTTTCTTGATTTACTAACGGTTGCTTTTGTCAATAAGTTTGGTCGCCGTCCGATGCACTTTTTTGGTACGATGGGCGTGTTGTCGTTTTTGATAGGTAGCTTGATGGCAATCTATTTACTTTTTGAAAAATTATACAATATCAATCAAGGTCTTCGTTATCGGAATGTAACCGACAATCCACTGTTCTTTTTGGCTTTGGTGGCTATTATTATTGGTTCACAGCTATTTTTGGCAGGTTTCATCGGAGAACTTTTCGTCAAACAAAACTTTAAGAAAGATGAATATTTGATTGAAGAACAAGTATAGTGCCTATTGATAGATTAATTTATGAAAACCTTAGTGAAATAAATCATAACATACAACATACAAACACTGACCTAACAAAAATGAAATTCCCTTTTTTTCAACTGGCAGATGGCCCATATAGAAAAATCATCAGTAATATTTGGAAATTTACTCGACTCGGTGTCCTTGCTTTTATCGTTTATCTGATAGCCGTAAACTTTAATTTCTTTTGGCTATTTGGCAAAATGCCAAGTTCGGATGATATAGATAATCCAAACAGTGAGATTGCATCGGAGGTTATCTCTTCGGATGGCAAAGTCATAGGGAAGTTTGCCTACGAAAACCGTAGTCCGATTGATTTTAATGAGCTTTCACCTAATATTGTCAATGCTTTAGTAGCCACCGAAGATGTGCGTTTTACGGTGCATTCGGGCATTGATGCTCGTAGTACGCTGCGTGTATTAACGGGGATTTTTACAGGTCAAAGTAAAGGAGGGGGTAGTACGATTTCTCAACAATTGGCCAAAAACCTCTTCAAGCTTCGTGAAGATGATTTCTACAAAGGCCCATTATATAGTGTTCCAGGAATCAGACAATTGCTTATTAAAACCAAAGAATGGATTACAGCCATAAAGTTGGAGCGTCGCTATACGAAGCAAGAAATTATGGAGAAATACCTCAATACGGTTGAGTTTAGTAGTGGAGCGTATGGTATAAAATCGGCCGCAAAAACTTATTTTAAGAAAGACCCAAGTGAACTGAATCCAGAAGAAGCCGCCATTTTGGTCGGAATGTGTCAAAATCCATCAAGGTTTAATCCTAAATTTCATCCAGTAGCATCAAAAGAACGTAGAAATATTGTGTTTGACCAAATGGTGAAATACAATAAACTTTCGCTCGAACAAGGAGAAGCTCTCAAGAAAAAGCCAGTTATTTTGAATTATTCGCCCGAAAGCCATAATTCTGGGCCAGCACCGTATTTCCGTCAGTTCTTGAAAGACTGGCTCAAAGCTGAAATTGTGAAAGAAGGCTATGATGCCAACGATATTTATACGAAGGGCTTTAAGATATATACAACCATCGACTCGCACATGCAAACTTACGCCGAGGAGGCTTTGCGTGAAAACATGAAAGACCAGCAAAAGAAATTTTATGCTCACTGGAAAGGCAAGGGGAATCCGTGGGTGTTGGAGTCGAAAGCGAAGGAAGGAAAATACGAAGAAATTCCGAATTATATCGAAAATATTGCTAAGACTACTCCTCGTTTCCGTGAGCTAAAAAATGAGTATGACGGAGACTTGGATAAAGTATGGCGAGACATGAACAAGAAAAATAAAATGAGGGTCTTTACTTGGCAAGGTGAGCGTGATACGGTGCTTTCGTCGATGGATTCGATTCGTCATTACAAGTTTTTCTTACATTCAAGTTTCTTAGCAATGGACCCTCGCAACGGACATATCAAGGCTTGGGTAGGTGGAATTAATTACAAAAACTTCAAATACGACCACGTTTACCAGGGAAAACGTCAACCTGGGTCTACTTTTAAGCCATTTGTTTATTGCACGGCGATTGATAACGGATTCTCGACTTGCGAGCAAGTAGTTGACCAACCCATTACGATTCAAGTGCCAGGAAGTAGCTGGACACCCAAAAACTCGGATGGTAAATATTCGTATCGTTCGTTGACTTTACGCCAAGCTTTGGGACAGTCAATCAATACGGTAAGTGCGTACCTAATTAATCAGTTTAAGGCTGAAAACGTAATTAAATATGCCCATAAATTGGGGATTAAGAGCGAATTACCCGAAGTGCCAGCTATTTGTTTGGGAATTGGTGATGTTTCGCTCTATGAATTAATGGCTGGATATTGTGTGTTTGCCAATCAAGGGAAATATACCGAGCCGATTTTTGTGACAAAAATTTCGGATAAAAATGGTGAGGTAATTAAAGAATATTATTCTGATAGTAAGGAAGTTATCAGCCAAGAAACGGCCTATAAAATGATTCACTTGATGCGTGGAGCTACACAACCAGGTGGTACGGCGATAGGTTTATCAAGATACGGCGTTTTAGATGGTAATGAAATTGCTGCAAAAACTGGTACTACTTCAAACTTCTCAGATGGGTGGTTTATGGGTATCACACCTACGCTCGTGGCAGGCGGCTGGACAGGTGGTGACGACCCAACGATTCACTTCCGTGATATTAATCTCGGTCAAGGAGCAAGGCTTTCGATGCCAACGTGGGGCGGCTTCTTCCAACGTGTGTATGCCGATAAAACGCTGGAATATAAAAAAGGAACATTCTTGAAGCCTTCAACTATTTCAATATCAGGCGATTGCGTATTTACGGCAGGTGAAGGTGCTTATATAGATTCTACCCAAAAATATACTCCACCAACGGCAAAACCTGCCGATGATGAGTTGTTGTAGAGGTTATTTTAACTGTAATTCGAGTAAAGTTTCATTATAAGTTGCAAAAATACCAAACCCGCCTTTGATATTATTGAAGCGTGGGTTTGGTGTAACAAACGCTCTTAACAAATCTTCTTCTTCGTAATAGGTTTTGCCAAATTCGTAATAACTCTTACTTAGGTGTCGAACTTGTGCTACCACTTTTTCTATATCTTTTTTTACGAATTCATTATTTATTAAAAAAAAAGGATTCAGTTCATAACCTCGTTTGAATTCATAAACACTGTTTTTAAAACAATCATCACTCATAAATACAGAATTTTGGTATTTAAAATCACATGGAAAAACAGAACTATTTGCTTGGTCAACAGAAAAGTCTACCAAATATGATTTAATGTTCTGTGAGTAAGCACCAACTGTAACGCTGTAAAAACTATCTTCGTCATTTTTATCTTTAATTTTGACTAATAATTTCTTGGATGGTACTCCTTTATTTAAACTTGAGTTAATATTTTCATTAAAATTATAAGAAATTATTGTTGGTGCTGATGGGATAATTTCTCGACTCGTTGTGATAGAAGGTAGAGTAAGAGAATTGATGATTAGTTGATAAGAGGAACCAATTTTGGGCTTAAATGAATTCGGGGATATGTATATGCCATTATCTGTATATTTTAGCTTTTCAATGAGTTTATCGTTTTCGTATAGCAAAACTTCTGCATCTGTTACACCGTTGATATATGTTGTTATTCCAGTAGGTGGGTATGTTTTAGATACTTTTACAGTAACGACTTCGGTAGGAGACAGCACTGAATAGACTACCATTTTATCGCCCGAATATGGTAAATCGACTAATAGTTCTCGTTCTTTGCAAGACCAAAGAAGTGGAATATAAAGGATTATAATTATTTTTTTCATTTTAGTTTTATAGTATAGCTGATAAAAGGAAGTAAAGGAATAATACCAACCTTGTACAATTTATTGTTAACTCCTGTAAATTTCTCTTGTAGAAAAGAAGTTTTTGTATTTGGATATTTTTGAAATTTCAAATCTAAGTAATAAGGATTTACTCTGTTATAGGTATTATAAACACCAAATGTCCAGTTTGCTTCTCGATGACGTTTGGTTATTTCCTTTAAACTGTAACTAAAATCTAAACGATGGTAAGCAGGCATTCGATAGTTATTGCGGGATTCATAAATAAATTGTGGATACCCCAAAGTAATAAGAGTTCCTTCTTTGAATTGTTCGTAAAACGCTACGGGAACAGTGATTGGTTGCCCACTTTGATAAACCCAAGAAATTGACAAAGATTTTTTAGTATTTGGATATGTATAATTGGCAGTTATCGCAATGGAGTGTCGTCTATCATAATTGGCATTAAACCACTCTCCCTGATTTATATTTACAAATTTGCGTTCATTTTTAGATAAAGTATATGCAACCCATCCTGTAAAAACCCCTTCAGTTTTATTTAGAAAAACTTCAAGTCCTTTTATTTTACCAATGCCATTTTTTTCAATAAGATTTTCCCATGATGTATTAAAACTTGAAAAGAAATTTTTACCATCAGAATAATCAATTAAATTTTTTACATCTTTTCTGTAAGTTTCGACTGTCAATTCTAAATGTTGTTTGAGGAAAGATTTTGATAAGCCAAGTGATACTTGCTCTGAATACGAGGGCTTGACTTGATTAGTTACAGGTACCCAAACATCATTTGGTAGTCCAACGCTATTGCTATTTAGAAGATGAATGAATTGATTCATTTGACTGTAACTACCTTTGATAGCGATATTGAATGGTAGTATAATATTTGCTGCTATTCGAGGTTCAAAAACACTAAAATCTTTTTCTTTTGTACGAAATAAAACTTTTCTAATACCCAAATTGAGCTTAAAATAATTAGATAAATCCATTTCATTTTCTACAAAAACACTGTATTCATTGGCAAAAATAAAATCATTGATATGTTTTAGAGAGTCAGACGAAATCGGAAGTGATGTTTTTAATTGTGTTGGTGAATATTGATGATTGGTTGCTTCAAAACCAAACCTAATTTGTTGAAACATAAAAGGAAACCATTCAAAAGATGCCTTTGTACTTATATCTTTTATGCTTGATTTACTAAAGAGATAATTACTTTTTTTCCACTTATTGTTTTCTTTTTCATAGCTTGTTGTACCTATCTGATAATTATACTTAGATAAACTTCCGATAATTTTTAGAAATATTTTAGGATGAATAATGTAGTTAAATCTTAGTGTTCCTATCAAATTTCCCCAATTTAGGTTGAATTTGCCTCTGTCGTTCGTAAGTCCGTCTTGAGCAACCCAAAAATCATTTCCGTGATAAAAACTTGCAAAAACTTGAGTTTTATCATTGATTTTGTGGTTGATTTTTGCGTTTATATCATAAAGCCAATAATTAAAAGATTGCTCCGATTTTCCTAATTTGAATGCTATAATTTTGGGTAATAGAAAAGGTGTAAGGTAAGAAGTTCGTGCGGAAATCATATAAGAAGATTTACCCCATGTTTTGCTTGAAAGCGGTCCTTCAATTAAAAGTTTTGAACTCACCAACCCAACTGTTAATTCCTTTTTTTTGACTTTATTATTCCCATCTTTCATTGAAATATCTAAAACAGATGATAATCGGCCTCCATAACGAGCAGGGAAGCCACCTTTGTATAAATCTACATTTTTGATGGCATCAGTATTGAAAATTGAAATCAACCCAAATAAATGTGCTGTATTATAAATGGGGGTATCATCGAGTAGAATAAGGTTTTGGTCTGGAGTTCCACCACGTACCAATAATCCTGAAGTGCCCTCGTTGCCAGTGCTTACGCCTGGTGTCATTGCAAGGGCTTTGATAATATCGGATTCGCCAAATAAGATAGGTATGGCTTTTAATCTTGAAATTGGAATGTTTGTTATTCCTATTGGTAATCTTTGAAGTTTTTCTTCTCTTTTTTCTTTTATAATCACTTCTTCTAAAACTTGTTGTGATTGCTTTAAAGTAAGGTTAATTATTGTGTCATTTTTAAGAGAAATATTAAGATTGGCAGATTCATAGCCTACAAAAGTGATTTTTATATTCACCACCTTTTTAGTAGAAATTATAAAATATCCATGTTTATTTGTAAACGAGCCTATCTTTGAATCTAAATCAAAAACAGTTACACCTATAAGAGATTCACCTGTGTCAATATCAGTTATGTACCCGCTTAGAGTTAGTTTTTGAGCAAATGAATTTATTGAAAATATGAATAATAGAATTATCAGTTGAGAGGGTCGCATAGATTTTATGAGATAATAGTGTGGAAGTATATTTTCATACCCCCACACTTAACTATTATTTAGATACTTGACATTCGTGATAATTATAATCATAGTCAGTGCCAGATGATTTTACCCATCCAGTAGCAGGATAACTTCCTCCCCAGAAATAGGCAGCCGCTTGTTCTGAACAGTCATTACATGTTCCCGAATCAATATTTACTAATTGGTTACTGCTACCATTATAAAATAGGAACTGTCCAGTTAGCCTTAATGATTGTGTATCACTGTTAAACCAAACTCCAAGAAATCTTTTTCTATGTTTTGCTAATGCAAAATAACCATCAAAACTGCCATCGAAATCAACATTCCAACCAAATAAATTTACTTCAGCTTGTCCATATAACGTGAAATATGCTGCAAAAGCCTTGTTGTTACTGTACATACTATGGCATTCACGGTCTAAATCATCAATATCTCGAACTTTTGCATTATTGTTGAAAATAGGGACTTTACTGATTCTCAATGGGATTACTTGAACCTCATTTGTGATTTTTCCATTGTTCAAGGCATCAATTTTATTTGAATTGTAGTCTTTCAATTTTAATATTCTATTATATTCAAATTTATAGGCATTATTACCTATTAAAACTAACCCTTCTTTATTAAACATTATAGAGTATATTGGATGTTCCGTATTTTTAATGGCTTCGATTTCTTCTCCATTTTGGATAATTGTCAAAAATCCTTCAAAACCTTTATTTGATTTTGTCTCTGCGATTTTTAATTTATCATTATCGGTCAAATTCAAATATGCTTTTTTCATTGAAGTATAGTTTTGAAATTTGCTTTCCCAATTTGATAAAAAAATAGGATTTTGATTTTTCATCAAACTGTTAAATACATCTTTAAAATGTGCTTCATCAGCAAATTTTAAACGTCCATTTTCAACTGTAACCTCTTTAATTTGTCGTTGTTCCATTTCTTGTTTAGGAACGGCTTCTTCTTTGCAAGAATAGAAAGCGATACTAAAAATACTGGTAACAAATAATGCCACCAAAACTTTAGGTAATGATTGGAATTTCATAACTTTACACTGTTTTATGATTAAAAATGAAACACATAAGCCCCACGATTCGATTCCGCCAAGTTTCATCGGGGGCTTACTTATTGCAAAGTAGAGCAATGTTTTTGAGAAATAAAATTGTTTTTGGGCAAGAAAATAATTGCTTTTGGGCAACTCATGTAGCTACATATATTTTCTGCTTGTCATTTTTTTTCTGACTCTACTAAGTGTCGAGGGTGTCATGTGCAGATATGTTGCTACATATTTGAGTGGTACACGGTTTGACAAGTCCGTATGGTAAGTGTAGTACCATTCTACTCGTTTTTCGGGAGTGAGACGTAGCATTCTAATAAATTCTTCGTAGTTTTTGATGTATCGCTCAACCATCAATTTTCCGATAAAGCCCACTTGGGGTATCGTTTCGTAGAGTTTATCCATATCAGTCTTAGCAATTTCCCAAAGTTTAGTATCTTCAATTACTTCTAAGGCAATTTTAGAGGGCTTTTGCTCCAAAAAACTATCAATCAAATACTCAAAACTATTTTCGGGTACGAGCCAATGAGTAATAGTATTGTTTTGTTCTTGTTCTTGTTCTGAGAACTCCCTCAATATTCCTTTTTCTATGAAATAGAGTTTATCATTAATTTCGCCGAAATTAACCAAGATTGTGCCTGTTTTGTGGTTCTTAGGCTTGAAATAGCTTAGAATATGTGTAATTTCCGCTTCGGTTAGTAAACCAAAGTTATTGAAGAGTTTGTAGAGTGTGTGTGTCATTTGGACTTTTTCCAATTAGCAAAAGTGTGAACTTTCTATCAAATATATGAAAGGTCGTTTACTGACCAAAAATTTTCGACGAAGTGAATAGCTACTTCGACTAATTTTATATTTATTCAATTAAAAAAAGAAATTTATAGTATTTTTCTTGCAAATTTATCTTTGTAATTCAAAATTTCTAATCGTGATTATATCTCCAAATCGCCCAGTCTATTTCCTACTTGTATTGGTTTTTGCACAATTTGCAGGAACTACTCTTTGGCTATCAGGTAATGCCGTATCGACACAAATAGAAGCAGAATTGGGTGTGAAATTGGGCGGTTGGCTAACATCTGCGGTGCAGATGGGGTTTATTTTGGGTACGCTGCTCAATGCTATTTTTGCCGTACCTGAGCGAGTGTTAAGCTCAAGGCTGTTTCTGTCTTCCGCAGTTTTGGGTGCTTTGGCGAATATTAGCATTGCCGTGTTTCCGCTAAATGTACCTGTGGTTTTGGTGAGTAGATTATTTACGGGGCTTTTTTTGGCAGGGATTTATCCCATTGGAATGAAAATTGCGGCCGATTGGTATGGCAAAGATTTAGGCCGAGCAATGGGCTATTTGGTGGGAGCATTGGTTTTAGGAAAGGCTTTTCCGTATTTGCTGAAAGGCATAAGTTTTGAATTACCTTGGAGAATATTTCTGCTTTGTATAAGTTTTATCTGCATTTTTGGTGGGATATTATTGTGGTGGCTCTTGCCCGATAAATCGCTACCTTCGCAGCGTAATAGTTTTTCTATCAGTGCTTTGACTTCGATTTTTAAAATACCAAAACTACGTGCGGCAGCCTTTGGGTATTTTGGCCACATGTGGGAATTATATGCTTTTTGGGCATTTGTGCCTGCCATTTGGAAGCTTTACTTGCATGTTCACCCTGTATATAATTTGAATGAGCCAATTGCTACTTTTATCATTATCGTAGTTGGTTTTCTGGGTTGCTGGCTCGGTGGGCTTTTGGCGATGCGTTTCGGTAGTGGAAAAGTGGCGTTATTTCAGTTAGCTACCTCAGTAATTTGTTGTGTCATTCTACCATTTTTAGGGAGCTTTTCGCTGCCTATTTTCTCCATTCTAATGCTCGTTTGGGGTATTTCTGTAGTAGGCGATTCTCCGCAATTTTCTACATTAGTTTCTCGCTTTGCCTTGCCCGAACGTCGTGGTAGCCTTATGACACTTGTTACGAGTATTGGCTTTGCTATTACGATTGTTTCGATTCAGCTAATTGATTGGTTATTAGTACGTTTTCCTTCAAATCTGTTTGTGTTTTGGGTATTAATTATTGGACCACTGATTGGTTTACTAATAAGTTTTCGACGAATATATCGTGAATAAATCCTTTTTTTGTTTAAAAATTGCCATATTTGCACAAACAACGAATACTTTTCCTTGAAACGAGCTATTAAATTTCTCCAAAGCATTTACCTTTCAGACACCACCGTGTCGTTGTATCAGGTACTAAAAATCCTCTGGAAAAAAATCATTACTTTTGATATTGACCAGCGTGCCGCTTCGGTTTCTTACAGTTTTTTACTGGCGGTTTTTCCTGGGGTTATCTTTTTATTTACGCTTATTCCGTTTGTACCGATTGATAATTTGGATGTTTTAATCATGAATTTCTTGCGTGATGCCATGCCACAGGGAATTTATGAAAATACGTCAAATACGATTCAAGATATTGTGAGTCGTCGCCGTAGCGATGTGCTTTCGTTTGGTTTTTTCTTTACGGTCTTTGCCGCTACGAATGGCATGATGGCTCTCATGCGGGCTTTCAATATGACTTTGCAAGTGCGTGAAAAACGTAGTTATTTAAAAGCTCGTTTCATAGCATTGTTTCTGACGTTGCTCTTGATTGTGGTATTGATTTCGGCCATTTTGGTACTTATCGTTGGCACGATTATCATTGATTTTCTTTTCAGTAAAGGGCTTCTCAACGAAAACTTCAACTTCTATTTGGTGCAAATTGTGCGTTATGGCGGTATTTTTCTTATTTTCTATTTGGGTATTTGTGCCATTTATTATTTTGCCCCTGCGGTGCATAAACGCTTACGGTTCTTTAATTTTGGAGCTTTAATTGCCTCTGTTCTGGGTATTTTAGTGACGAATCTGTTTTCGTTTTATTTAGCCAATTTCAATTCTTATAATAAACTATATGGTTCAATCGGAACACTCATCGCTCTCATGGTTTGGATATATCTGATTGCTTTGACTCTGATTTTGGGTTTAGAAATAAATATTTCGGTGCGTGACGCCTTGACTGTACATGGTGCAAAAGTAGAAGATAAAAAGGATAGCCTTCAATGAATTGAATTTTTTAACCATGATTTCATAAACTTACTTGAATATTCTCTTAATTTTTTAATAAGTAAAGAGATATAGGTAGGTTTCTGGGTATTATTATCATCTATTATTCAAAAAAAAGTCCTTAATGAATACTAATTCATTAAGGACTTCTAATTAAATTTTTTTCAAAATTATTGCCAAAAACCTTCGGTAATCATGGCTTTCTCAAGTTTCGCTCCCAGTTCGTTAGAAGCTTTTATTAATGGTAGGCGAACTTCTGAACTACAAATACCTTTTATTTCGCAACATTTTTTTTTTTTTTTTTTATTTGATTCCATATACAATAACGTATCAAAATCAACGAATCTTTGTTGAATTTCGGCGGCTTTCTCAAAATCTCCTTTTAGGGCTGCCCATGTCAATTCTCCAAATTCTTTCGGGAACGCATTGGCAATCACCGAAATAACACCACTAAAGCCCATACTGATTGAAGTCGTTACAAGATTATCATCGCCCGAAAGCAATAAGAAACCTTCAGGGCAACGTTTCGTTAGTTCAATCGCATTTTCGATGCTACTTGCATCTTTGATACCAATAATGTTTGGATGTTTAGCCAATTCTAAAACCGTTGGAATTTGAATGTGCGTAACTGTACGGCCAGGTACATTATACAACAAAACAGGTACAGGCGAAGCATCGGCAATGGCCGTAAAGTGGGCAATCAAACCCGCTTGCGATGGTTTGTTATAGTACGGACAAACTGATAAAATAGCCGTAACTCCACTCAAATCAGTATTTTTTATGGTTTCGAGTACTATTTTTGTATTATTCCCCCCCAAACCATAAACGATTGGGAGATTCTTAGGGTTATTTTCTTTTACAAATTTTAGTAAATCTGCTTTTTCTTGAGCAGTGGTAGTTGAGGTTTCGCCCGTTGTTCCTTGTACAACGAAATAATCTACGCCTCCTTCGCTCGTAGTTTCGAGCAAACGACGCAAACCATCGTAATCAATTTCGTGATTTTGGTCAAATGGTGTAATCAGAGCGACACCTACGCCCATCAATGGATGTTCCATTATATTATTGTTATTTTTTCGTGCTGTAAAATTCGTTAGAAAATTGTATTTAAGAAAGATTATTGCCCGAAAAGTTTATGTAAAATATTAATTTAGTTATTTGGTGAAAGTGTTGAAATATTGTTTGTATTGCACATTATTTCATGTTGTTGAAACCATCTTTTCATAAAGAAACAACTATTTACAACAGTTTTACCATTAACAACATTTTCATAGCATCGACTGATAAACTAAAATTCTGAATTTACGTACAATTTCAGAATAATGAGCGTAAGGATGAACGTTGGTAAAGACCAACATGATTGTTTCTTCTTTTGGGTCGATGGTGTATTCTGAACAATACATTCCGCCCCAAGTGAGCGAGCCTACCGTTGCGTTATCGCCGTAGTGCGATTCGGGCGTAATGATTTGTAAGCCAAGCCCAAATTTATCTTGTCTATCCCATACAAAACTTTCCCCGATTTGGTTTCTACCCATTATTTCTACTGTTGAGCGAGCCAACAATCTTTTACCATTAAATTCGCCTTTATTCAAGATAAATTGGCAAATTTTAGCATAATCTTCTACTGTACTTAATAAACCAGCCCCGCCCGAAAAGTAGCTTCTTTCGCCAGAAATGGCATATTTTCGGTAAGTTTCGTTGGTATGAAGGCTCAACTTATCGTTTACATTGCCTTTAGAGTAAAGTTCTACTAAACGAGAAGCCTTGGCATCTGGTAAATAGAAATGCGTATCGTTCATGCCAAGTGGGTCAAGCACTTTTTTGCGTAAATATTCATCGAAAGGCATTCCCGAAAGAACCTCAATGAGTCGGCCAAGTACATCGGTGTTTAGTCCGTAAACGAATTGTGTACCTGGGTCGGCAATGAGTGGGCGAGCCGCAATTTTATCAACTACATCTTTTAATAAATCTTTTTCGGTTGAACAGAAAAAGGGTACTTTGAATTCGGGTAAATCTTGTAAGGCGTGTTCGTAAGGAATTCCTGCTGAATGGCTCATTAATTGGCGAATCGTTATTTCAGATTTGGCAGGGCGGGTAATGTATTTGCTACGGTCTTTTTCGTCATAGCTTACTAAAACTCGTGGATTTTTGAAGGAGGGAATGTATTTTGAGATAGGTTCGTCCAAAAAGAATTTTCCTTCTTCAAAAAGCATCAAAAGCCCGACGGTAGTAATGAGTTTTGATTGCGAAGCAATTCTGAAAATATCGTCTTTTTTGAGTGGTGTTTTTGATTCAAGATTACTGTAGCCGAAGGCTTTGTAATGCACAATTTTTCCTTTTTTTGCTACAAACGTAACAATATTGGGGGCAATACCTTTATCAATAACTTCCTGAAAATGAGCATCCAAACGTTTCAGTCGTTCGCTCGAAAAGCCAACTTCTTCTGCAGTTTTAGCTACTGTGAAAGATTGTGGTACTTGTGCTTTTATACCCGTAATTAGGAATAAAAATATGAGTGATAGTAGAATAGATAGGTTTTTCATCAAAGTTTCGTTTTTCTTTAAAAGAACATTAAAAAAAGACAAGAGATAAAAGATTCTGCAATCTAATTTCTCTTGTCTTTTTTCAAATTAAAAATCAATTTACAGCAATTTTGTTGATTGCCAAGTATTAACCTGCCATCCATTTTTGCCGTTTTTTGAATAGACTACTGTATAGCGTAAATTTACGATATTTGGTTTGCCATCAACCGAGCCAAGCTCAATCAAAGCTCTGCCATTTACTACGGCAATTTTTCCATAATCCCTTACACTGATTTCTTGTAAATCAATGCTTTTATACACACTTTTTCCTTCTTTAATAGAAGTAATGTAAGAAGCCTTATTATCGACTTTGGCATTTGAGTGTGTATAAACCAAATCATCGGCAAAAATTTTCTCTAAAAAATCATAGTCTTTTGAAACCTGAGCGGCAAAACGCTTGCGTTCGAGACCTTCTATGTCGGCTTTCGTATTTTGTGCCAAAGCCATTTGCCCAATTATGAGCGATAATGCTAAGATTAGTATTTTTTTCATTTTGTGAATACTTTTAAAAACTATTGACTAATTACAAATCAACCTGATTCATTTTAGGTACTAAAAAGTGCATAATGAGCCATGCCAATAGATATGCTCCTGCACAGATAGCAAACATAATGTAATAGGCCGTTTCAATTTGGTTAATGCTACGGTAATAAACAAACATATTTTTTTGTACGGCCCAAGAGAGCAAAATTCCACCCAAACCACCTGCCATTCCACCAATACCAACTACCGAGCCTGTTGCTTTTTTCGGGAACATGTCCGAAACGGTTGTGAAAATATTGGCACTCCAAGCTTGGTGAGCCGATGCCGCAATGCCAATGACAAAAACGGCCAACCACATATTTACTTGACCAGCCATTTGTGAGAAAATTACAGGAATCACAAATAAAGCAAATATAAACATTGAAGTTTTGCGAGCCTTGAAAACAGGCATACCACTGTTGATAAGAGCCATTGGCAAATATCCACCACCGATACTTCCAACAGTAGATATTATATAAACTACTGCCACTGGAATAGAGATTTCGATGAGTGAAAGTTTATATTGACTTTGAAGAAAATCGGGTAACCAGAATAGATAAAACCACCAGATTGGGTCGGTCAGGAATTTGCCTAATGCAAATGCCCATGTTTGGCGATAGCCAAGAAGTTTCATCCAAGGTACTTTTTCTTCATTTGCCGTAGGTTGAACATCATCTTTATCAGAGTGAATATAATCGTATTCGGCTTTGCTTAATTTTTTTGACTCTTGCGGAGAAGTATAATTTATTTGCCACAAAACCAACCAAACAAAACCAATAATACCCGTTAGGATAAATGCCCATTGCCACCCCCAAATTACTGCAATGGCAGGAACGGTTAGCGGAGCAATAATAGCACCGATGTTAGTACCAGAGTTGAAGATACCAGTTGCTAAAGCTCTTTCTTTTCTCGGAAACCACTCAGCCGTGGTCTTGATGGCCGCAGGGAAGTTTCCTGCCTCGGTAATTCCTAAGAATGCACGAGCAATCATGAATCCAAAAGCAGAGTTGGCAAAAGCATGACCAATGGCCGCCAAACTCCACAAACCAGTAGCCCAAGCATAACCTTTTTTAGTGCCGAGTTTATCAACTACGCCACCAGCAATGAGCATACCGAATGAATAAAATAATTTGAAAGCAATTTCGATGTTGGCGTAGTCGCCGTCGTCCCATTTGAGTTCTGTTGTGAGAACCGATTTTAATAAGCTAATTACCTGTCGGTCGAGGTAATTGACTGTTGTTGCAAAAAACACCAGAGCACAGATGGTCCAGCGATACTTACCGATTTTTTCCATAATTTATTTTAGGGTTGAATATTTTTAGCTGTTAGCTATTGACTTTTTTTAACAAATGGCTAACAGCTTTTTAGAATCCAAAATAATCTTTTGCGTTGTTGTAGCAAATATTTTGTACGATTTGACCAGTCCATTTAATATCGTTTGGAATTTCACCATTTTCTATGTCATTTCCAAGAATGTTACATAAAATACGACGGAAATATTCGTGACGAGGGAATGACAAGAAACTTCTCGAATCAGTTAACATCCCGATGAAACGGCTCAACAAGCCCATGTTCGAAAGTGCATTGATTTGTTTTTCCATACCATCTTTTTGGTCGAGAAACCACCAACCTGAGCCAAATTGTACTTTTCCTGCAATCGAACCATCGTTGAAATTGCCAATCATGGTAGCAATGATTTCGTTATCAGCAGGATTTAAGTTATAGATAATGGTTTTTTTTTTTTTTTCATGTTCATCAAGTCGTCCTAAAAACTTAGAAAGTGAAATCGCTTGTGAGTAATCTCCGATTGAATCCCAGCCTGTATCTGGCCCCAAAACTCTCAAGGCACGAGTATTGTTATTACGTAAAGCTCCTAAGTGAAATTGCTGTGTCCAACCTAATTCGTGGTACATTACCCCCAAAGCGTGCAAGATAGCCGATTTGAAAATTAGGGCTTCTTCTGCACTTAGCGTTTTGCCCGAAATCGCTTTTTTGAATGCTGCATCAGCCTGTTCGGGCGTGAAATCGGCAGCATAGATTTGCTCCAGACCGTGGTCGCATAGTTGGCAACCATTGCTGGCAAAAAAATCGGCACGAGAGCGAAGTGCTTTTAGTAAATCTTCGTACGTATGAATTTCAAAATTAACGATTGTACCAAGTTTTTGTACATAAGTAGCAAAGTTCGGGTTTTCAATCAATATGAATTTATCAGGGCGAAACGCTGGCAACATCTTGATTTTTGCCGAAGCATCTTTGTGATATGCTTGGTGATATTCGAGCGTATCCAATGGGTCATCCGTTGTACAAACAACTTCCACATTCATTTTACCCAATAGATTTCTTACCGAGTAGTCAGGTGTTTGGATTTTGGCTGTACATTCATCATAAATTCTTCTCGAACTCTCAGGATTCAACACCTCATACACCTCGAAATAGCGTTGAAGTTCTAAGTGTGTCCAATGATAGAGCGGGTTTCTGAGTGTGTAAGGTACAGTTTCTGCCCATTTTTCAAACTTTTCGTAATCAGTGGCATTGCCCGTGCAGAATTGTTCGTTGATACCGTTGGTACGCATAGCTCTCCATTTGTAGTGGTCGCCGTAGAGCCAAACTTGTGTGATATTACCAAATACCTTGTCACCCAAAATTTGGTCAGGCGGTAGGTGATTGTGGTAATCAATGATAGGCATATCTTTCGCATACTCATGGTAGAGCGTGCGAGCGGTTTTTGTTTGTAACAGAAAATCTTCGTCTAAAAACTTCTTCATTCTATATTTAACTATACGTTATTTCAATAAGCAAAACTATTGAGTTTATTTTATTTATTTTGCTATAATATTTCTTTTTTTAATACTATTTTGATAAAGGTATTTGTTTTGAGTAATTTTTTCATTATTTCTTGTACATTATACTCAGATTTGGTAGAAACAAAGAATTGACAACTTGATAAAAATTGTCAATTCTAAGCACACACCATTACAAAAATATCTTAGCTTAATTATTTTACTCCCAAAGCCCACTTTGCCAAATCTTTGGCCGCACTAAAGTTCTCGTAAATCATCGGAATTCTACGCCCATCAGTATATTCATTATATAGCCATGGGTCGCCTACTATAAATACATTGCCTTTGCCAACTTTAGCTGTTGCAATAATGTTATCGCCACCTTCACTTACAATAGCTTTGGCTGGTGCCTTCACAGTGAGTGTTACTAATTCTTTGATATAAACCAATTTTGTATTCTTGAAAACAGGATTTCCCGCAGGAATATCTACACGGCCTTGTTCCCATTTTGTGCCTTGCACCATATTGCGGCTTTTATTGGTAAATTCTACACCGAAGGCTTTTGCCAATTCATTGAAGTGCGGAATCTCGCAATTAGCAGTATCGTTGGCCATCATAATTAGTGTACCACCAGCTTTTACCCAATCGCTGATAACTTTAATATCTGATTTCTGGACAAAATTTGGCGAAGCCGTTTCTTTTTTAGTATCAGGGTCAACGATGATATAAACATTTACATCTTTTAAGTTTGTCGCCGTAGGAGCTGCTGAAATCGTTTTAAGTTTCGCTCCCAGTTCTTGATAGATTTGTCCCCAAACCCAAAAGCCTGAGTGCATACGGTCGTCCCAAGTGTAGTGGAAGGACTCTTGGTTGCCGTTTAAATCTTTTCTGAATTCATTATTGAAATAATTATCAACGGCTACGATTTTGCCTTTTCCCAATGAGTTTTCGGCAGCGATTTCCATTTCTACGCTCGCGAAAATAAATGGACCAACGCCTTTCAAATCATTCTTGCGGATGGGTTCGCTCAAATAATATTCGTAACTACCGTCACGGTAAGGCGTTCCGCCCAAACCGCCCACACTCACAGTTTTGTTGAGGCTGATTGTACCATCGGCTTCTTTTTCTACAAATTCTTTCAACATTCCTGCGTAACCTTTTTTAGCAGCGACTAAATAAGTGGCAGGTAAATAACCTTTACGCACACCTTTGGCGAGTGTGTAAACAAACATGGCCGAACCCGAGGCCTCCAAATAGTTGCCTTTCCGAGTGCCTTGGGTTGTCATCTGATACCAAACACCCGATTTTGGGTCTTGGTATTTGACCAAAGCAGGAGCAAGGCGTTGCAGATATTTGACAAGATTTGCTCTTTCGGGGTGGTTTTCGGGAAAATAATCAAGTACATCTACTAAAGCCATTGCGTACCACCCAATTGCACGGCTCCAAAAATTTGGTGAAAGTCCCGTTTTCTTATCAGCCCATTTTTGTTCTTTACTTTCATCATACCCATGATAAATCAAACCTGTTTTTGCATCAACGGCGTATTTTTCAATCAAAGCAAATTGTTTGGCAATATCATTGAAATGCTCTGGTTTATTGAAAATCTTGCTGTATTCGGCAGCGAAAGGCTCGCACATGAAAAGTCCATCGAGCCACATTTGGAACGGATAACGTTTTTTATGCCAATAACCACCTTCGTTGGTTTTTGGTTGGTTTTCGATTTGTTTCCAAAGTAAATCGGCCGCTTTTTGATACTTTTCTTTATCAGGTTGCGATTGTTGAGCAAGCATCAATAAAGCACGTCCCGTTGGTATGTTGTCGAGATTGAAATCATCGTATTTGTAGGTGCGAATGCTGCCATCTTTCTGTACATAACGGTCTAAATCATGGCGGATATATTCAAAATATTTGCCATCGCCTGTGCGATACCATACTTTTTCGAGAGCTTTGAGCATCAAGCCTTGTTCGTAATCCCATGCGGCGGGTTTTCCTTCTTTCACGGCAATCGAATCTTTATGACGTTTCATAAAAGACTCTGCCATCCAGACGGAATATGACTGCCCCCAAACCCCGAGAGGGGAGTTAAGGATAAGTATTGTTATGTAAAAAAAAAGGCTTTTTAACTTCATTATTTTATATGTTTAATTGTTTTTAGAGTCTTTATAGTCCGATAAAATTGTTCCCCTTTAGGGGTTAGGGGTGTTGGTCTTCATTATCGCACTGTCGTTCAGTGCAAACTTATATTTTTTGATTAAATTAATGATTTCTGCTCCTGCAAAGAGTGTTGGGCCGTAGCCGTGGGCAGCATACACATTGACGGGGCGGTAATAATAAAATGCAGGCTCAAAGCTCATACCCGTGCCTACGCATACGCCTTCTACTTGTCCTTTTTCGGTTACTTTAGTAGCTACGGCATTCCAACCGAGAAGTGCCATTGGGCCGTAAGTGGCAGCATCAAGCCAACCTTCGTTAATTCCCTTTGCGATACAATAAGTATAAATGGCTGTTGCTGAGGTCTCTAAGTAAGAGTCGTTTTTATCAAGCAATTGATGCCAAAAACCTGTCCCTGTTTGGTAATAAGCCAAACCTTTTGCGTGTGCTTTGTAAAGTGCTAAAATTTCGGCACGACCTTTATAATCTTTCGGCAAAATATCCAATACCTCAACCATTGTCAGAATTGCCCAACCGTTGGCTCTTCCCCAGTGAAATTCGGGGTGAGTTTCCATGCTTTCTACCCAGCCGTGCATAAAGATTCCCATATCTTTATTAAACATTCGTTTCGAGAAAAGTTGAATTTGCTTTACGGCATCATCATAATATTTTGTATTGCCCGTAAGTTTTCCCATTTGAGCCAATGCTGGCACACCCATAAACATATCATCGAGCCAAAGCGTATTTTTTAATGGACGATTTCTTGCCAGCGTGCCATCAGCCAAACGGTATTCTTTCGTATAAATATAATTGAGGTAATTGTCAATCAATGGTCGCACATTGTCTTTTACCAAACCATTTCGCATGGCTTTTATCATCGAAACTGCCATTGCTCCGCAATCATCTAAAGCGTGTGGGGCAATTATCTGACGTAATGGCATTCCTGAACTGACAGGAAACTTAGCCTTGATAATTGGAGTCAATTCTGCCAAGAAGTTTAGACGTTGGGTAGTATATTGAGCAAAACGAGGGTCGCCTGTTGCTTTGCTGGCGGCCAACATGGCTGCGTAAGTTACACCCCATTCGTAGCTTGTTAGACTAAAATCGCCACGATAAACCGTTGCGTTTGTATCAATTTTAGCATAATCTTTTATTTCTTCTTTTGTAATTTTATTGATAACTCTTGTGGGCGTAGTAGCATCTAAATAACCATGGATGCGGTTCAATACTTGCGTAACGTCTTCTATTTTTGGACTTCCGTAAGGTGTTGGATAGTCGGGTTTGGCCGTATGAAGAGCTTCTGAGTGTAGGGTAGAAGCAGGTGCTTGTACTTGAGCAAATGTATGACTCGACAAGCAAAATGCTATTAGAATAAGCGATTTTTGAAACAATTTAATCATTAGGGTATTAATTAAGCTAAATAGAAAACATCTTTTAAATCAATACTCACAGGTGAGTTATCGGGGTTTGTATCCATAATATCGGCCATATACGCCCACCAGCGTTTCGTGATTGGATTATTCGGAATTTGGTTGAATTTTTCTAAATCTTCGACTTTTAAAGTACCGAAAAGAATATTGGTTTCGTCATCTAAAAAAATCGAATAGTCGCTTACGGTGGCATCTTTCAAAACTTGACCGAGTTCGGGCCATAGTTCGTCGTGGCGACGTTTGTATTCCTCTGCTTGTCCAGCATGAAGTTTCATTTTAAATCCTAAACGGTGCATATATTTTATGGTTAAATTGGTAAGGCTTTTTTATGAAAATTGCAGTTTTTGTTAGTTGTTAAGTGATAAATTGGAGAAAATCGCCTCCGAAACCTTAAAAATTGTTCCGTGGCGTAAGCCTTTTGGAAAACTTATTTGTTCAGAAATATCTTCCCAGTTTTTTAGGTCTTTCGAGCGAATCGCACCGTATTTATGGTCGATGTATTTATCGAAATACACATAAATGTATTCACCGATACGAATTGAAGTGGGTCCTTCTGCCCAATATTTTCCTGTGATTGGCTCGGAAACTTTATTTACATCAAATACACTTGCTTTATCTGATTTTACGATACGAATATTCTTTTGTGGCGGATTTGGATTTTCGTTTTTGATAAACATATAATAGCTTTTCCCATCTTTCAGAACGGTGGCATCAATGGCACTAAAATCTGGATTGAAAAACATTTTAGTTGGACTAAAAGTCTTAAAATCAGTAGTTTCGGTATAATAAATTCGGTGATTCCAACCTTTTTCTTTTTCTGAATCTGAGACATCGCCATGCCTGCCAGGAATAGTTGTTGCCCAGAAAATGAGGTAGCTTTTCTTTTTATCATCATAAAAAACTTCGGGAGCCCACGAGTTTTTGGCGGTGGGTTCGTGTTGCATTACAGGAATAGCTTTTTGCTCAGACCAGTTGATTAAATCTTTTGAGGAAGCATACCCAATGATTTGGTCGTGCCAGCCACTTGTCCAAACCATTTGAAAAGTGCCATCAGGCGATTGGATAATGCAAGGGTCACGCATCAACTTATCTTTACCAATTTCGGGTTTTAGAAAAGGTTTTCCTTCGTTGAGGCTTTCCCATTTTAGACCATCTTTACTGTAAGCAAAGTGTAAACCATCTTGGCCATTATCGGTGAAATAAGAAAAAAGATAAACATCTTTTTGGGCAAAAATGCAAGTTGGGACTAATAAGAAAATAATTTTTAGAAATGATATTTTCATGGTCAATTTTTAATGAATTTAGTGCTGAAAACTTCCCCTTTTTTATTTGTGATTTTGATGAAATAAAGCCCTGCATTCAACTCGCTGGTTTTTACTTTATTACCTTCTGAGATTACTTTAATTTCTTGAGCTTTGGCATCAAAGACTTGAATTTTCCCTTCAATAGTTGTCTCTAAAAAATCCTGACTCGGATTTGGAAAAACCTTAAAGCTTTCATTGATTTGTGTTTGCTCGTTTGCCAAAACAACCGCTACGTAGTTTTCGACTTTACCTGTAAGCTGTATTGAAGTAATAGATAAAGGAGGTAAAGAAACAGAAATGATATTATCAAAAACTGCTACATTATTGCTAACTAAAGCATTTTGTGTATGTGATACAAATGTTTCGGATAATGGTAAGTTTTTGATAGACAATGATTTAGCTGTCTTATCATTGATAGTAAAATTATCAAAAGTTAGAGTTGTATTTTTGGAAGTGCTTGTCGAACGATTGATTAAAACTACTGTCATCGAATCTTTTTTTGAATTAATTGTTGGGTAGGCGGATACAAACTCTTCTTCAGATGACTGTCCTTTGATACTTAACGTTTTATTATATCTACTAAACAAATGTAGTGTCTCCCACATGCCTGTACGCCAACTCCAAGGTGTAAAAATCTCCACTTCGTTTTTCATAAACTCACCCAGAGTCGAAGCATACCAAACGGCTACTGCGTTGGGGTCGGTGAGTGCAATTCCCGATTCTGTCAAACCCAACTTTACGCCATGATTTGGACCTAAATATTTATCGAGCCATTCGTTGCATCTTGTAAAAATATATTCTTTGGTTTGGCCATTGTCGTAACCACCGTTGATAGTTTTTACACCATTGGCTTCGGGGTAAACGTAGTTTTTATCAAAAAAAACTCGATGGTACTGGACAACTTCCGAAACTACTTTGCTTGAAGGATAATAATGAATATCCAGTACATCTAATAGCTTTACACCGCTCGTTTTTTGTTCTTCGGCAATCCGTTTGATAAAATACTCAAGCCACGGGTACGTTTTTCCATCGGCTGTAATATTAGCCGAACCCCACCTGTACCATTGCCATTCATTGGCCGTTACTGGACCAACCAGTTTGATGGCTGGATAGGCAGCACGGGCTTTCTTGGCTACGGCAAAATACTTTTGCATGAATTCTTCGGCAGATGGCTGAGTAGGAAAGAGGTCGTCGTGGGTGCCGCTCCAAATCTCTGGTTCATTGTCCATGTTCCAGTATTGTAATTTCGATTTATCGAGCGATAAACTTCCAAACCAGTTGTTCAAAATTCCAACCGTTGAATCTGCCGTCCAGTTTTCTAAATATAGATTTGTGTTACCCTCAGTAGTTGCTTTTGAACCAGTTTTGCTGAGCGTGCCACCGCCTGCTAAATTCTGATTTACACCTTCCCACCATTGCGATTTATTATAACCCCAGTCATCAAAATTGGCGGCATTTGTTTTGGCAGCTTTACCAATTAACTGAAAACCCCACATTCCTTGTGCCGAGGGCATATTGGCTTGTAGAGCTTTTGCGGCACTACTCCAATCGTTGGCATAAACATTGTTGTACCAGTCGGGGTGGCTTGATAATTTTCTTCTCCAGTTATATTTTGTGGCATTATTTCCACCGTTTTCTCTGAAAAAATTTACGCCTGCATCTTTCAATAATGTCCAGTTGATGTTTAAAACTTTACCAGGGTCAGTTGAAAGAGAATTATTGCGGCCATATAGGTAAGGAGAAACAACTTTTTGCTCGGCATTTGGGTCGATTTTGATTGCGACTTGGGCAAAAGAGGCAAAAGATAAGCACAATAAAATGCTTACCACAAAGATGTTTTTCATAGAATAAGGTTGAATTGCTTCAAAAATGGAATTAAATTTAGCTTAATTCTTATGGGAAATCAATATTTTAATCCACTTATTTTACGCAAACGTTATCGGGAACGTTCCCAGAATGGAATTCTCAAGATTAAATTTTCGAAATGGAATTTCTGATGCGATGACTCTGTTAAAATATTTTTGAAGATGAAAGCCAATGTAGCGATTTGTATTTTACGGAAGAAATAAGCACGGAAGTAAATGAGTTTACTTCCGTGTTAAAAGTGAATGTAAGTTCTGATTGAAAAAAGATAAATCATTACCGAGCTGTTGAAAGAAACTGCGGTCGAATTCTTCAACTACTTTAACTGCAATCTTTGCTACTTCAATTCCAGTTGGCGTAAGAATTACGGTTTTGGCTCTTGTATCGGTCGAATGTTCTTGTCGGCCCAAAAAGCCTTTTTTTTGTAGTGTACGTAAGACCGTAGAAGTCGTCATCGGGTCAATTTTAGTATGATTCGACAAGACAATTTGTGTGATGGCTTCATTGTGCTGCATCAACCATAATGTACTCGCCAATAATACAAATTGTGAGTGAGTCAAATCAAGCGGTTCGAGTACTTTCTTAATTTCCCTTTGCCAAAGGTTCGTTACTTGCCACAACAAAAAGCCTGAACTTTCATCGGGTGTTTCTACGCTAAACGTTTTTTCAATTTCTTTCATCTGGTTGCATTTTTGAAAGGATGAGGTTAAAATCCTTTTCGTTGATTTCAAGGAGACCAAATCTGAAAGGAAATCCCCACTTTTGTTTATCTTGAATAAACTCAAGGTCATTAATAAGCGGCAAGATAGAAGTTTCTTGACAGTTATAAAACTTTATGTTTTTTCGGAATGGATGAAAACTCTCAGTCATTTGATACTGATAAACATTTTCATCTTCGGCTTGACCAATCGCCGTAAAAGACTGGCATTTTGTATCACCCTCCATGCTTAGTTTAGGAGAATATACAATCAACCAATCATCGGGTTTTATACGTTTTAAGGGAGCTTCTTTGCCATGGCAAACCTGCATAAATCCACCCGAAACACCTCTGAGAGTATGCTCTTTTGATACTACGGCTATCCAATATTTCATAATTTGCTTGCATATTTTACTTGTTCGACCATTTCTTGGGGTAATCCATTTACTATATCTTGAGCTACAATCTTTCGCCACAAAAAGCCTAAAACGCCTTCAACTTTCATAGTCGTAGTTATTTTTAATCCTGCCTCGGTTTCCTCAAAATTATGTTCACCGTACATTTTTGCCAGTGGGAATTTCGTGAGGTCAACAAATTTTTTGTTTTCTACAGTTTCAAATAATTCGATTTTTACCTTTCCGCTTCCCTTAGGTTTTAGTTCAAAAAAATTGCCTTTTTCAAACTTGCCTTCAATCTTAGCATATTCAATACCTTTATCCCATTTGTGCCAATTATTTACATCCGAAAAGAGTTTCCACATTTGTTCTTTAGATGCCTCTTTCGTTACGATAGTATGCGATTTTGTCCACATAATTTTGAATATTTTTGTTAGTGAATTTATTTTATGTGCAAATATAGTAAGTGTACTTATAAAAATAAAATAATTTTTGTAATTTTTGATAGAAATGAAAAATCCTGCAAAGTTTCACTTACACAACTTTACAGGATTTAGAAAAGTTTCCACTCTATTATTTACCAAGCAATCTCCATTTTCTGTCCAGCAGTCAATGAAACGGTTTTGGTTTTATTGCCCGAAATCAAGGTAGTTTTACCTCCTTTTTTCGATGAAATGATTAATTTTTTAAGTGCTTTACCGCTCCAATCAAGCGAAATTTCAAATCCACCTCTGGCACAAATACCTTTTACTGAGCCACTTTCCCAAACATCGGGGAGGGCAGGGAGGAGGCGAATCTCTTGTTCGTCAGATTGTACCAGCATTTCGGCATAAGCTGCTGCTCCACCAAAATTACCATCAATTTGGAAGGGTGGATGAGCATCAAATAGATTTGGATAAGTGCCACCGCCACGAGCATAGTTGGTTTTTACGCCATCGGGTTCTACATAATTTAATAATTCACGAATCATTTTATAAGCGTGATTTCCGTCCAGAAGTCTTGCCCAAAGGTTAATTCTCCAGCCTTTACTCCAACCTGTTGTTTCATCGCCTTTTATTTCGAGCGTTTTGCGGCAAGCATCGGCCAAAGCAGGGGTTTTCAGTGGAGAAATATGGTTTCCTGGGAAAAGACCGAATAAATGCGATTGATGGCGGTGCTGTGGTTCGGCATCTTCCCAATCATAATACCATTCTTGCAGATTTCCTTTTTTGCCAATTTGATACGGATAAAGTTTAGCCAAAGCTGCTTCGAGTTTTGCTCTAAATTCAGCATCTGTATTTAATATTTTCGATGCCTTAATGGTTTGTTCAAAACATTCACGAATCATTGCCAAATCGGCCGTTCCACCGTACATGGTTGCTCCCTTGTAGCCATTGGGTGTGATATAAATATTTTCGGGAGAAGTTGATGGTGAGGTAATTAACTTTCCGTTTTTATCTTCAACCAACCATTCTAAACAAAACTGAGCTGCACCCTGCATGAGCGGATAGGCTTCATTTTTCAAGAAATTCTGGTCTTTTGTAAATACATAATGTTCCCAAAGATGCGTACTGAGCCACGCACCGCCCATATTCCAGTTTGCCCAACCTGGGTCGCCTTGTCCGAAATCTCCAACAGGATTACTCATTGCCCAAATATCCGAATTATGAGCAACCGCCCAGCCGTTTACACCATAAAATGTTTTGGCTGTAACTTTACCAGTGGTAGCTACATTCTTGATGAATTGCATCATGGGTTTGTGCATTTCACTCAGATTCGTATTTTCGACCAACCAATAGTTTTCTTCGGCGTTGATATTGGTTGTGTAGTTACTGCTCCAAGGTGGACGCATATAAGGATTCCAAATTCCTTGTAAATTAGCTGGCACACCCATCGTGCGTGAACTACTGATGAGTAAATATCGACCATACTGAAAATAAAGAATCTCTAAATTTTTATCTTCTTCACCTTTGGCGTAGCGTCTTAATCGTTCATCGGTTGGAAGGTTTGGAGCAGTGGTTTTTCCCAAATCTAAACTTACACGATTAAAAAATTTCTGATAGTCAAGTAAATGAGTCTGTTTAATTTGAGCGAAAGTTTTGCCAAAGGCTTTGCTTAAGTTACTTGCTGCAATTGCTTGATTATTCAGCCCTTGTGTGGCAGGATTTTTATCAAAACCATTAAAGCTCGTAGCAATCGCAACATAGATGATAGCCTCAGTTGCACCTTTTACGCCCAAAGTGCTATCAGTAGCTACGATTGTGCCATCGGTATTTTTTATTTTAGCCAAAGTCGTAAAGCGTGTGCCTTTGTTTTCATCAAAAGCAATAGGGTTCTCTACTCTTCTATAATTGGGTTCGGCTTTGATTGGGGCATAGCCATTGGCCTGCAAAGTTTGGTTAGATGTAGAAACTTTATATTTGAGTAGACTATTAAATGTTACATCGAACGTTAAAGCTCCTTTTTTGCTACTTGTTAGTTTTACAACCATGATTTGGTCAGGCTGCGAAACAAAGTATTCACGAGTATATTTAACACCGTTAATTTCGTAAGACACTTTAGAAACTGCCTGCGAGATATTCAATTCTCGGTAATAATTTGAATAATTCGCTGCGTTAGCGTGATTAATAAACATTGTACCAAGTGGTGCATAAGACTCCGAAAATTTGCCTTGTAGTTTACGTTGAAGTTTATCGGCCAATTTGTAATCTTCATTTTTGAGAGCCTCTCTGATGGCAGGTACATTCTTATATGCTTCTGGGTTCATGTTGGCGTTGACTGGCTCTCCCGACCAAAGTGTAGCATCATTAAGGAGAATCTTGTCCGATTCTACGCCACCAAACACTGTTGCACCGAGTTTACCATTTCCCAGAACTAATGTTTCTTCAAAATACTGAGCGGGCTGTTTATACCAAAGTGTATTGGTTGATTGTGCGAAGGTTTCGCAAGAAAGTATGAGCAATGCCAATACTTTCAGTGATTTTTTTAACATATAATTATGGAGGGTTGATTTTTTATGTAAAGATAAAGAAACGCACTTAAATTATTACTTCTATCTGAAATATTGGAACTATTTATCTACATTTGTATATATTTGTTAAAGAATGTTAACAAATAAAAAAATATCTGTTTTAATCTGCAACTTTGTACTACGTTTCTGCATCTTATATGTGTAATCCTTTTCACGAACCATTTATCCTTAATTTTGACCACTTATAAAGGAAAATAGAAAATAAAAGGTACTATGTATTGCATAATACTAAATAAAACACATATCTTTGTATTGTCAATCAGATAATGAGTTCAGACACGCTAAACGCAACATTTATGAAAAAGCTATTATTACTCCTTTCAATCACTTCTTTTAGCTACGCTTCAATGGCTATGGGTTTTCCTCAAAATACGTATGAGCAGCAACGTACGTTGAGCAAAAACATCAAACAAAAGAATTTGGTAAACGAACTTGAAAATTCCATTAAAGTAAATCTGGAAAGTATTACAAGTGTAAAAGAGGATACTAATGTACAGTCGTTTGTAGAGATACTTACGAATTATGTAGTTGAGTTTTTTACAGAAAAAATATTGGGGAAGAAATTAGCGGAATGCGAAATCTTGAAAGAAACCAAGAACGAATGTTTGGCAATCAAACAAGAATTTGATTATTATTTTGTAGCCTAACCTATGAAACGAACCTCTGTTTCGTTCGTGCATTAGTTGTTCAATGTAATCGACAGGTTTAAAAACTGTCCTACAAAAATTTTATATACGGTTTAGTTAGGGTTTAGAAAAAGGCTTGATTCGTTTGAACCAAGCTTTTCTTATTTTTTGTGGAGCGAACATCCTGTTCGCATAATGCACAAAAAAAGTGTGATACAGTCTGAAACCATATCACACTATCAAACAAGTTAAAAACTTGTTCTACAATCAATATTGAAACAACGGATAGTTTTTCATCCAGTTATTGATTTCACCTCTAACATTCGCAATTTTCGTTGCGTTATCGTGGTTCATCAATACTTCATCAATCAAATCTACGATACGTATCATGTCAGCTTCTACCAAACCACGAGTAGTCATGGCCGAAGTTCCTACACGCATACCCGAAGTAGTCATGGCGGTTTTATCATCAAACGGAACCATGTTTTTGTTTACTGTGATATCTGCCTGAATCAATGAGTTTTCGGCAATTTTACCAGTCAAGTTTTTCGGACGTAAGTCAATCAACATCAAGTGATTATCTGTTCCGCCAGAAATAACTTTATAGCCACGGTTCATAAATTCTTGAGCCATTACTCTGGCATTTTTCTGAACTTGTACTTGATAATTGTAGAAACCTTCGGTCAGAGCCTCGCCAAAAGCAACTGCTTTGGCAGCAATAATATGCTCTAATGGGCCACCTTGTGTTCCTGGGAAAACACCAGAATCTAATAATGACGACATCATTCTGATTTCACCTTTTGGTGTTGTGATTCCGAACGGATTTGGGAAATCATTACGCATCATGATTACACCACCACGCGTACCACGAAGGGTTTTGTGGGTAGTGGTAGTCACGATATGGCAGTGGTCGAATGGGTCGTTTAATAAACCTTTTGCCACCAAACCTGCTGGGTGAGAAATATCAGCCAATAAAATAGCTCCGATTGAATCGGCAATCTGACGAAGACGAGCGTAATCCCAGTCACGAGAGTAAGCCGATGCTCCACAAATAATCATTTTCGGACGTTCTTTGTGAGCCGTTTCTTCCACTTTATTCCAGTCGATTAGACCAGTTTCTTGCTCAACACCGTAGAAGAATGGTTGGAAATATTTTCCAGAAATATTTACTGGCGAACCATGTGAAAGGTGTCCACCATGTGCAAGGTTAAAGCCTAAGATTTTATCGCCAGGTTTCAAACATGCCACAAAAACCGCCATGTTTGCCTGAGCTCCTGAGTGAGGCTGAACGTTTGCCCACGCAAGATTAAATAATTGTTTAAGACGGTCGATAGCGATTTGCTCAACTTGGTCAACTACTTCACAACCACCATAATAGCGTTTTCCTGGAAGACCTTCAGCGTATTTATTTGTCAAAACACTACCTGCCGCTTCCATCA
>JAIYBU010000016.1 GCA_027488335.1 Cytophagaceae bacterium
GCAATGCCGACAGAACAAAAAATGTAGCCCTAAAGAGAGCTACATTCTGTCGTGTATTGGCCAATTTTATTGCTGTTTTGTTGGTCTCCACCAGAGCAAATGTCCTCTTCAAACTGGCAACGAATATTAATACTTTTTTTACAAATTTCCACCAACTATTTTTTGCCACATTACCTTTAAGAAATGAGTTTTTTTCGAGAAGAACACAAAAAGGGCTGGATTGAAAATCAATCCAGCCCTTAAATATTTATAAGAAGTCTTATTTTTTAGCTTTTGGTGCGAGAAATACAATCATTCTCTTTCCTTCAAGTTTGAGTTCGCCTTCAGGTTTACCATACTCTTCCAAACCTGCAATAAAGCGTTTCAAAAGTTCTACACCTTGGTCCTTGAATACAATTTGGCGACCTACAAAGTGAACGTAAGCCTTTACTTTTGCATTTTCTTTCAAAAACCCAATGGCATGTTTCAGTTTAAATTCAAAATCATGGTCATCGGTTTGCGGACCGAATCTAATTTCTTTGATTACGGTCTTGGCAGCTTTGGCTTTTATTTCCTTTTGCTTCTTCTTTTGGTCATACTTAAACTTAGAGTAGTCTACAACTCGGCATACTGGTGGTGTTGCAGTTGGTACAATTTCAACTAAGTCGAGACTTTGTGCTTGTGCCATAGCGAGAGCCTGTGCGGTATCAAAAATACCTTGCTCTACATTGTCTCCTACCAAACGAACCTGTGCCGCACGGATGCGTTGATTGATTCGGTGTTCGTCTTCCTTCTGTGCTGGTCTTCTGAAATTACGATTGAATGGTTGTTGTGCCATTTAACGATTTTAAGGTTACTAATAATTGATTTTTACGAAAGTACTAACTAATTTGTATAAAACAAAGATTATTGCTTCAAATATTGCAAAACCGAGACGATTATACCTTAAACTGTGGTATATTTTTGTATATTTCAGTTTTGGCAAAAGCTACAAACTCTTCGATAGTCATTAACCCTAAATCCCCTTCTCCTTTTCTTCTTACTGAAACTTTACCTTCTTCGGCTTCTTTTTCACCTACTATGAGCATCAGAGGTAATTTATTTACCTCAGCATCACGGATTTTTCGCCCAATTTTCTCGTCACGATGGTCAACATAGCCTCTGATGTCTTGTTCTTGAAGTGTCAAGAAAACTTCGTTGGCGTAGTCTTCATACTTTTCAGAAATCGGTAAAATTGCAATTTGGTCAGGCGATAGCCATAATGGAAAATTACCTGCCGTTGTTTCAATCAAAATGGCAATAAAGCGTTCCATTGAGCCAAATGGAGCTCTATGAATCATTACGGGGCGATGTTTTTGATTGTCAGAACCGACGTATTCGAGCTCAAATCTTTGTGGTAATTGATAATCTACCTGAATAGTTCCGAGTTGCCATTTACGACCCAAAGCATCCTTTACCATAAAGTCAAGTTTCGGACCATAGAAAGCGGCTTCACCCAATTCCTCAATAGTTTTAAGCCCTTTATCTGCGGCTGCACGACGAATGGCATTTTCGGCTTTATCCCACGCTTCATCTGAACCAAAATATTTTGTTTTGTTTTCGGGGTCACGCAACGAAACTTGGGCAGAAAAATCTTCAAAACCGAGCGATTTGAATACGTAAAGTACCAAATCAATTACTTTTTTGAATTCATCTTCTACTTGGTCGTCGGTACAGAAAATGTGTGCATCATCTTGTGTAAATCCACGTACACGAGTTAAACCATGAAGTTCACCACTTTGTTCATAACGGTAAACCGTTCCGAACTCAGCCAAACGTAAAGGTAATTCACGATAACTGCGTGGTCTGGCACGGAAAATTTCACAGTGATGCGGACAATTCATTGGTTTCAACAAAAATTCCTCTCCTTCTTCGGGTGTAGTAATTGGTTGGAAAGAATCTTTCCCATATTTCTCCCAATGCCCCGAAGTTTGATATAACTGTTTACTACCAATATGAGGTGTAACTACTTGTTGATAACCGGCCTTTACTTGTGCTTTACGTAAAAAATTCTCCAAACGTTCTCGCAACATCGCACCTTTTGGTAACCATAATGGTAAACCTTTCCCGACTTTTTCAGAAAATGTAAACAAGTCAAGTTCTTGCCCTAATTTACGGTGGTCGCGGCGTTTGGCTTCCTCCAAAAGTGTCAAATAATCTTCTAATTCTTTTTGCTTTGGAAATGTTATACCGTAGATACGAGTCAACATTTTATTGTTTTGGTCACCTTTGAAGTACGCCCCTGCCACATTCATAATTTTGGCAGCTTTGATAAAACCTGTATTAGGAATGTGCGGTCCACGACACAAATCAGTAAAATTTCCTTGTTTATAGAAAGTTATCGAACCATCTTCTAAGCCCGAAAGCAGGTCTAACTTATATTCATCGCCTTTTTCTTCAAAATATTTAATTGCATCGGCTTTTGCCATCGGAATTCTGACATAATCATTTTTCTGACGAGCCAATTCCAACATTTTATCTTCGATTTTTTTGAAATCATCGTTAGAAATGGTTTCACCATTGGTATCTACATCATAATAAAAACCGTTTTCGAGCGGAGGCCCAACCCAAAATTTGACTTTCGGATACAATGTTTCCAAAGCCTCGGCCATTAAGTGAGCCGAAGAGTGCCAAAATGTTGATTTACCGTCGGTGTCATTCCACGTCAAAAGTTGCAATTTTGAGTCAGTTTCGATTGGCAAATTGGCATCTTGCACCGTACCATTTACTTTGGCAGCTAATACATTTCTCGCAAGCCCTTCACTGATTGAAAGAGCAACATCGTAACTCGAACTCCCTTTTGGATAATCTCTTACGCTTCCGTCGGGTAAAGTAATTTTAATCATAAAATTTTATCAACAATTAAGTGGCAAGCCACATTTATATTTTACTGGTTTTATTGTTATTTTATTGGTTATGTCTGATAATAGCCTTTATTTTTTAAAATCACAACTTCAAGCGTCTCGACGTATCGGTTTTAATAGTGACTTTTTTCTTTGGTGCAATAACATTTACTTTAACTCTTGTTGTATCTAATAGCTTTTTAGGTTCTTCGACAACTGGTTTTGCTACTGGAACTGGGGCTTTTTTTACAGGAATAGGAATGGGTGCTGTATAAACTCCCATTGCTGAATTTATTTGTCCAGACACCCGATTTAAAGCAATGATAGCCTGCGTATTATTAGGGTCTTTTTCAACTTCGGCTTTCAAAAACTCTTCGGCTTTTGTTAGTGAACCGAGTTGTTCGAGTGTTAACGCAATCAAATAATTGATTTTTGGTGTTTCTGAATTTGCCTCCAAAGCCTTCTCATAAAACTCTAAAGCCTTGGCATAATTTTTCCATCTAAAATAAATTGAAGCCGAGTAAAGCATAGCATCAATTCGTTTACTATCCATTTTTACGGCTCTGTCATAATAAACAAGGGCAGAATCCAAACGGCCGAATTTATTGTAAACCAAACCTCTATCGACCAAAAACTCTGAATTTTTAGGAAACTGCAAAATCGCAGCGTTGTTTACTACTAATGCAGAATCATATAATCTACGATTTTTTAGCACTTCAGTTAATGTTGAATATCCTAATTTAAACGAAGGCTTCATGTCGATGGCCTTATTCATTTTTAAGATGGCAGTCACCGTATCGCCTTTGCGGGCGGCCAAAGTTCCTTGATAAAAATAGGTTTCTCCGTCGTAAGGTGCTATTTGCAAAGATTTTGCCAAATATTGTTCAGCATTTTTTAGGTCGTTGCGTTGCTGAGATAAATCACCGAGCAACGTGTAAAGTTCTGGTGTATCAACATTCAAGATTTCGGCACTTTGAGCAAACGCAAAGGCTTCTCTGTACTGTTTCATATCTCGCAAAATCAAGGCTTTTACGTATAGATATTTCCCAGTGTTTTGTTTGAGTCGGTCGGCACGGTTAATGTCTTCAAGGGCTTTTTTGCTATCGCCCATTTTATTTAAAACTATTGCACGTTTATAATAGTTTTCGGCTAAACTTGGATTACTTCTGATGGCATCAGTGAGAGCTTCAAGAGAAGCTGTATTTTGAATACTTTCAGTTTGAAAGGGGGTCGGTGGAATCTTTGAACGCTCACGACTATCTTGTCCGCACGCATACAAGAGTACTGAAAGGATAATAAATAGACAATTTTTTTGATTATTAGACATCCGATTTTATTCACAATTGGGTAGTAGCAATGCTAAATTGCTTAATCGTGAGATATTTTTTACAAAAATCCGAATTTTTTCTCATAATAAAAATAAAAGTTGAGAGTTCTGAAATGATTGGCTTCACCACACGATTGCTGTCGTCCGTAAAAAGTGTTTGATAATTTGACTTGGCCTCAAGATTAGTTCTTTAAGTGTGTATAATATCCCCCGTTCAAAATGCAGCAAATGTCCGATTTCATACATTCCTGTCTTATAGCTGTTACTATTCATATTTTTGGGACAAATCAACACTCTTTTTTTAGCTTATTAGCTCCGAATTTATAATCAATACTTTTACTTGTTTTTCCAGAAAAACACTATGAAAAACATTGACTATGAGTGTTTTATTGCTTAAATAGAGGAAAAACGATAAAAAACACCCAATGGCAATTTCTTATTGAAACTATCTTGCAGGACTAATTCGCCCATTTCAGGATTTTGAATATTGGCATAATTTTGCCTAATAATGGTTTCAGCAATGACTGCCGAAAAACCCATTGAGTAAAGATTTAAGATAAAAAAATGATAATTTTCGTCGAGAAGCTCGAGGCAATTTTTCAATAATTCGTTTAAACCTTCTTCCAAAATCCACTTTTCACCATCTGGGCCACGGCCATAAGCGGGCGGGTCGAGAATGATTCCATTGTATTTTCTTCCTCGCTTAACTTCACGTTTTACAAACTTCAAGGCATCTTCAATTACCCAACGAATATCAGCCAAGCCGCTTGCTTCCATGTTTTCTCTTGACCATGAAATTACTTGTTTTACTGAATCTACGTGCGTAATATCTGCTCCATTGGCTTTTGAAATCAACGAAGCTCCACCCGTATAAGCAAAGAGATTCAGTACTTTGGGTGTTTGTTGAATAGGCGAGTCGCCAGTCTTCATCTGTGTAAGCTTTTCTTCAATAAACTTCCAGTTGGCGGCTTGCTCAGGAAAAATACCGACGTGCTTAAACGACGAAAGTGAAAGTTTAAATTTAAGTTTAGAATTGCCCTGCACATAATCTATGTACCATTTTTCGGGCATTTTCTTGACATTATGCCATTCGCCACGCTCTTCGGGACTGAGTTGGTCACGACCTTTGGTTTTCTTAAATATAGCCGAAGCTTTTCGTTGCCAAATTTCGTCAGAAAGCGATTTATCCCAAACAGCTTGTGGTTCTGGGCGTGCCAAAATAAAATCGCCGAAACGTTCGAGTTTTTCGTAATTACCTGAGTCGATTAACTCATAAGAACTGATATTTGGTGTGAGTAAGTTATACAAAACAATGCGGTTTTGAACGTAATGAAGATTTCTAAAACGAAGAATTTAGCACCTTCGATAGATAAATAATCTTCTTGACGTTGGTTTCTGGAATTGGTCGCTGCTGCTTTTTTCTTCTCGAAGGTTTTTCTTTCGAGGCAGCCATTTCTTTTATGACCTCAAATTTAACACGACTTCCATCAGCAATGAAATAATTCTCGTACCAATTTCTCACATTTCGGTATTTTGCTATGTATTGGGTATTTTTAGGGTCATCGGATTCGGAAGAAAGTTTGTAAGTATTGGTTTCGGAGGCAATTCTGGGTTTTGTTACAATCAGATTTCCTTTGGCACATATCGCTACTGAATTTAATTTATTAATGGCTATAACTTCGTCTATATCAGATGATGTTTGCCTAATGTCGAAGCGTTGTTGTTGAAGCAAATTTCCGCTCAAATCAAAACTTGCAGTAAAACCATTCTGATATTGATAACCTGTTAGCACTTGTTTGGTCTTACTACGAGAGACGCCATAATTTGTACTGAAATTATACCCAACAAAATCAGGATTATCGACACTAACAACTTGATAAGAAGGTTGATGAAAGCTACCTCCTACCAAAATTTTGTTTTCAGAGAAAATAGTTTGAGTTGGCAAAAAAGTATAGACATTCGATAGTTTCTTCAATTGTTCGTCCGAGAGGTTTTCAGTTCCAATCAATAATTTACGATAATCGTAAAACTTCGTAAGAATCGTTTTATCATGCTCAATCTTCGAAAAATAAATTCCTTTTACGCCATTACTTGACTGATAAACACCCGTAACAAC
The DNA here is from genome assembly GCA_027488335.1 of Cytophagaceae bacterium. Taxonomy (GTDB): domain Bacteria; phylum Bacteroidota; class Bacteroidia; order Cytophagales; family Spirosomataceae; genus Emticicia. The sequence goes on from JAIYBU010000016.1 coordinate 6,305, forward strand.
ATTCGTTACTGAATCAAGCACCGTCAATTGAGCTGTTAAAGGAAAATTACCTGCATTAGATTGTATCGGGGTTTTTGTTATGAGTTTTCCGAGGGTATCGTATTTAGTAAAAACCACGTAAGCATTTTTTATAAACTCACCTTTTTTCTTTTTTTCATTCGCAAAACCTGATTCTTTTACGCCCCAAAGAGTTTCAATCAAATTATTTTTTGTGTTATAATTTATGTACTGAAGTTGTGCTTTACCGTTTAGTTCAGCCGAAATAAACTCTCCTTCATTGGTATTAAAATCAAAGTTGTAGAAAGCTCCACCTTTTTCGTTCATACCCGCAATCAAGACCCGATGCCCTACATTTACATAGTTTTGGTCTTGAAAAAACTCACGTAGCTCAAAACCTTTATTTTCTATTTTACCATTATTTAAATCAAAACTGAATAGTTGATAATACATTCCCTGACTTTCACTAAAAAGAAACGATATTTTGTCTTTATCATAAAAATAAGAAGTTGGTTTACGTTCAACATCCAGTAATACTTCATTTTCCCAAAGTTGGTTTAAGTTGTTGTCAAATTTAATAACCGTTGCCTTGGTAATATCTTTTTTTAGAAAAACCAACAAACCTTCGCTACCGAGAGGAATAATTTTCTGCCAAGTCGGATTACCGCTTGCTTCAATCTCAACAGTTTTTAACACTCCATTAGCAGGATAATTTTGTGCCTTTACGGCTAAGTAAGAAAAGAAAAGAAATAGAAAAAAATAGTTATTCATCAGCGAAGAGTTGATTGAGATTTTAGGCAAAAAAATATGCCACACCTACATAAAACGGCATGGCATATCAAAAAAGTGTTTTTTAAAAAGCAATTTTGTTGAGATAAAATACTCGACGACTTCCTTCCATTCGATTGGCAATTCGCTGGTAGCCCCAAGCTAAATAATAGTTTTGGTGCCAATATTCAATCTCATCGGTGGCAGTATCTCTTACTTTATCACCCTCTTTTTGAGTATCGATATCAATCGTTTTTACCCCCTCCACGACCTCAGTTCCTCGAATAATTTTGGTGGCAAGCTTACCTTTATTACTATACACTAAGGCAATCTCATCGCCTTCATATCGAATTTTAACTTTTTCTTTCAACTCCATCGTTTTTACATTATCAAAGCTGAAACTATTATCCCAAATCAATTTTCCTGTTAAATCAAAACCTGCAACAATAGCATGTGTATATTTAAAACCATCAAATTGTTGGTTATTACTGCTATAATTTGAATACATCCACGGATTCCATGCCCATGAATTTAGTCCATAATAACGAGCAAAACGCATGGCATTCAGTGAACTATAACCATACCCAAACGGCGAACCAAAAGCACTGCCATAAAAAGGAGAACCGTAATAGTTCATATTTTTAAATTCAGGATAAAAAACCTCAGCCACCAATATATATTGATTATCTTTTTGGATGATGTCATGTACCAAAACCCGATAATTGAGCCTAAGGTCATCGCCTTTTCCTTTTTTCTTCTTTATTTTCTTTTCGATTTTTTCTTGTTGTTTGAGCGGTAAAAACTTGAAAAAATTCTTAAAATCTGTAAAACTGTGCATTTTCAGGTATTCGGGTGTTTCGCCATCTACTTTACTGATATATAAACCTTGTGACATCGGCCCACCATTTGACTGATACCCATTGAAACCATAGTTGCCAATCATTAATTGAGTACCATCGTTCAACGAAAACAATTTTCCAGTTAACAAACCGAAATCTTCTTCTGGTTCGACGGTTAATTGCTCCACAATTTTTCCATTTGGATTTATTCGTTTCACTGCCATATAGCTTGAGCGGCCCTTCTTTACTGAATAAGAAACTATCAATAAATCATTGATAGCATCATAATCGAGCGATGAAATACTGGCCGTGCCTTTTATACCACCTGCCAAAATGCGAGGCTGCATTTTATTGAAGTTAACGCTCATCAAAACAGGTTCTTCTTTGACCATTCCTGCTAAATAGGCTACGTCGTTGAATACTTTAAATTCAGAAACCTCAAAACGACGAATGTTTTCAAAGAAAAACTTTTGCATGATTCCGATACCCGTCGAAACTTTAATGATTTGATAGAGGTCAGAATTATATTTA
>JAIYBU010000218.1 GCA_027488335.1 Cytophagaceae bacterium
ACCCCCTGCTTGTAAGGCAGGTGCTCTGAACCAGCTGAGCTAAACTCCCATAACACATTGTACTGTTTTGAAAAGAGTGGGAATTACTGGGTTCGAACCAGTGACCCCCTGCTTGTAAGGCAGGTGCTCTGAACCAGCTGAGCTAAACTCCCTTTTCGCAAACGAAACTACTTTTTTGTTTGGGACTGCAAAGATGCACGTCTGTTTTTTTATTTCCAAATATTAGTCCCAAAAAAATGTAAGTTTTTTATTTTTCTTTTTAAAGTCATATTTAAAATTTGTTTTGTATAACCTTGTCTTCAGTTTTTGACATACTTGATAGCGATACTGTCAAAAAAGTATTTATTTCTGATAAAATATTAGTTGGAGACTCATATACTTAGCTCTATTTTTGTAAATCATTTATTTCAATCTTAAAAATATGGCTCTTGAACAAACATGGCGTTGGTTTGGCCCCAATGACCCCGTAAGTTTATCCGATGTTCGTCAAGCTGGGGCAACTGGCATTGTTTCGGCACTTCATCATATACCAAACGGTCAGGTTTGGACAAAATCAGAAATTCAAGCTCGTAAATCGCTCATCGAAAGCAGTGGTTTAGTGTGGTCGGTGGTAGAAAGTGTGCCTGTGCATGAAGATATCAAAAAGGCTTCTGGAAATTATAAGCAATACATCGAAAACTACAAAGAAAGCCTCGTAAACTTGGCCGAATGTGGCATTGATACGGTTTGCTATAATTTTATGCCAATTTTAGACTGGACTCGCACTGATTTAGATTTTGAAGTAGCCGATGGCTCAAAAGCATTGCGTTTCGATATGACCGAGTTTTGTGCTTTTGAAATGTACATTCTGAAAAGAGCAAATGCTGAAAAGTCATACTCAGAAGCACAAGTTGCTAAAGCAAAAGCATGGTTTGAAAGTGCGAGCGAAGCAGACGTACAGCGTCTGACCCGAAATATCATTGCGGGTTTACCAGGAAGCGAAGAAAGTTTTACGATTGAGGCATTCAGAGAAACGCTTGATACATATAAATATATAGGAGATAAAGAATTACGCCAAAATTTATATAGTTTCTTAAGTGAAATTACGCCCGTAGCTGAGCAAGCAGGCGTATTATTGGCGATTCACCCCGATGACCCACCATATCCGATTTTGGGCTTGCCACGTGTGGTAAGTACCGAAACTGATGCAAAATTATTGCTCGAAGCAGCCGAAAGTAAGTTTAATGGATTGTGTTTCTGCACAGGAAGCTACGGTGTGCGTGCTGATAATGATTTGGTAGGTATGGTTGAGCGAATGGGAAACAGAATTAATTTTGTGCATCTAAGAGCTACTAAGCGTGATGCCGAAGGCAATTTCTACGAAGCCGACCACTTAGATGGCGATGTGGATATGTATGGTGTAATGAAAGCTTTGGTTTTAGAACAAAAACGAAGAATAAGCGAAGGACGTGAAGATTACAGATTGCCATTCCGCCCCGACCACGGACATAAAATGCTCGATGACTTAAACGCTACCAAACGAACAAACCCAGGTTATACAGCCATTGGTCGATTACGTGGTTTAGCCGAGCTTAGAGGTTTAGAGTTAGGTATAGTAAGAGGTTTATAGAAAATTGTTTGAGTTTAAAGTCTATTCACTCATTCAATAAATCATTCATTCAATCATTGATTTCATGCCAAAAATAGTAACTTTCGGTGAAGTACTGCTTCGCCTTTCGACACCCAATTTTCAGAAAATCGAACAAGCAACCTCATTTAATGCTACTTTTGGTGGTACAGAAATGAACGTTGGGGCATCGCTCGTGAAGTTTGGTTTTGAAGCTGCTCACGTAACAACATTTCCAAATAACTTAATGGGTCAAAAAGCAAAAGCGTTTCTACGCTTTTTAGGAGTTGATGATTCTCATGTAATCTTGGAAGGCGATAGAGTAGGGGTATTTTTCTTGGAAACAGGTGCCGTGATGCGTGCCAGTCAGATTGTCTATGACCGTGCTGATTCGTCGTTTGCTAATATAAATCCTGAGTTGTTTAATTGGGAAGAAATCTTGGCAGGTGCAGATTGGTTTCATTGGTGCGGAATTACGCCCGCAATCTCAGAAGGAGCAGCAAAGGCCTGTTTAGATGCCGTGAAAACTGCTAAAAAATTGGGAATAACTGTTTCATCAGATATTTATTACCGCAGTAATTTGTGGAAATATGGAAAAACCCCACAAGAAATTTTGCCCGAGTTGGCTTCGTATTCGGATATTATTTTGGCAAGTCGCAAAAACATCGAAGAGATTTTTAGTCTGCAAGTAACTGCCGAAAAAGGGAAATTTGTGGAGGCTTGTAAAATGTTGATGGAGGCTTATCCGACGATTAAGAAAGTAATTGATACCGACCGTATTCAGGTAAGTGCGTCACATAATCAATATTCTGCTAAAATGTGGAATGGCGAAGAATTGATAGAGACTGGTTATCAGGATATTACACATATTGTTGATAGAATTGGTACTGGAGATGCGTTTTTGGGTGGTTTTATTTACGGACAAGTTGTATTGAAAGATGATTTAAAATCATTACAATTTGGTACAGCGGCCGCTGCTCTAAAACACACCATCGAAGGCGACCAAAATTTAGTGACAGTTCCAGAAGTTGAAGCCGTCATGGGCGGTGATAAATCTGGTAGATTGAGAAGATAAAATAAATTACGAATGACGATTTACGAATGACGAGTTTTGAGTCGAAATCTTATGATTTTTATTCGTAAATCGTCATTACGTAATTCGTAAATCATAAAACAATGGCAAGATTTGATAAAAATACAACTTTGGCACAGGTTTCGGCAACGGGTTTAGTGCCGCTTTTTACGCACAATGATTTAGAATTGTGTTTAGGCGTGTTGCGTGCGTGTTATGCAGCAGGTGTGCGAGTTTTTGAGTTTACGAATCGTACCGAAAACTCATACAATAATTTTGTTGAACTCGTAAAAATCGCTGAAACCGAAATGCCCGAAATGATTTTGGGAATTGGTACGATTTACGATGCTGCCACGGCACAGAAATTCATTGATGTTGGTACTAATTTTATTGTTGCTCCAGTGATGAATCCCGAAGTTGGCAAAGTTTGTCAAGCAGCGGGTATTCCGTGGATGCCGGGCGTGATGACAGTTACCGAAATTTATAATGCTCGTGTGGCGGGTGCTGAATTTATCAAGATTTTTCCAGGCGATGTGTTGGGAGCAGGTTTTGTGAAAGCACTCAAAGGTGGTCCAATGCCCGATGCACAGATTATGGTTACGGGGGGAGTTTCGCCAACCGAAGAAAGTCTAAAACTGTGGTTTGGTGCAGGAACTACCGCCGTAGGAATTGGTTCACAGTTAGTACCAAAAGATGTTTTAGCCGTAAAAGATTGGACGAAAGTGACCGAAATTGTGGGAAATGCTTTACGCATTATTCAGGAAGTGAAACAGTAGTTTTGCAGAAGTCTAAAGACAACAGTCCACGGATGACATTAAAACGCTCCGAAAGATATTCTTTCGGAGCGTTTTTTGTAGCACAATTTTCTGAATTGTGCTACAATCAAGCATATACATTCAATGCCGCAGCTACTTCTCTCACGCCGATGGCGGCCATGTTTGAGAGATGAGTCGTTACGTTTTCGGCAAATCCTTTGAGCTTACGGAGGTCGGTTCCCCAAAGTTGCTCATTGCCAAGCACTGCATCTACTACTTCGTTTGGTTTATGGTTTTGCCATACTTCATAAAAATATTTTGCCGAATCGCACTGGATTGGGTAAAGTTCACCTTCTTTTTCTCCGAAATACTTGCCGTTTTCTTCTTTTACAGCTTTCATAAACAAAAGATACGCTGCAAAACCACGAGTAAAATATTGTGGAACAGTGCTAAATTCTTTGTAGTAATTCAACAATAATGGAATATTACGCATCTGCATTTTCATGGTGTATTGCAGCGTAATGCTAATCCATTGGTGGTCGAGGTATGGGTTACGGAATCTATCCAATACATCACGGCCGTAGCGTTGAGCTACTTTCGCATCTATTGCGTATGGAATTGCTGGGGCAATCTCCGACATCATCAAGTTTGTGATAAACTTCTCGGTTATCTCATCGGCCAAAGCCTCTTTCACGGTTTGGAAACCCGAAAGAAATTCCATTCCGCACATGAGTGAGTGCGTACCATTGAGCATACGAAGTTTTAATTCACGGAATTGCTCAATATTACTGGCAATTTTTACGCCTTCATCGGCTTGGGCGAAGGATAAAACATCTTTTACTTTCTCATTACCTTGAATAGCCCACAGTCTGTAGGTTTCGGCAACTAACAGAAGTTGGTCTTCGTAACCCAATTTTTCTTGAAGTTCGGCTAAGGCTTCGCCTTTTGGCTTACCAGGTACGATTCTATCAACTAATGAATTACAGAATGAATTTTCGGTTTTTAACCATTCTACAAAATTGGCTGGTAGATTATTGAAAGCCGAAACTTTCAGAATCAAATCTTTCAAAATATCGCCATTCCCTACAATTAGTTCGGTTGGGATAATTACCACACCAGCTTGTTTATTTTGGAAACGCTCATACAACCACGCTGTAAGTTTTGCAGGAAACGAAGCAGGTGGAGATTGATGAATACTCTCTTCTACGTATTGCAAACCAACTTCGGTAGTGTTTGAAATAACAACCGAAATGTTTGGGTCTTGGGCAGTTTTAAGAATCGAGTTCCATTCTGACTGGGCAGAAAGCACTCGACTAATGGCCGAACTGATGATGTTTTCTTCGGTAGGAACGCCTTTATCGATACCTCTTACGCAAATCGTGTAAAGGTTATCTTGTTCGGCAAAAGCATCAGCACCACCCGAATCGGTTGATTTTACAACCACAATTCGTCCGTTAAAAATCCCTTGCTTATTGGCTTTGTCAATAAAATAGTCGCATAATCCACGAAGTAAAACCCCCGTACCAAATTGGAGTACTTTTTCAGGCAATTGGAGTGTAGAACTGTTGGTTAGTAATTCTTTAGAGAGTTTCATTAAAAGTCAAAATATATAGATTGAATATAACAAAAGTAGGTACTTTATTAAGTTTCATCAACTAAAATTCAGTTAAATTATAATACTATTTTGTGATTTTGGCCATGCTTTAAGCATAATTCTATAAGAAAGCAATAGACGAGTAATTTGGCGTGTAAAAACAATACTGTTTTGGGGTAGAAAATTTGGTAAAAAAATAAACTTAGCTGATATTCATCAAGAAATCAGACTTGAAAGCTGCTTGAAATTTTCCGTTTATCATCTTTGAATTTTGCAGAAACCCCGAAAAAGGGTAATTTCGCCACACAAACAAATATAACTAAACCTCTCAATGGAACAAATTTTTACAACAGCAGCTTTAACGAGCATTTTAAGTTTAACGCTTTTAGAAATAGTATTAGGCGTTGATAATATTATTTTCGTTTCGATTATTGCCTCGAAACTTCCACATCTTGAACAAAAGAAAGCACGTAATATTGGTTTAATGATGGCAATGCTTATTCGTATTGCATTATTATTTGTGTTGGGTTGGATTTTGGGTCTTCAAACTGACTTATTTAATTTAAAAGACTTGGGCTTACCCGTCGATTTGGGTTTTAGCGGAAAGGATATTATTTTATTGATTGGTGGACTTTTCTTGTTGTATAAATCAACTTCTGAAATTCACCAAAAACTCGAAGGACACGAAGAAAATATCAGCGGTAAAAAAACTGCATCAAAGCTCTCCAAAGCTATTTTTGATATTGCGATTATTAATATCGTGTTTTCAATCGACTCTATCATTACTGCCATTGGTATGACCGATAATATTATTGTAATGGCAGTTTCGGTTGTTCTTTCTACCTTTGCCATGTTGGTCTTTGCTGGTAAAGTGGGCGATTTCGTGGAGCGTCACCCGACTATCAAAATGTTGGCCTTATCGTTTTTGGTAATGATTGGTACATTGCTCGTAGCTGAGGCATTTAAAGTGCATGTACCAAAAGGCTACGTGTATTTCTCGATGGCTTTCTCGTTTTTGGTTGAAACGCTTAATATCAAAATGCGTAAAAATGCAAAACCAGTCGATTTGCACGACGGGATAAAGTAATTATTGGTGAGAATACCGACAAAATTATAGTGATTGCGATTAATATCGAACTTCGGCAAGCAGTTCTACTGTGGGTTTAAAATCGTGCCGAGATTGTAAATAAATCACTCATTAGAAATAGGATTTCTGAGTATTTTTTTTAGATGTAATTAAAATTCCCCTTTAGGGGAGGGGGGCATGAAGATATTTTCTTGGATATATACAGTTTGGTGTGCATTTTGGTTTATAGTAGTGTTTTTATTGCTGTTTCCGATTGTTTACGTTTGCTTGCAAAAAGAAGAATGGAAGCCCATTGCCCATTACTGTAATCGTATTTGGGGAAAGATTTTCTTTTTCGTGATTGGGCAACCCATACATGTTACTTACGAAGCAGAACTTGACCCAAAACGTGCGTATGTTTTTTGTGCCAACCATTTTAGCTATCTTGATATTGCGATGATGGGCGTAGTGGTAAAAAACTATTTTGCATTTATGGGCAAAAGTTCGGTCAAGAAAGTGCCATTGTTTGGATATATGTTCACAAAACTTCATATTCAAGTAGATAGAACCGCAAAAGATAGTCGGATAAAAGCATTGACTCGTTCGATAAAAGCATTGAAATCAGGCAGGAGTATTATGATTTTTCCCGAAGGAGGCATTTTTTCGACCAATTTTCCCGAAATGATTCAACCTTTTAAAGATGGGGCTTTTTCGATGGCAATCGAGAATGGTGTGCCGATTGTACCGATTTCGCTATTGGATAATTATAAGGTAATGCCCGAAACATTATTCAAATGGCATAAAATTAGAGTAATTGTGCATAAGCCTATTGATACCATTGGCAAAACAAAAGCTGATATCGGTGACTTGAAAAAGCAAGTCTATGACGTTATTCAGCCTACGTTAAATAAATTTAGAGATTAAGAAAATTTAGGAACAAAGGCGACTGTCGCACGGCACAAAGCCGAAAAGTAAATATTACGATGTGCCTTTGTTATTTTGAACCGAAATAAAAATATGAAAATAGACCAAAAGACAGTTGAAAAAATGGCACATCTTTCTCGTTTAGAATTAAGCGAGCAGGAAAGTGAGAAAATGGTAGGCGATTTATCGAAAATCTTGAATTGGATGGACCAACTCAAAGAACTCGACACCACCAATGTAGAGCCACTCACGCATATGAGCGAAGAAGTGAATGTGTTCAGAGAAGACATTGCTCAAAATGCTCTGCCAAGAGACAAAGGTTTGAAAAATGCCCCAAGCCAAAACGGTGAGTATTTTCAAGTACCGAAAGTGATAGAGTAAATAATTGATAGTCAATTATTTGTTTCTTTTCAAAGCCCTCATTTAGAATCGGGTTAGCTCTTGTTTTTCAGAGCTAACCTTTTTTTATTGCCTTTTTCTGAAAGAGTTTCGGTTAAAAAACTACTGAGAAAAGGAAAGAAATTGCCAATTTTTGCCAATAAACCTCTACTTCTGGGTATTAGAATTTCAACTTCCTTATTCTTAATTGCTCGGGTGATAATCGCATCAGCTATATCATTAACGCTTAGAGTACTTCCCGAAAAAGTCAGGTTTGCCGCTTCGTAATCTAATTGTAAAGTAAGCATATTGGTATCAACCAAGTCAGGACAAATGACTGAAACATTAATACCTTTTTGTTTCATTTCGTTGGCAATAGAAAGCGTAAATCCACGTACGCCAAATTTTGATGCAGCATAAACAGAGAGCCCTTTGATAGGAGCAACGCCTGCTAATGACGCAATATTAATGATGTGTCCGAAACCTTGTTTAATCATCACATCGGCCGCAAATTTACTTCCGTACATCACTCCTTTTAGATTTACATTGAGTTGTAAATCTATTTCCTGAAGGCTCAAATCACTCAAAAAGTTAGGAGTTATTACTCCAGCATTATTTATTAAAATATCAATCTTTTTGAACTTTTCGACGGCCTTATTGATTGCTTCTTGCCATTCCTCTGCTTTTGATACATCTAATTTTAGACATAATACTTCGCTGTGTTGTAAGCGACTATTTTGCTGTAATTTTATTAAATCAAAATCACTGGCAATTACCTGAAAATTGAGTGATACAAAAGTTTCGGCAAGGTATTTCCCGATACCATTGGCACAACCTGTGATAAAAATTGTTTTCATTTTATATAGTCTGATGGCGAGCTGCTCTTCCGAAACAAAACAAACTAATGGCTACTAAATAATGATAAATATCGGTTGGGTCGAGCAGTGTATTGGGCATAAAACTTTTGTTATAAGTAGCCAAAATCAAGGCTAAAACTCCCAAAATAAGCCAAGAGCCTACGACCGAACGCCCTTTGATAAGTCCAAAAATACCGATAACCAAAACCAATGGAATAGCCACCATTGATACAATTTGTAATACTTTTTGATTATCAGTCGATTGAACAATTCCAAAAGCTAAAAAACCAAAAGCCAACACGGCATAAGTTGCATTGCGAGAAGCCGTTTTTCGTTGAACTAATAAAAACGACGCATAAACTAAGCAAAATGCTCCCGCTGTTCCTGCCAAATGTTGAAAAAACTCCGAAACTGTTTTTGCAGGAGCATAACCTAAAAATCGGATAACCCCAAAAAATGCTGCTGCTGTGATGGAAAGTACGAAGGCTTCCCAAAGTAAACAAGTATTAAATTCGAGTTTTCGGAGATATTGAAGAAATACATAAATGCCTGTGAGTGTAAGCACGGCATCGGAGATTGCATGAGTGATTTCCATAGCATAGGGTTTGGGTTGAATTTGAGGATAAAATTGAATTTAATCGCTGAACATAAAAAAGGTTAACTATCAATCAGATAATTAACCTTTTTATTCAGAAATATATATGTTTTATCTTAAAAACACAAACTTGCTGCTCCAAGCAGACCTGCATCGTTTCCAAGAGTCGCTTTCTTGATGACAAGCGTTTTGAGGTAATATGGTGTCAACCAATATTCTAACTGCTTATTGATGGCAGGCATGATATAATCGAATGAAGCTGAAAGGCCACCACCAACTAAGATTGTCGTAATATCCAAAATACGAATCATCGAAACTAAAGCATTACCGAGCATTTCGCCAACTTCACTGAAAATTTGAAGAGCTAATTCATCGCCTTCGGCTGCGGCTGCTACCAAACCAGTAGTCGAGATAGTGCCATCGGCTGGAAGTTGTGTTTTTCCTGTATAAGTACTTCTCATTTTATTGGCCAGGTCGAGCAATTCATTTTTACCGATGTTTCTCTCCAAAACTTTACCATTTTTTGATGGTACGTGGCCAGGCTCCATCGCATTTCCGCCACCACCTTTGAAAACTTTTTTGTCGATAATTGCTGCTCCACCCACACCCGTTCCGAGCGTCACCATGATATAATCTTCTGGAATTTCGTCGTCCTCACCGAAGTAATACTCGCCCAGAGCGGCTGCATTTGCATCGTTTTCAAGGAAAAAATCACATTTTGGAAAACGTTCTTTCAAATAAGGTATAATTGGCGTACCGTCGATTTCGGGGATTGCCGTGATTTCTACCAAAGTAGTACGATTACGGTTGATAAGCCCCGGTACGCCAATTCCGCACTTTTCTACGCTTTTATTTTCGGCTAATTGAATCGCAATTGCATCGCCCAAACGCTCAACAAAATGCCCAGATTTACGCCAGCTTGCCGTATCGTGGCTATAAAAATTTGAAAGTTTACCAGTTTGAGCTTCAACAATGCCCATCTTGACGTTAGTACCGCCCACATCAATTCCTAAATATTCGGTTGCCATTTAGCGTAAAATTATATGTATTAA
>JAIYBU010000054.1 GCA_027488335.1 Cytophagaceae bacterium
GATTTTTTCACTTCATCAAGCATATCACCAGAAGTATCCTTCTTGCCGTTATTGTGGAGAGCCGCCCTTTCATTATCTTGACTTACATCAATTTTGGGCATCGAAAAAGTCATGTTTTTAACAATCTCTTGACGAACGTATTTTGACACGCCATAGAAAACAATTAGTAGTAAAAACAAGCCTATTAAAATGAAGACAAGTCTGTTTTTACTAAACAAGCTCAACATCTTTTCACTGAAAACGGAACGCCGTCCGCTTGCTTTTTTTGCAGGAGAAGTTAATGCTTTAGTTTCTTCTTTCACACCTTCATTTTGATTCGCAGTTTCCATTTTGCTTGTCATTAGAGCATTTCAGCTTTTAGGATTTTTTTGAAAGGAATATCAATGCTTACATTGCGTAAACCATTCTTTTCCCTGAAAATCACTTGCAAATAACCATTGTCCGTTGTTGCATAGAGTGGCACATAATAGAGATAGGTAATCTGCTTTTGTGGGGAAATGGTTTTGGTTGGTTCAATACTTTTCAAGGCATTTACTTCCTCAATACCTAATGATTGCAAGCGATTGATAGCTTTTTTCTTCATTTTGGATATGTATGAAAAGGAAACATTATCTATTTCATAGGTAATGGAACTCTCATTTTTCACCAAGAATTTAAGATAAGTACCATTTTCATCATTGTAAAGGTTTTCACATTTAACAGCAATACCCGATTGATAGCCTTTAAATAAAATGTTTGGACTAAGAGATGCTAACTTTTTAAACTTATCGTTCAGTAGCATATTATCGTCCTTTATTTTGAGTGTTTCTACTCTTTTCTCTAAGCCTCTATAATCATAAAAGGCTTTTGATAAGGGTTCTTGGTAGTTTACATAGGCTTCATAAATTTGATTCCCGTGTGTCAAAAGTAAAGTTGTTGGCTTGGCACTCGTACTTTTCGCCTTTAAAAACAGAACTTGTGTAGCTACACTTGATTGATTGGTTGATGCGGGTTGTGCTTGATAATCAGTATTACCCAAATTGACAAGAGTAATGGCATCATCAAAAATCAAGTAAGTTGTTGATGTAGCATTAACATAAATGGTGTCTATCTTTTTTTGAGAAAAGACCGCAAATGAGATGAATAACAAAGAAAAGCGGAATGCTGTCCAGAGTAGCGACTCCCGACGGAACGCCGCTCGTAATAGCTTTTTCATAATTTTTATTGTTTTGGTTTATACTCGATATAGTTAAAATTTTGAATTTGTAATCCATACGGGTTCTTTTCTGAATATGGTACTGGCTGTAATTCAAAAATTGCCCCTACGTTGCTTATTTTTTCTTGTTCGTTGAAATAGATAGCTTGTTTGAAAAGTAAGGTACATTTGTAAGGTACAACCGACATATCTACACCCATGCTATCTATTTTTATCTTGGAATAAGCATTGAACTTGGTGTAATTTTCTTGTACTTTTTCATCAATAAAGTTCTTGTAAATGGCCTGTGCATCTTGCTTGTTTAGTAGCCAAAAACCTTCATTGAGTCGTTCACTAAATGATTTTGCATCGCTTTCAAAAAACAATTTGGCAAATGTGTTTATCAAGCCTCTTACCTGTCCGATGTTGCGAGTATCGTTATCAGCTAATAAAGCGGCAAACATTTCTTTGCCCGAACGTACAAATACCTTTTGGTCTGAGTTTTTAGTAGCATCCCAAAACAAAGTTCCCCAAAGAATATTTGAAAGAAGCAATAGAAACATACTCGCTTTCAAAAGGTTAAAAAGTCTATCAATGTATTTATTGACATCATTAGCGGCAAAGAAATGCCTAATCGCCGTTTGGGTATTTTCTATCATGATTTTGTACGATTTGTAGTGTCATTTCTACTAAAAACATCTGAAAAACCTTGCTTAGTTGCTTCCCATGCTTTGGTTCTTGCTCCTGCTGATTTTTCCCAAACTGACTTTCCTGCTACACTTGCCCCAGCAGCGACCATGCCCCCTGTTGCTCCTTGAATACTTCTGATAATGCCACCAATCGCCGAAGAGCCAATGTAAAGTGTGGTTAAAAGCGGAACTCCGAGATACATCAGAATCAAAGCAAGGTTGATAACCAACATATTGACAATATCACTTCCTTGTGTTGTGGTCTGAATTGTGGTTGATAAACCAACCACCAAGTTGTCCAAAATAGATAGCGTAAGTGTCCAAAAGAGAATGTTCAGCATTGAGCGAAACCAATGTGTAATTGTTCCGCCTAAACCTGGAACGGTACTGAGGGCAGTGGCAAAAATACCTACCGAGTAAGTAAATGCGACTAACACATTTTTGACATTTTCTAACAAAAGCCTAATAATCATAGATAAGCCATTCTGAATAGCGGTCAGCACTACATTGATTAGTTTTCCAAAATCCATTGTTAATAAATCCCAACCGCTTGCTTCGGTAGAAGGATTGTTGGCATCGCCTGAAACCTTTTTCATTTGAGCCAATATGTCATCAACTTTCGTGTAGGTATTGGCTAATTCATTGATTGCACCAACCACCAAGCCCATCAATTCATTGTAATAACCAATCAGAAACATTAATGCCACGACACGAATTAGATTCAATACATTTGAACCATAAGATTCGCCAAAAACTAAGACCTTGAATAGCATATAAGCAAAATGAATGAATAGCATGATTCCTGCCAATTCTAAGCAATTTCCTTTTGCTTTGGTGGCGAGTAATTGAGCCGTTTTAAATAAGGCATCACCACTAATGGTAACTTGCAAAATAGTGTCTGTCATAATTATTTAGTTTAAATTTCATGTTCTTTCGGGCGGCGTTCCGTCGGGAATCGCCACTCTGGATGGTATTCTGCTTCCCATTCTTCTACGAAGCGGTTAATAGCATAATCAAAGTATTTTCCACCTTCTGCCATTTCTCGAATTTTGTTACGCTCTTCTGCACGAGAGGTAAGCAATGGGATAATTTTCGACGGCACTTCTACCCGATAAACATTGATTAAATCTGCTCTTTTGACAAAAATTTCTCGCCATTTATCAGCGGCATCTTTTCGTAAAGACTTCAATAAGTCTTCGGCGTGTTTGTTCAATCCAAAGAATTTGACGTTTTTATCAATCATGTTGGAATCGGTATGTCGAAGTATGAAAACTGTTGAAGATAAATCTTTGACAACAGTACCAATGGAAGAGTTTTGGATTTCCGAAATGCCTTGGGTAATGATGCTTATTGTCCCCTCACATTTTCTAACAGTTCGATACATATATTCTATAAAACCACCCAACAAACCATCTAACATCGACCATGCTTCATCAATATAAATGCGTTTGATTACTTTGGGATATTTATCTATAATATCGCAGGATAGTTCAATGATGAGCATTCCGACAACTGGATATAATGTAGGGTTAGCCTTTATTTTGGCTAAATCGAAGCAAATAAGAGGGTAAGCGGATATATCGTCAAGGGTTTCGGCATTGAGTATATCCTTGTAATTCCCAACTGCAAAGGGTTCTAAGGTGATGAGTAATTCATCTATGTTGAGGTTCTTTTCAATCTTTTGATAGACCTCTTGCCCATCGTTTTCTTGCTGAAAAGTATTTAAAAAATCATAAAAGCCACAAATACAAGGCATTGTACTTTGTTTTTGTTGGTTATACTCGTCGAAGTATTGATTCAAAAACTTGTTCAGAATACTCCTTTCAGCATTAGTAAGATTTGAATTACCTCGCCAAATCGTAGCAATCAAATTAATCAAAAACTCCATTTTTGCTTCTGTCAATCTGAACTCGCCAGAGATTTCATCATAGTTTACTAAAAAAGGGTTATACCTTAATGGCTTTTCGGGGTCGTACTCGTAATAGCGGCATTTATCAGGCGGAATGGCATAGAAGATAGAAAGATACGTACCACCCACATCAATAATTATTTGTCTTTCACCTCTATAAAATCTTTGTAAAATCAAATTACCCATCGTGAAACTTTTGCCCGAACCTGGCACCCCAATTGTCAAAGAATTATTGTTTTCAAATCTTATCGTATCGTAAAAATCAACCAATAGTGGATTGCCCATTCTATCGCACAATAAATCACCTTTCTTATCGCTTTTTAGTAAGGCAGTCGTAGTGAAATAACAAGCTGCCACCATATTATCCATTAATAACCAACGAAAATTCTGATACGAATTACAAGGAGCATTACTGACAAAAAGGTTAGTAGTATCCAAATTTTCTAAATAAGATTCCGCTCCGATTTCTCGATAGGCTTTCATTACTTTTTGAATGGAATCTTCTATTTGTTTGTGCGGAACGCCGCTGGGCGGCATCCCGCCCGAAGGCTTCCAAACGACACATTGCACGGATACATTCAACAAAGAATTGCCATTCGTCGTAATCTCATTCAAAAACTCGAACATATCTCTACTTTTGGCACGGTGCTGTTCCGACATCAAAAAATCCAGACGAGCAATGTTCTTTGCTTCAAATTCAATCTTGTTATATGCCTTTTGGGTATCCAAAGGTTTGAATGTAACACTCAGCACATGAGGAATTTCTAACTCATTCATCAAGGCATACAACTGTGGAGAAGATACATTATAACCATTATCCATGTCATTATTGACATTTGTAGGTTGCCCCGACATACTGATGATATTGACAGTATCCGTTCCCAAAACCAAGCGTTCTTTATCGGGTGTGAAGGTTTTGAAGATAGTATATTGGTCAGGTGTAAAATCAAGGTTGAAATATTGACAAAGAACTTTCATTACCTCATCTTCAGTCAAGCGTTGATAGCTCAAATCGCCTATACTGACCATCGAAATAAAATGATTGGCAATCGTTTCTATTTTTCTTTTGTACGATGAGATGTCTTTAAATATATTTTCAAAGACCCGACCGCCCCGACCAAACCAATTATTGGTCAAGGTATAATCCTTGTTTTTTTCTTCCCCAAAACTGATAAACAAGTATTGTTCGTGGCGTTGAATAGGTCTTTCACCAAAAGAATGAATGAAACGCTGCTCGTAATAGTTTTTATCCTTCACCGAAAGATTAGCTTGGTCATAATAATAAAAACCCATCATTTGAACACAAGCACCGATTTCTAAACTTTTCAAGGCTTGCGAAACATTTTCGCCAATCTTGTTATATTCACCCGTGCTTAATCGCTCCATTTCAACACCTTGCACACGGTAGCCAATTCCCACTCTTCCATCAGACATTATCAATAGATTATCTTCAAAAGCAAAATAGGGAAACACTTGCTCGAAATTTCTGTGCTGGTCTATCATTGGTTTGATTTTAGAAATTTAGAATGATACTCTCTGAGTAATTTAGGTTTAGACATCTCTACTTTTTTGGGAGCAGACAAATACCAATAGATTAGGCTTTTCAAAAATGTGGCGTGCTTATTCGCTGTCATTTTTCGTAAAGCAATAAAACCAACTATCAGTAATCCCAACAAAACCATATTAACCCATGAAGGAATCAGCAAAAATGTACGCATGATACTAAGCACAATTACAAACCCAAAACTTGTAATAAGAAATAGCATCAAATCACCCATTTCTGCTCCTGCAATAAGGGTTGGTTTTTCTAATGATTTTCTGATATTCACCTCAATTACCATTAAAGCCACCTTGTCCACCCACATCTGTTTTGATTTGCTCAAAAACAAACGTAAATCCGAACCAAAGTAGAACCGCCACTATCAAATAAACCAATCGCATGATTTTATTGGGGCTATCACTGATGAATCCAATAATGACAGAAATAAGTCCGAGGACAATAGCAATCGTGAAAACAACATTTACTACAAGCTGCACCGTTTTACTAATATTTTTTAAGCCGCCAACAACGCCTTGTGCCATGACTTCATTTGGCAACACAGAAAAAATGATGCTCAGAATTAGGTAGATGCCAAACAATTGTAAGTTTTGATTGGTTACACGAAGTTTTAGTGTTTTCATAATTTTGAATTGATGTTTGTGAAATTTAAACTGATTTTGATTTTGGCAACGTCTTCCTCATTCAATACTGCGGTTGCTTGGGTGGTCTTGATTATCTCCTTGTTTGACCTTGTTAGCATTTGATGTTTAGGTGAAGTTTTTTGTTCGTCAATAACTTTAGGGATATTTTTCTCAGGATTATTAGTTTCTTTGGTTAATTCTTTGGCTTTGAAATGTTGCCATTCTACCGCTAATATTTCTTCCTTTTGTTTTATGCCTACCCATTCCAGTGTCCAATGTCTAAGTACTGTCCATAGGAATACCGCCTCTCGGAACGCCGACCGTTTGTATTTTACTGTTTTTTCAAAAATAAAAACTGACCCAAAGATGAACCCTATACCCAAAAAGAAGCATGAAAGCCCTAACAATACACCTCTCAACTCTTTGATTGGAAGTGTCGTAACATCATTCATCCAAAAATAAATAGCCCAGTTTCCAAACCATGCTATAAGAAAAATGCCTATTGAAAAAAGTCCTAACCCTTTGGCTAATAGTATTATTTCTTTACGCTCCCATTCGACCATTTTTAAATGAAATAAGAATACTTTGGGTACAAACGTAAATATTTATATTTTCATAAACAAATATTTTTTATATTTAATGAAAATATATAATAGTATTTTTACAACATTTGTGTTTTCATTTACAAACATTATCTATTCTTATGGAAAATAATTCGGGCAACGGTTTGCTAGGTAGATTTAGGCAGGAAATTAACATTGCATCTTATGCAGTATCGAAAGGTTGGCAAATCAACCAAAGTAAAAGTGATAAAAACTGCACAGTCGTTCAACGTTTAGAAGACGACAGAAGTGTTGAAACAATTTTGGTTCGTAAAGACAACCAAAAAGGTTATCGCTACATCACAGATGGCGACCCATCAGACAGAGGAACAATTGTCGATTTTTTGGTAAAGAAAGAAAACTTTTCTATTGTTGAAAAAGAAGATTGGGCAAAAATATTTGCTCATTTGAACAACTATATGGGTAATGCTACCCATGTACAACTGCCCCCCTCACCACCCAAACCTGATAAGGATTTACAAAAACAGGTAGATTCTTTTCACCTAAACATGAATCCATTGACTGACACCCGATATTTGGAAAGTCGTGGATTGACTGAAAATTCTTTTCATTCTCCCGAATTTCAAGGTCAAATATTCAATAGCAGAGTTTATGGTTGGAAAAATATAAGCTTCCCATTACGAACCGATGAAGCCTTTGTGTGTGCTATTAATCGAAGTGATGAACAAAATGGTTATCGAAAAGAACAGTGGAATAGGTTAACGAATGAACGGGACGGTGCAATGCACATTTCTAATTTGGGTATTTTTGATTCAAAAAAGATTGATAAACTCATCATTGCAGAAAGTCCAATAGATACACTTTCTTATCTTGAATTACACCACAAAGCTATTCGAGAAAAACAAGAAGGCAACATTTATATTGCCACCGCAGGTACACCAGCCAATGCGGCTTATGCTACCCTTCAAAAAGTAATTAACCAAACCCAGCCCGAAAAAATAATCCTTGCTTTTGATAATGACAATGGTGGGTATCGGCATAGTTTGAATATCATTGGTCAGATTTCTCACCCAAACGCACCAACCTCTGAGCTTATCAAAGGTGATTTTTCATGTATTCACAAAAAAGAGGTCGTTTTGAGACTTCAAATGCCAATTATCAATGCTGAGGATAAATTAACTCAACAAAAACAGGTAGAAGATAAACTGATAAAACCCTTAGAAAGTAAAATTTATCAAGGAAGTGAAGATACCATTAAGTACAGTATTTTATCTGATTCAGCCCATCATCAACAGATAGAAATTAGGTTTCCTTACCACAAAAATTATCTTATCGAAGCCGAAAAAGGTTTGGTGGCCATGAAAGGCTTAGAAGATACCATCTCCTTAGAACATCCAAAACAAAAAGATTATAACTTAGAAATATGCAGAAATAAACCTTTTGTAGTAAGCCAAGAAACACTTACCAAAGAATCTAAGATTATTGAACTGGCTATGAATCGCTTCGCTCGACCTATCGAGGCGTTAGCGTATGCCCAAAGTTTGGATACAAAAGATAGTAAAGCAGCCAATATTTATCTGGAGAAATATACAGCCTATCAAGAATATGAAGCTCCCGAATTGGTAGCGACGATTAAAAATAAGGATATTGAATTTAGGAATGAAACCTTCAAGAAAGATATTGCCGCCAGTCAAAAACAATTCCAAGAACAACAAGCCTTAGAAAAACAGAAGTTAATAGCCATTTCGATTACTGATACTATATTCAAACAAAACGAACTGGTTTTGCTATCAACGCACCACAGAGAAGATAATTCGTTGGAATGTAGATTCCAAACGGTTAGTAAAACACCATTACAAGCAATGGTTAGTAATGATACCGTATTCATGGAGAAGATTAATGCTGCTTCCACAGATAAATGTTCTGTTGTTTTTAAACAAGATAGCATAACACTTCTTTCAGTTCCAGTTTTGCATGAAAGTCTATTGTTGGGAGAGAAATTTGTAAAACGTAATGAGCAAAACATTGAGAAAATGGATAACACAAGTAAAGTGGAATTGTTGAAAAAAGATTTGAACTTGAAAGAAATTACCATAACTGATACACAAGGCGAAATACTTGCCATTGCTGATTATTCAGTCAAAGTACAAAAAGATGGTGAAATATCGGTACATAAAATTGAAAAATTTGACCTTGAAAAAATTAATCAAGATGGATTAGATAGCTTGGTTATCCGAGAAGAATTAGATAAATCTACCGATGAAAAAGACAATGGATATAATCAAAAACAAGAACCAGAAACGATAGAAATAAGTCTGTAAAACAAAATGTATTGTGTTTAATTATGCCCTTCAAAGTTAAGTTTTTGGAGGGCTTTTTTATACCTAAAAGAGTTTTTGTTAAGGGGAAAAAAGGATGAATCTTGTTTGTCGATTCTATCTCATTTACTTCAAAAAACACCCTTTCTGCCGTATCTTTATACTATCAAACAAGGAGATAATGAGCTAACAATCAGCATATTATCTCATTAAAACATTCATTTTTATCTTTAATTTATACAGCAATGAACAAAACAATTTTAATCGGAAATGTGGGCGGTACACCCGAAGTTAAGACCCTTGATAGTGGTTCAAAAGTAGCTACTTTTTCTTTGGCAACGAATGAAAATTATACCAAGAAAGACGGCACAAAAGTAGAGCAAACGGAATGGCATCGCTTGGAAGTTTGGGGCAATTTAGCCAACGTAGCTGAAACGATTATTAAAAAAGGAGACCGTATTTGCATCGAAGGAAAAATCAGAACTGAAAAATGGGAAGACAAAGACGGCAACGCCCGAACATCTGTAAAAATCAGAGTTGACCGCATTGAATTATTGGGCAAACGCAGAGAAGAAGTTGAAGCAAAGGCAGAGCAAGAAGCTAAACAAGACCCCAAAGGAAACAAGAAAAAACCTTTACTTGGAGAAACCAAAGAAAGCAATGTTGCTTTTGAAGCAGGTAAAAATGAAGGTGATTTACCATTCTAATTTTCAATTATTCAATATAAGGGAAAAGCCCCCCTTTTAATGGGCTTATCAAACCAATTAAATCAAAAACAAAATGAGCAATCCAGTAAACACCCCAGCAAAAAACAACAGTAACAGTACACCAGTAGCGAAAGCAGAAACAGCAACCGACAAAGGTAAAATCAATGGTACAGAGCCGATTGTTACCGAAGAACAAAATCGGAGTGCCGCCCAGCCAATTGAAGTTTCTGCACAACTTCAGGTAATTGAATTAAAATCAGCCAATGCAGTTTTTGACCGCTTAGATGAAGGCTTGAAAATGAAAGAACAATTCAACAAAGCCAAAGAACGAGTAGGCGAGTTCGAGGATTTTTCAAAAGATTACGGTGATGAAGGTTTGATTATGACCATTTCAAATGTGGGAACAAACAAAAACATTCAAATTCAGAATGTAGCCATGATTTTGGATTTTATCAATAATTTGGTAAAAACAGGCAAAACCCACCTCAAAGCCTTAGAAACCGAAATTGTTAATTTCACTATCTAACAAACAAAGAAAGCCCAATTTTAGGGTTGGGCTTTCTTCAAATCAATCATTTAAACTTAAAATTTAACTCAATGGAATCTTTACAATGGGATATTATAGAAAAACCGATTTTTGCCAACAATAAGCAAGTTTTAGGCTATAAAGGTATTTTTCGCAACGATAATGGGCAATTATTAAACATTGCCAAATCCAGTTACACCCCTACACACAACGAAAAATTTATTGAAGTAACCGAAAAACTACACGCTATTACAGGTTTTCCGATTGAAAATTATTACGATGTGGATGGAGGAAAAAAGGTTTTATCATTTCTCAAATGTACCGACACAATGCAGGTTTGCGGGCATGAGTTTAAAGATTATTTGATGATAGGCAATAGTTTTGATGGTTCAACGGGCTTTTTTATTGGAAATAGTAATATTATGGTCAGATGTTCCAACCGTTTTTCAAGAAATTTTCGTCAACTCCAAGTAAACCACACTAAAAATAACAGTCTCCGCATTGATGGTTTAGTACAATACTTTGATATGTTTATGAAGCAACGCACCCAATTATTTGAAAAAATGGAGCAACTTTCTTGGGTAAAAATTGATGATTCCATCAAAGATGCTTTGGTTGAGCGATTAACCCGAATGAATGACGAAGAAAAACTCGGCAATGAATTATCGACCCGAAAAAGAAATATTATAACTAATCTCAATTCTTCAATTGACAGAGAATGTGCCGATTTGGGTGATAATGCTTTTGGACTTTTTAATGGCATCACGCACTACACTACCCACATTAAAAACACAAAAAATGCCACCTTTGGCAATCCGTTTGGTTCGTCAAACGAACTCAATCAAACTGCTTTTAAATTCTGTACGGAGTTAATAAATGCCTAAAAATTAGGGTTGCAGGTGCAAATGCTTACAACCCTAATTTTAATTTCCTTGTATTTTTTACCTAAATGACACAAATCCAATTTGTCCAAAAAAATTTTGGGCTTCGCCCAATCGTTATTTTAAAGTTTTTGGAATGGCATAGTCCTATTTACTAATTGTTCACTGAAATCAATTCATCTTAGATGTTCTTAAACAGGTCGGCATTAGCAGCTAAATCCTTTTCCAAGAGTCCTAAAAAGTATTGTTGCTTAGACTTACCTTTCATTTTTGATATTATTTCAAGTTTGTAGAGCAGTTTGACCGAAGCAATTTTTAATTCAATCCTCCAAACTTTGTCAGTCGCTTCAAGTACTTTTTCTTTCCCCTTGACTACTTTATTGGGTTTATCGACAGGCTTCAGTGTTGCTACTTCCAAAGTTTCATTGGTTGTAATTTCAACAGGTTTATCGTACATTTTACCAATATTTCTACCCAAGCGTTCACGCATGAGCTGCTGTTTTTCTTCCATTGTCATTGGCTTACCTTTCTGATTTTCCATATCATAGTTCAATCTTAAATTTCTCAATAAATTCCTTGAAAAAAGGCTCAAACTTCTCTTTACCGCCCTTTTTATCAAAAATCGACGTGTAAGAATCTTTGATAACAAACACTTCGAGCATGGATAAAGGAGTGTCAAAAAATGGTACTTCTTCGTTTTGTTTCATCAACTCCAACACCTCTTTGTCATTATTGGTCGAACGAGATTGATTCAAAAAGGCGTAAAAGTAAAAATCAAGGTCTAAATCCGTTCGTTGTTTTTCAATTTCTTTAATTACAGGTAGAAATTGAAACATTGAATCCGTAGAAAAACTACTGCTTTGGGTCGGAATTAAGATACTATCGCAGGGAGCAAAAATATTGATGGCATCTTTGATAATGTCGTCTTTGTTAGTCAATCGTGGAGCATCAATGAATATAAAATCGAATAAATTTTGGTTTTCTTGCACCAATTCGTGCAATGTATCGGTTTCTTCAATACTGATGATTTCGTAGGGAAAAACAAAACCTTCGTCCTTTTTCTCATAATCAGCTACTCGTGTCATAGCAATTGTTGCTTGTAAATCGGCATCAATTACCAAAACTTTCTTTTGATAAGTGCTTCCCAAAATATTTGCCAATAGAGCTGTAATCGTGGTTTTCCCAACGCCACCCTTTTGATTTGCTACTGAAATAATTCGAGCGGACAGAGAACTGTTGTTGTTTCTTGTTTGTGTTGTCATTGATTGATTGTTTTAAAATTTATACTATTTCTGTTTTTTAGCAATTCTGTATTGAACAGGTATCTGTGATTCTGTATTTCTGTGATTATGTATTTCTGTATACTTGTATTTCTGATTTTTTGTAATACTGTTTTTCTGTCATGAGCGGGGTGCGTAATCTATTTCTGTACTTCTGCTTTTCTGTATTCTTGTATTTTTGTATTTCTGTATTCTTGTATTTCTGTACTTCTGCTTTCCAGTATTTCTATTTTTCTGTTTTACCGTATATATGTTTTACCGTAAATCTGCCTTTCTGTTTTATCCTATTTCTGTAATTCTGACACAAAGATATAATTCATTTTATATATTTATTTATTTTATTTGAAAATATTCACATTCAAAACTTCGTTAATACTACGCAGAATAAGGTTTAGCAAGAAGGGTGAGATTAGCAGAGCTAATTCATTTATAATCAGAGGATTATAAAAAACAAAGTACCCCAAAGTAAATGCAAGTCATTGATTATCAATGAATTAAAACAGTATAAAGTACCCCGATATACAAAAATATGGAAAAAGAAGTGCGAATAGCCAAAATTAAGATTGATGAAGAAATTGTCAAAAATGTAAGAGTAACCGTTGAAAATTTAAACAAAATCAATGGCGATGCTATCATTCCAACACTCTCAGAAAAAGATAAAACTCATCTAAAATCGGTCTTCGTTAATGGCAGACTAACAAAAAAAGTAGAGAAATTGACAATGAAAATGTTTACCGAAACTGCTTTAAGCTACTTCATTAAACACAAAATAGACCCACGTTTTTTTGATGATTCAGATAGTTTAGCCAATCAGGTTGTGCGTTTACGAAATCAGATTTTCTCTTTTTTACAGGTGCAAGAACGCCAACATATTATGCCTATTAATACTGTTTTGGCAGAATTAAAGAAAAGAGAAACCGATAAGTTAATCAACGAAAACAAGCAAATTTCGAGGCAGACTTTAGCGTATTTGGTATCATTTACCACACTTTTCTTTGAAACATTAGATATGACTAAAGATGAAGTTGAAGCCATTAAGGCAAGGCTTGATTTATTTTATAAAGAAGCTTTCAAACATTTAGAGGAATAAAAATAAAGAAATATCGAATCTATGTATTCAAAAATAATTAACCCTACCAAGCATGGCAACATAGTTTATGACAATAAAAGTAGTGCCGCTCGATTGGGTAATTATCTCAATAAAGAACCATCAACGAACGAAGAAAAAGGTATTTTCTTTAATTCTTTGGGCGATTTTGATAAAAAACAAATGTTGGAAGCCATTGATAATAATGTAAAAGGCTTGACCCAAAAAGATGATAAATTTCATTCGCTGGTCATTGCTCCGTCAGCAAAAGAGTTGGAGCATATAGGCAATGACCATTCAAAAATGAAGGCATTTACTATCGCTTGTATGGAAAAATATGCAGCTAATTTCAATCTGGGCGGTACTCCGTTAAATACAGGCAGAAAGCTTTCTGAAAAAGATTTAGTTTGGTATGCTACCATTCACCAAAACAGAGCCTACAAAGGTACAGATGTAGAAGTTTTGAACGGTGAAAAGAAATCGGGCGATTTGAAAGAAGGTTTACAGACACATATTCATGTAGTAGTTTCAGCACGAGATAAGGAGCAGAAAATTACGCTAAATCCAAATACATCTAATAAACAAAAATTCAAAATGACAACTTGGTTTGAAGCCAATCAACGACAGTTTAACCAACAATTTGATTTTAAACCTGACCCCAAAGAAATACCTAAATCCAAAGATAAAACTGCCTATTTTATTCTTTGGACTGAAAAGAAATTACATCTATTGGAGAAGTTGGGTATCACAGACAAGCAAATTACTGAAATCAGAAACATTGCAAAAATCAAAAACAATAGCACTGATTTTCGGAAAAATTTAGGTATGGTTATAAAAGAAGTAAGGGCAAATAAAAGTTCTAAGAATAGCCAACAGCAGCAAAAGAATATTCCAATTTCATCTGAGCAAATGAAATTATTGGAAAATACCACGCCTTTTAAAATCCAAACTGATTTAGAGCTACCATCAACAAACAAATCATTCATGGCTGAATTTAAAAGTTTTCAGAGCATTTTTGAGCATCTAAGCACAGACGAATTTAGTAAAAATCAAATAAACCCTTCTGCAAAACGAAAAAAGAAACGCAATTTAAATCAAGACTTGTCTTTATAAACTTTCTTGTATAAGATATTTTCATTTTAATACAAAAATTATAAAAAAAGAAAAATTATTAACATGGACTATTGTTTCAATTTTAATGACTTTTATCTTTGGTGAAGCCTTTATTCGCTATTGGATAAAAGCAGAAAATATGCCCCAATGGTTTTTAGTTCGCTATGCTACGTACTATAATTACTATGGTTTTTTAGTTCGATTAATGGCATTTTCTTTACTTTGGCTATTCTTTTATATAAGCCGAAAACAATCACTTGCCGAACGATATGGCTTTACTCCAAGAAAAGTTTTGAATGAAAAGCACCGTAAATATATAATAATCACCTATGTTTTGTGTGCGACATTAGGGTTATTTATTATCTATCTACCATTCTCGTTTTTAACACTTTTTATTTATGTAGCGATTGTTACACTTGGCTTTCTTTTCTCGTATTTTCCTGAAAAAGAAATTGAAAGAGTGAAAAAAAAAAAAAAAAAGAATGAAACCAACTATTCTTTACATCTGAAAGGAGATAATCAAAAACAAGTAAACATCACCAATCCATTTCGTGGAATTTTGGTTATTGGCTCAAATGGTGGTGGTAAGACTGTTTCAACTGCCGAGCCATTCATCGAACAGTTTGCACGAAAAAATTATGCAGGAATCATCTATGATTACAAATTCCCTACTTTATCTGATATTGCTTATCTGCATTTTTCAGCCAAGAAAGAATCGAATAAAGGTGAATTACAGCCTACTTTTTTTGTAGTCAGTTTTTCAGATATTAGTAAATCGCACCGCTTCAACCCTTTGAATCCAAAATACTTGAAAAGTCAGATTTATGCCACTGAGTTTGCTAAGGCATTAGTCGTAAATTTTAACACAGAGTCTAATCAAAAATCTGATTTTTGGGTAAAATCTTCTACTGCTTTTTTGACTGCCATTATTTGGTTTTTGAAAAAACATCATCCTGCATACTGCACGATTCCGCACTTGGTGAGCATCATTACGGGCTTTTCTTACCGAGATACAATGGCAATGTTGGAAACTGACGATGAATGTGCCAAAATTATTCGTTCGGTCTTGACAGCCCGTGATGAACGAGCAGGTAATCAATTATCGGGCGTTGTGAGTTCATTACAAATTGATTTTGCCACTTTGAACGACCCAAATTTGACTTACGTTTTATCGGGCGATGATTTTGATTTGAATATCAACGACCCTAAGCATCCAAAGGTCATTTGTGTAGGAACTGATAATCATATTGCGGCAGCACTTTCTCCGATTATTTCATTGATATTTTCGGTAGCACTCAAACAAATGAATGAGCAAGGTAAACACCATTCTTTTTGCTTGCTCGATGAAGCCGCCCAAATCAACATTCCTCGATTATCAAATGTACCAGCCACTTGCCGAAGCAATAAACTTTCAGTAGTATTCATGGCACAAAATTTAACACAAATCGAAGATAAATATGGAAAACCCGAAGCTGAATCGCTATTAGCTAATTTAAACTATCAGTTTTTTACACGCACAACGGTATTTTCAACGGCAGAGTATATTTCAAGGATGATTGGCGAAACTAAATTAGTTACTAAAAGTGAAAATCAGAGTCATAGTTCAAAGGGGTTAAACTCAACCAATAATTCAATAGGAAATAATTTTTCAGAAATTGAAAAGCGTGCTGTAAAACCCCAAGATGTTTTGAATCTTCAAGCGGGCGAGATTGTAGGCATAAGAGCCATTGAGCCAAGCGACATTAAGGTTGGTACTATCATTCCTACATTTAAAATGAAAGTCATAAGAGAGATTTTTAAAACTATTGATGGCATGAATGGGGAATATAAAAAAGATGGTTCATTTCAAACACATAGCAAGCCTATACCGAGTTTTAATCAGCCTGTTGACATCGAAGTAATGATGAATAAAATTGCCGAAGATTGTAAAAAAATGCTTAGAATTTCGTAAATTTATACCTAAAACCACCAAATTTCATGAACACTTTTCTTAAAATCTTAAAATTTATTTTCTACGCAGTTTTGATGATTTTTGCTATTGCAATGAAGATTCTCGCCTTTTTCATAGAGATTTTTGTAGGTAGCTCAAATAAAGCATCAAAAGGCTATTACAAAGAAGTGGAAGAAAAAGGAAATTATACAGGAAAATATGATTGATTGTGTTCATTCGTGATGTTGCATTTTATGCAACCGAGTATAAGGTATCATTATAGTCCCACCCACCAGCCGCACAAGACTTTGCCTAACACTAAATACCTTTCCGCACAGCCTAAAGTCTGTTGGAGGCTCTGCACAGGCTTACTGCCATTCCTTATCGGTCGTTCCTTCCTGCAAAGGAATCGCAACCGCACACAGATATTAGGCTTTTCCATCGCACATTTAGGTTAGGCACGCCTTTTGACTACGCACCCCACCCGATTATTTCTTTATTGGTCGTATTGCTTTGTGTTCAATAATTGGCGTAATTGCTACTTAATAGAAATTACAGCGTAACAAAACCATGAACGAAAAAACAACTTTTCAAACTGTACTTAATAATCTTCGTAAAGCTGCATTCTCCGAACGTGATAAAGGAGATAAGTTTGAAAGAACAATGAAGGCTTTTCTTCAAACTGACCCTAACTACGCTTATAAATTCAAATCTGTTTGGTTATGGAATGATTTCCCAGCTCGTAAAGATTTTGGTGGAAAAGATACAGGTATTGATTTAGTTGCACTGACAAATGAGGGTGATTATTGGGCGATTCAGTGCAAATGTTATCAAGAAAACGCCGTAATTGATAAACCCGAAGTTGATTCTTTTCTTTCTACATCAAGTCGGACATTTACTGGAGAAAATAATAGTAAAGTTAGTTTTGCCCACCGTCTTTGGATTTCTACTACTGACCATTGGGGAGCAAATGCACAGGAAGCTATCAAAAACCAAAATCCGCCAGTTTCTCGATTGAGTCTTTATGATTTAGAACAAGCTCCTGTTGATTGGGAAAAACTCGAAAATGGTGTATTTGGTGAGAAAGCAAGATTAGCAAGAAAAAGCCCACGTACACACCAATTACAAGCAATAAACGCTACAAAAGAACATTTTAAAACCGCAGATAGAGGTAAATTAATAATGGCTTGTGGCACAGGTAAAACATTTACTTCTTTAAAAATTGCTGAAAATGAAACCAATGGCAAGGGTTTTATTCTGTTTTTAGTTCCTTCAATTGCTTTATTAGGTCAAACATTGAGAGAATGGACAGCCGAAGCAAACGAGCCTATTAAATCGATTTGTATATGTTCGGATTCAGGAGTTAGTAAAAAAAATGATGATGGTGATAATACAGGCACTACCGATTTACCAATGCCAGCATCAACGAGCGTGACAAATATTCTACGTCAATTTGAATATCAAAAGCAATCATCCAAAAATGGAATGACGGTTGTTTTCTCTACTTATCAGTCAATCGAGGTAATTTCAAATGCACAAAAGGGTTTGCTTGCAAAAGATAGTTCCGAAAACCCATTTGGGATTTTTGATTTAATTATCTGTGATGAAGCCCACCGAACCACAGGTGTAACACTTTCTGGTAGTGATGAATCTGCTTTTGTTAGAGTCCATGATAACGAATTTATAAAAGCTAAGAAAAGGCTTTACATGACTGCCACCCCAAGGCTTTTTGATGATAATGCCAAATCGAGAGCATTACAGGCAGACGCAGAACTTTGTTCGATGGATGATGTTACAAAGTATGGTGAAGAAATTTATAGAATAGGTTTTGGCAAAGCAGTTGAAGAAGGTTTATTGTCTGATTATAAGGTACTTGTATTGACATTAAGCGAAAGCGATATGCCACTTGCCATTCAGCAGATGATAGCTGATGATAGTAACGAAATCAATACGGATGATGCTTCAAAGCTAATTGGTTGTATCAATGCACTTTCAAAGCAGATTTTAGGTGATGCTGGTTTATTAAAAGAGACCGACCCCGAACCAATGCGAAGAGCAGTTGCTTTTTGCCAAAATATCAAAGAATCAAGAAAAATTACAAGTATTTTCAATGATACTCGTGATACTTATTCCGATTCATTACCAGCCGAAAAGCGTGAGCAATTAGTATCAATCGCTTCTAAGCACGTTGATGGTGCAATGTCAATAACTGACCGTTATCGAGAATTGGCATGGTTAAAAGAAACGCCTGAAGACCCAAGAGAATGTAGAGTTTTGACCAACGCCCGATGCCTGAGCGAAGGGGTGGACGTGCCATCTTTGGATGCTGTTTTGTTTTTATCGGCTCGAAATTCACAAGTTGATGTGGTGCAATCGGTTGGACGTGTGATGCGAAAATCCCCTGGCAAAAAGTATGGTTATATCATTATTCCTGTGGTGATTCCGTCAAATGTTGAAGCCGATAAAGCCCTCGATGATAACGACCGTTATAGAGTTGTTTGGACTGTTCTAAATGCCCTTCGGGCCCATGACGACCGTTTTAACGCTCTCGTAAATAAATTAGAACTCAACAAAAAACGACCTGACCAAATTTTGGTAGGCAGACCCGACTACGGTTTTGAATCTGATAATTCAACCAATAGCCAAGCCAATGCAGAATTAAACCGACAAATGGCAATCCAGTTTGAACAATTACAAAGTGTTGTTTTTGCTCGAATGGTTACGAAAGTCGGCGACCGTCGTTATTGGGAGCAGTGGGCAAAAGATGTGGCACAAATTGCCGAACGTTACATTGAGCGTATCAATCGCTTAATTAATGAAGACACCAAACATAATCAAGCTTTTGCTAATTTTTTAAGTGGTTTACAAAAAAATATCAATCCGTCAATTACACAGGAAGAAGCAGTTGAAATGCTTTCGCAGCATATCATAACCAAGCCAGTTTTTGAAGCACTTTTTGAAGGTTATTCTTTTGTAAAGAATAACCCGATTTCGGTTTCGATGCAAACAATGCTTGATTTATTGGAAGACCAATCGTTTGATAAAGATACCGAAACACTACAAAAATTCTACGAATCTGTTAAAAAACGTGCTGGTGGCATTGATAATGCAGAAGGTAAACAAAAAATCATAGTTGAATTATACGATAAGTTTTTCAAGTCAGCATTCCCAAAAATGGTTGAAAAATTGGGTATTGTTTATACGCCAGTTGAAGTAGTAGATTTTATGATTAAGTCGGTTGATGATATTCTAAAAAAAGAATTTGGGCGTTCAATATCTGATGAAAATATTCATATTCTCGACCCATTTACAGGTACAGGTACTTTTATGACCCGATTGTTACAAAGTGGTTTAATCAAAAAGGAAGACTTAGAACGAAAATATACCCAAGAACTCCATGCCAACGAAATAGTTTTATTAGCTTATTATATAGCTGCCATTAATATCGAAAATACTTATCACGATATTTTAAACGTAGCCGAATATAAACCTTTTGAGGGTATTTGTTTAACCGATACTTTCCAATTAGGCGAATCGGATGCCAGTGAAAAGATGTTTTCTGAAATGTTTCCGCAGAACTCCAACCGTGTAATTGCCCAAAAGAAAGCTCCTTTGCGTGTTATTATGGGAAATCCACCTTATTCAGTAGGTCAAAAATCTGCTAATGATAATGCACAAAATCAGAAGTATGAAAAATTAGATTTTAGAATTGAAAATACTTATGTTAAATCATCTAATGCGGGTTTAACAAAGGCTATGTATGATTCATATATTAAGGCATTTAGATGGGCAACTGATAAACTTGACCCAATTAATGGAGGTATTATTGCCTTTGTTTCAAATGCTGGCTGGCTTGAAAGTAATAGTGCGGATGGTTTTAGAAAAGTTATTGAAGATGAATTTTCTGCAATTTATGTCATTAATTTAAGAGGAAATGGAAGAACTTCTGGAGAAAGATGTCGTCAAGAAGGAGAACCTTTATTTGCTGCTCATGGTGGTAAAGGAGGAAGTTTAACGCCTATAACAATTACTTTTTTAGTTAAAAATGTCCATTCAAAAAATTCTAAAGCAAATATTCATTACCACGATATTGGGAGATACCTGAAACGAAATCAAAAGTTAGAAATATTAAAATCTTTTTCATCTGTAAACAATAACAACTTAAAATGGGAAATATTAATACCTAATGAACAGGGGGATTGGCTTGAGCAAAGAAATGAAGTTTTTACATCCTTTGTCGCATTAGCACCAGAGAAAAAATTTGATTTAAAAACTCAGACATTCTTTAATACCTACTCACTTGGTGTAAGTACAAATCGAGATGCTTGGGTATATAACTTTTCAAAAGTACAATTAGAAAGTAATATGTTCAAAATGATTGGTTTCTATAATCAACAAAGAGAGGATTTTAGTCATTCTAAAAAAAATAATTTAGATTTATCGATAGATGGCTTTATTGATACCAATCCTCAAAAAATTAGTTGGACAGTCAATCTGAAAAATGATTTAGGTAAAAATGTATGCCTTGATTTTGATGTAAAAAGCACAAGAAATAGTTTATACCGCCCGTTTTGTAACCAAAATATATATTTTAATACTGATTTAATTGAACGACCAGGATTAAATTTAAAATATTTTCCAAGTGATAAATTGGAAAATATTACAATTTGTGTTTCCCCAAGTCTAAATGATGGATTATCTCTCTTAATTTCTGATAAAATAGCTAACCTTCATTTTAACGGAGACACTCAATGTTTTCCACTTTATTATTACGAAGAAAAAGACAAATCAGCACCAACTCTATTTGAAAGTAGTGAAGATAAATTTATCCGCCGTGATGGTGTATCAGATTTCATTTTGCAACAAGCACAAAAGGCTTATGGTAAAAATGTAAGCAAAGAAGATATTTTTTATTATGTTTATGGCTTTCTGCATAGCCCTGAGTACAGAGAAACTTTTGCAGCAGACCTTAAAAAAATGTTGCCACGTTTGCCATTGGTAGATGAAATGAAATACTTTTGGGCGTTTAGTAAAGCTGGTCGCAAATTAGCAGATTTACATATTAATTATGAAACCGTTCCACCAGCCGAAGGTGTAATTGTCAAAGGAGCTGAAAGCAGTTTTTTCAAAGTTGAAAAAATGCGTTTTCCAAGCAAAGACGATAAAAGTAAAATACTTTTCAATAGCAGAATCACAGTAGAAAATATCCCTGCCGAAGCCTACGAATATGTAGTAAACGGCAAATCTGCCATTGAATGGATAATTGAGCGTTACCAAATAACGGTACACAAAGAAAGTCAAATCAAAAACGACCCCAACGATTGGGCAGACGAAGTCGGTAATCCGAGGTATATTTTAGATTTATTATTGAGCATTATAAACGTTTCTGTGCAAACCGTTGAAATAGTTAAAGGTTTGCCGAAGGTTAAATTTTGAGAAATTAGAAAACAACTTCAATTAATATATTATGGATTTAGGAATACAGTTTTTGAAAATAAAGAGATTAATAGTTCATAGAATTATAGAAAGAGTACCTTCTCAGCCTTCTGCAACAGTAGAGCCAGAAAGCCAAATCATCAACTTAGATAATAAAGCCGAAGAAATACTTTTTAAAAGAATTATTTCGGCAGCAGGCAAAGAAAGTAACGCATTTATAATGGGTATTAAAGAAACCTCCGATGGAACATTCTTTGATTACGCAACAAAATTAAATAAAGCTTCTGAGAAAGATTTTGTTAAAATAAGTGTAGATATTGCAGAGTTATTAGCTGAAAATCAAAAAAAAATGGGTTTATCAGGGGCATACTTATTAGTAATTGATGGATATAATGATATTACTAAAAAAAGTATTGCAATCGTTATAAAAGCGGAGCTTCAAGAAGCATTAAAACATTCAAATGCAAATAATCAATCAGTAATAGAAGTATTGGAAAAAGTATTTTTAAGCCCAGCTCAAAAATTATTCAAGATTGGTGTAATTATTGAGAAGGATATTGATGTTTTAGATGGTAAAATTGATGCCAAAAATTACATAGGGTTGTTGTTTGATAGTCAATTTAGAGCAGAATTAACCCCAGCAGCCTACTTTTATAAAGACTTTTTAGGATTTTCTATTGATGAAAATGACAAGATTCAAACCCAACGGCTTTATGATAAAACCGACGAATTTATAAAAAAACATATAAATGGTTATGTTGAAAAATCACAGTATTTGAGTTATCTAAAAAACTTTTTTTTAGTAGATAAGAACCCATTAATACAGCCTACAAAATTTGCAACAACACTATTCAGTGATGAATATCTCTTAGATATTTTTAAAACAGAGGTTGTTGATAATCTTCCTTCTACATTTTCTAAGGATACTATATTAATAAAAGCGAGATTAGAAAAAAGGAGCATGAGATTTAAAAATAACATTACAATTTCAGGCCCAGAACAAAAATTCAACGATTCTGTTGTTGTTGTTACTAATTTATCAGATTTAAGTCAAAATGATATTGAAAGTACAACTTATACTATTCTAAAAATAGCAGGCAAACCATATCATAATGAGTGAAATAGAAGACAAAGTATTAGCTGATTTTAAGGCACTTGAACCCGATTTAAAAAAGTGGGGAAAATTTGTCGATGAATCACTTTCAAATATTGTCTTGAAAAACTTAGTAGATAATTATAAAGTTAAAATCAAACCATCATTTAGAATAAAAGAAGAGAGGTCATATATATCAAAGGCTTTGTGGCGTGAAAAACCATACGTCCGTCCACTAACTGAAATTGAAGATAAAATAGGTACGAGAGTGGTATTTCTTTTTTCAATTGATGTAAAAAAAGCTTCAGATTTAGTGTTAGAATCGGATTTATGGGTTGCAAAGATTACCAAGAAATATGATGAAATATCAGAAAAAGACCCTGAAAAGTTTGGTTATCAGTCAATTCACGTAGTTGTACATCCAAAAGAACAAAACGGCTATACACATGATATAAAAGATTTAACTTGTGAAATACAACTAAGAACCCTTTTGCAACATGCTTATTCTGAAATAAGTCATGATAGCACCTATAAAGGACCTTTTAAAAAGGACAAAGAAATAGCTCGGAAGCTATCAAAATCAATGGCATTAATGGAAGCTACTGATGATTATTTTTGTTCAATATTTGAAATGATTGCAGATGAAACTCGTAAGGTTCATAATTTTACGCTTGAATTAATCAACATATATAAGACAATAGACCCTAATTTTAAGAATGAAACCCTTGATAGAGAGCTAACTGAGATTTTTTTTAATTTTTTAGATGATTACGATATTTCAATTGATGCAATAAAAGAAATTTATCAAAAAAATAGAGTATCTATTGACTATGCGATTAAAAAACCAAAAAATTATCTTCCAACACAACCTGTTTTTTTGTTAGTTGTGTATCTCTTTTTTAATCATAGACATTCATTTGTAAATAAATGGCCATTAATGAGCCAACAGTTAGATGAGTTATATTTAACATTTGGAGTCAGTCGAAATTAAAATGAAAAAGCTAATAATATTACCATTTACTGCATAAAATATTTTCAAAAATTTAAGTAGAAAGCCTTAAAGTTTGTACTTTTGTTAAATAAATAAATTTATATGTTTATTTTATGAGGATTAGCACTATTTTTGCACTTAAAAAAGTACGTGAAAAACTTTTTTCTGTTCAATTTGAAGAAGATACACCACACGCTTTTGAGCAGTTATTCGATGATTGGAACGATATTGAGTACCTTTTCGATTTCTTCCATGAAAATATTTTAGATTTACAAAATGATTTTTGGCAGACAGTTTTTGATAGAACTATTTCGGTAGATGAAGCAATTGACGTAACACTTGACCATGCAGAAAAAATAGAGAAGCGAATTTTGGACCTTGCTAAAAGAAATACTACACAAAATGAAAATAATTTGGATAGGCTTTTCGTACATCTACTAAAAGATGGGACGTTTAATTCAAAATTTGATGCTGCCTACAAAGCATACGGAACAACAAAAAGTAGTTGGTTACGTATTTATGCCATCAAAATAGAAGATACTTATATCATAACAGGCGGTGCAATTAAACTTACAGGTAAAATGCAAGACCGCCTACACACCCAACAAGAATTAGATAAATTACAGAATGTAGCAAGTGAATTAAAAAGAAATTATTTTACGAACAATTCAGACTTCGATTTTGTTTATCTCGAAATTTAACACACATGAACCCTCTAACAGCCTCCGAAATTTTAGACAAATTAGCTACGCAAGATACTACTTGGCAACAAAAAGCCGAAATGCGTCAAGAGAACAAAGAATGGCTCGACCGTTCGGCTAAAATTGCCATCAAAATACTTGCCACATTACGCCAAAACCGTTTGGCTGGGCAATACCCCTGTTCCCAAAAAGAATTGGCTGACCTCATGGATTGCACACCGCCACGAATCAATAGAATTGTGAAAGGTGGCGAAAACCTTACGCTTGAAACAATCGCTCAGTTGGAAAATGCACTAAAAATTCAATTGATAGACCTTAAACAAACTTATGTAGTGAAAGCTGACACCTCATTTGATGCTATAACTTCATATATTCCGACAAATGATGGCGGTTATATAATCAATACAACCAAAAAAATAACTGATACGAGCCAAACACACCAAGTTCAGGCAGGAAATACATCTTATGCAATGGCAGCCTAATGGAAAATACAAATGAATTAATCAGTTTTGGAATCAATCAAATTGCAACAGAGCAGTTTGCCATCATTCCCGAAACACATAAAATTGGAGAAGCCGCTCAAATTCAACACGAATTGAATTTTGGAATTGACAAGGAAAACAAACGAATTTATGTGCGAAAATTAGCACGTTTTCAACACCCTGATAGTAGTCCTTTTTTGATAATTGCAGTTGCTTGCCACTTTTTCATTGTTTCAGAAGATTGGGCTAAACTACAAGTGCCAGATTCTGAAAGAATTGTGCTACCTAAAGATTTGGGGGTACATTTGGCGATGCTTACAGTAGGCACTTTGAGAGGTGTACTTCATGCTAAAACAGAAAATACGCCTTTTAGTCAATATATCTTTCCGCCGTTTGATGTTACATCATTACTACCAGAAATAGTATCTTTTGACTAACTATTATTTCAATATTAATTAAAAAAAAACTCTCCACAACTTCTATTTTGGAGAGTTTTTTTCTGAAAATAACACTGTAAACCTTATTCATCTGTCAAACGATTGGCACTCAGTTTACCACATAAATAAAATTTACTCCTCCCTCCCTAATTCATAAATCACTGAACTGACCCACACAAAAGGCACATTACCAGCTTGCAGAAAAGCAAACTGTCAAAGAGCCTTTTCACCCATGCTCCAGCGGGAAGCGGTCATTATTACGTTTTCCCCACGCACATTTTTTCACACTGTGCATCGAAAATTACGAGAAATAGCCTGACAACCGCAAGCCTTCACTACGTCATTTGTTTTTTTAGATTTTCACAAAACCCAACGCACCGTAAACCATCAAATGGGCTTGCAATCGAGGGGTGACCGTCGCTACGGGCGGTTGCCCTGTCATTCTATTCTCGTGTTGGAATCGGCGATTGCTCGTGCGAGTGCTGGGCTACTTAATTTTAATCATTTTTTACAATGAAAACTTCACAAACACCTCAAATTTATGTTGGTACTTACGCTAAATACAATCAATGCTCAATCTTTGGCGAATGGATTGATTTAGAAATTTACGATACAAAAGATTCTTTCTTTGAGTATTGCAAAGAGCTGCATTGCGATGAAGACGATGCAGAGTTTATGTTTCAAGACTATGAAAATATCCCTGAAAAGTTGATTTCGGAATGCTCTGTAAGCGATAAATTATTCGATTACATTGAAGCCATAAAGGATATGGAAGACGAAACCATCGAAGCACTGGGCTTATTTATTGGAGATAAAGACATCAATAAGGATACTGATTTTGAAGAATTGATGCAAGAGTTTAGCGACGAGTATCAAGGCTATTACGATGGCTCAGAAGGAACAGAAGTTGAATTTGCCTATAAGTATATTGAAGAGCAAGGGATTCTAAATGAGATACCAGAACATCTACAATATTATTTCGACTATAAAGCTTATGCAAATGACTTATTCATCAACGATTTTGTTGAGCATGGTGGTCATGTTTTCCGAAGATAGAATTAGGGGGAAACCCCTTTTTTGTGAAATGGCTATCAAAAATTTGTTAAGATTATGTCGCACAAATAGTATCAAAAAAAATAGCCATACATAAGCAGGGCTATTTTTAAAAATGAAAAACCAAATAAACTCTTAAAAAAGAGAATAATTCAAAGAAATTCGGAAGGTATTCGACAAGACCTTATTTAGTTTATTTGGAATCAAATAAACTAAATCAAGTCCAAAAACCTTAAACTTTCCACCTAAACCAAGCGTGAAGTAGTGTATATCTCCCTTTCGCTTATTCTGAGTATAATAGCCCGCACGAGCATAAAGGGACTCTCGAAACCGAAACTCTGTGCCGAATGAAAAAGTAATTTCTCTCATGGTTTCACGCAAACCATTGGGTGCATTACCCCACGATTGAAAAATTGTGCCAATTCCTGTGATGTTTTCTTCATTTCGCCCTGTAATAATTTCATTGTTGCTATTACGAACTGATGGAGTTGGTACAAGTAGCTTATTAGCATCGACAGTAAACATCAATACATTTTGCTTTTTCCCAAAAATAAAGTTTTGAGCCGCCCCAATTTTTAGTAAAGTTGGTTGAAAAGTCCGCTTGTTATAATCGCCATAAGACACTTTACCGCCAATATTTGATAGTGACACACCATAATTTAACCAACGCTTTTTTGTATTTCTGCCATCGTGGTAAAAATATAAATCTCCAGCAATAGCATAGACTGGTTTTGTGGTCATGTTTTGGGTGATTGAACGAGCCGATAAGTTGGAATAAATATACTTCAAACCAACGGAAAGGCTATTGTTGTGGCGAAGTTTGAAGCTATAAAAACCATTGATTGAAAACTCTTTTGATTGGAAGTTTTTGATAAACGCTCGGTTATCACCATAGATTGCTACATTTCCAGCATCAAAATATTTTGCACCAAGTCCAAAGGCTGCCTTTTCTTTGGCTTTAAATAGATTTAAAGCGTATAAATTCATTCCACTAATCAAATTTCTATAATATGGCGTATAATGGAGTGAAACACCTATGTTTTTCTTCTTTTTGGTGCTATCTTGATTTAGAAATACCAGTTTTGCAGGGTTCATCAATGTACTATTGGCATCGGGAGAAATAGCAATGCCTGCTTCGCCCAGTCCTGCACTTCGGGCATCGTAAGTAAAGTTTTGAAAAGGAAAAGCACCAACCAAGATTCGGTTCTCATTGACTGGTGTGTAGGCTTGTGCCATACTTTGAAGACTTGTTAGAAATAGTAAGCCAATCATTGTTACATTTTTCATCTGATTTTATGTTTTAATTCCTTGCCAGTTTGACTGACAAGGAATGAGTGAATGTTTTAGTTATTTACTTTTACAATGCGTTTTTTCAAGATAACTGGTTTATTCCCATCTGTACCAACGATATACAAAATGTAGGTCTCGGATGGTAAATTAAATAAGTCGAGTACGATGCTATCTAAATAGCGTTCTTGTCCACCACCTTCATAGAGAACTTCTCCACGTTGGCTGTAAAGAATCAATTTTACCCCATCAATGCAGCCTTTCGATTTGATGTATAATTTCCCCGAAGTCGGATTTGGATAGGTTATTGCCTCGCTGATGTTATAATCTAAGACTGTGATGCTTGCTGTTGATTCATCGGATTTTTCATTATCGGCATTGATGCAGTACAAACTATATTTTTGTGTTTCAACCTTTGTGCCTGTTACCTCAATCTTTTCAC
Source organism: Cytophagaceae bacterium (assembly GCA_027488335.1). GTDB lineage: Bacteria > Bacteroidota > Bacteroidia > Cytophagales > Spirosomataceae > Emticicia. The sequence continues at coordinate 28,281 of JAIYBU010000054.1, forward strand.
TACTTTGACCGTTTGACCAGACAATTGTACCATTACATTGAGTAAGAGTAGATAGGATTAATTGCTTATTCAAACAAAGTGTATCGGCGATGAAGTACCCTCGAATGCTGTTAGCCGTTTCAATCTCAATCGGGCGAGGTCTTACTCGAACTTTTACTGATGACGTGTCAGAAATACACTGCCAAATGCCACAAGTAGCCGAGTAAATCGTATTTTTCTCTGGTCTTACTACAATGCTTTGCGATTCTTCTCCTGTGTTCCAACGTAAGTTTTCATTACAACCACTGGCGGTTAGTGTGGTTTTCTCACCTTCAAGGATAATCAAATTTCCACTAATAGCTGGTTTTTGGGGAGTTTGGTAAACTTTGATAAAAATGGTGGTGGTATCAGAAACCAAGGAGTCTAACCCTACGCAGATAGCTTTGTAAATACTATCAGATTTTGGTGAAACTGTAAATGAGCGTTCTTTTAAATCTCGATTATCTAACCAAACCAATATACCGCCATCTTCACAGTTTTTTGCAGTAATGGTTGTTGAATTTCCGACACATAAAGTGTCTGAACTGGCACTCACAATAGGCATTTTGGGTCTTACATAAACCTTAAATTGACTCCATTCGCTGTAACAACCATCGACAACACATCGAGCATAGTAAGTGGCTGTTTGTAAGGGTTTTTCTTGAATTTTATTCAACGTATCCGCCAGTAAAACACTTCCCACTTTCCACTCTGTACGCTTACAAGCATTTGCCAATAATTCAATTGATTCACCTTTGACGATAATTTCAGCTTTTTCAACACCTTTGGCTGTAATTGTTGGCGGAGCTATTGGAACTTTGACAGTAACTTTGATAGCCACCGCTTCACTCCAGCCAGTTTCAGCATCATAGCATGATACGGCATAAGTGCTTGATTCGGTCAATCTTTCTTGAAATCCTTCTGGCACTTCCACCCTATTTGGAATATCCATCCAATTTTTTGTCCAATGTACCTCCGTGCCATTCATGCAGCCACTGACCAATTTTACATTATCGCCGTAGCAGATAGCTTGGTCTTTAGCTGTTGGTGATGGTGTTTTCATTGTAATTTCAATCTCGTTTGAGTTGGTACAACCATAGCCCCCCACACAAGTAACGGTGTATTTTGTACTTCTTCTGGGTTTTACTTCAATGGTATTTACATCATTTTCACCTGTTGACCATCTAATAGAACCATTACAGCCACCAGTACCGATTCTTACTGTTTCGCCTAAAAAATAAGTCGTTTTTTCACTGCCAATGTCAGGTTTGTTGGGCAATGAAATTGGATTTATCGTAATATCCCCAGCACCTTCACCAACTGAAGTTGAACACATAACTCTGAAATTAGTTTTCTTCGTAATTGGGTATGAATTAGGATTCTCAATAGGTTTAGCGTCTGTAAAATCATCCTTGTGCCAAACCACCCAATAAAATGTCGTAGAACAGCCACTTTGACCAAGGGTAGCCGTAGAACCCCAACAAACATCTTTTCCATTAGCCTGAATCACGGGAGGTTTTACCTCGATTGTAATCTTACCTTTCCCACCGCAAGCATTCGGACTTAAACACTCTGCCACGTATTCTGTATATTTATTAGTAGGCCAAACGGTGATTGGATTCCCTTCCGCTTGTCCATTTTGCCAACTGACCACACCATCGCAACCAGTCGTACTTAAAATCGTTGATTCTCCTAAAATAACTGTATTTTTTGATGCAATTATCAGAAAATCCTGTGGCTGTCTGATAGTTACTCCAATAGTTTCGGTAGCTTCGCCCGCCGATGTAACACAATGCCCCGTGAATGAAACCGCTTGAACTATTCCGTTATACATTGGAGAAATTTCATTCCTACGACCATATTCTGGGGAAGTCCAATAAATATTATTTGATGGGCAGCCACTCATACTTAAAGTTGTTGAGCCACCTACACAAACGACATTTGGAGAAGCTTTTATTGTGATTTTTGGAGCATTTACCTCAATTCTTATTTTTCCATTTCCTCCAATACAACCACCGTTGGCGGTGCAAGTAGCTGAATACTCAGTGCTTGCTTTTGGAGTTACAGCAATACTACTGGTACTTTCACCCGTATTCCAAAAAATAATCCCATTGCAATTTGAAATATTCAAGGTAGCTATTTCTCCTAAAATTAAAGGATTTTTAGAAGCTAAAATTGTCGGAGTAGCACCATTTGAGTTAACGATTAATTTGACCAAAATTCTTCCATTACTCGTACAGTTATTAGTAGTATTCCTTGCTTGAACGTAGAAAAGACCATTGTTTAAGGTTTCTGAACTGGGCGTAAAATTTACACCCGTTGCTAATAGGTTTCCACCATTTGAAGCATCAAACCATTCCGCTACCTCATTATTTCCAACACTAACAGATAAAGTAGGAATAGCTTGACCTGCACAAATGGTTTTATCACCCGTACTAATAGGAACATTGACTGTTGGACAAGTACAAGAGGGTGAATTTACTGTCTGCGTGGTAACACAACCAAAATTACTTGAGGCAGTCAAGATGACATTTGTACCCGTTGGAATACCTGAAACGATGCCTTCTGCGGCAGCCGCTGCTGATACTATACCAACGGAGCTTGTAACTACGCCATTACTTGTAAAAGATACGGAGTAAGTCAATAAATCTGCTGAGCATATAGCTGTTCCTACGCTTAAAGTTGGTAAGTCATTGATAGCTAAACTTATTGGTGTTCGAGTTGCACTCACACAACTATTTTGCAGATTTCGAGCTTGAACATAATATGTACCAATGGTAGTAGGCCTGTAACTTAATGTACTACTAGCTACTAATATTAGATTGGCATCATACCAATCTGATGTTTCGTTTGTTCCAACACTCACGCTTAAACTTGGGAGTGTTTGTCCTTGACAAATACTTTTATTGCCGCCACTAACGGGTGCATTAATAACAGGGCAATTACAAGTAGGCGAATTGACAGTTTTAGTTACCACACAACCTGCACTATTGATAGCAGTCAATTGGACATCTAATCCAGCGGGAATATTGATTACTGTATTTCCCGAAACTGTGCCTGCGGAACTTGTAATTATGTCATTACTTGTAAAATTGATGGAATAAGTCAGTAAATCTGCACTACAAGTTGTTCCGCCAATGGTAAGGGTTGGTAAGGTGTTAATGGTAACTACTCCCGAAGCTGTACTTGTTGCATCAGTACAAGGAGGTGTTGCCAATACCTTACAAGTAGCCATATATGTTCCCGCTTCATTAACAGTTGTACTCGTCCCTACAAATCCATTATTCCAAGTAATTGTTCCATTGATGCAGCCTGTGGCAGTAAGCGTACCAATTTCACCTTGACATAAAGACAAACTATTTACTGTGATATTTGGTGCAACGGCATTGCTACAACAAGGTGTTACATTCATCACTGCACTTTGCTCTGACTGTGTTTGCCCTGCATTTTTGGCAATGACATAATAACTGCCACCTGCGGTTAAATTTAAACCCGTGAATATTCCTTGTCCGTTAAAAGTATTCCCTACTTGTGAAATACTGGTGCTTGCTATGGGGCTTGGATTACCAAGTCTATATAATTCTAATGTACCTGATTGTTGGAAAGCAACATCAAATGTGGCACTGGTTGCATCACAATTCAAAGTACCTGATATAATTGGCGTAACGATTTTATCGTATTGCAAAGTCACTTCCACATCCAAAGCAGTATCATCGCAATAGGTACTACCATCATCTCCTTTATCGACAATAAAATAGATATAGCTACCTGCACTCACATCAATTGCTGGTACATTATAAGTGGTCGGGCTATTCGAGGTGGCAATGATGGTTCGTGGAAATATGGTCAAATTATCGGTTTTAATGGTATAACCAATATTATCACCACAGCCAAAAGTGGCTCGTTGCAGAGCATTCGTAATACTGAGTATATGCACATTGTTTGGAACAGCTAATCGCACAACAGACGGCGAATCGCCAGGGTGAAGGAAAACTCCAAACGGAGGAAAAGGTTGTGGCGTTACTTCGGCAGCATTTAATTGTTCATAGGCTAAAAATGGATAACTTTCTTGACCTAAACTAAATGTCCACCCCTTTTGAGAAACATTAATCCCAGCCCCAGTGCCATCTTCTCCATAAAAGGGAAATAATTGAAAAGTACCATTATTTATTGTACCATAACTAAACAAGCCATTGCTACTGGGATTTTGTTGCCCTACTACACTTTTTAGTTTGAAAGTTATTTGAGCCTGTGTTTGAATTACTGAAAATAAAGAAAGCAGTAAAACATATAGTCTTTTTTTCATGTGATTGAAATTTGATTTGCTAATAAAAAAATATAAATCTGAAGTATTTAAGGTTTTAACTTGAATCGAAATAGGGAACATTCTGCTTTTTCATAAATTGATTGTATTAATTAAAAAATAAGTATTTCTACATATCCGTTAGTAATAAATTTTCTTTTTTAAATATTTTTTATTTAAAATGAAAATATTAAATTGCAAATATTCCTTGACAAGTCTGCATTTGCAATATATTTATTTTCAAATATAATATTTATTTATTTTAAATGAAAATATTAAATTACTATAAAATATATTCAAGAGAACGGGTAAGCATTGAGATAAGCAAAATAGAATCCTTCAACCCTTCCTTGAGGGAATTTTCGTTCTTTTAACATTCGGCAATGTTGAATAAGAGCCTCTTTTGTAACAAAACGATGTTTATACATCTTAAAAAGTTCTATTTCTGATGCTTTAGAAGTTTCAGCATATTCGGGTTTTAATTCTTTTGATGCAGGCGTTGAAATTTTTATCTCATTCAGTTTTATCAAATAGTCATTCAGAACAAAATAAGTTTGTATGATTCTCTGGGAAACAATCAATTTTTTCCACTGTAAAGGATTAAACTCAAGTAATAATTCGTCTTGGTCTTTACCTACATTTTTATTCGTATAAAAGGCAATGTAATAAGCTTTTTCTAAATAACCATTTGCAACGATTCGTTGAACAAAATTTGTGAGACATTTTTCTTTGTCCTTTGGTTCATCGTGGAATTTATGTTTTGAATAACCGTCAAACATCACTGCTCCAGTTCCATCTTTATTGCTGTAACAATGTTCGGGGCGAAGAAAAATCTCACAACGATAAGTGGCTCTTTCTCTATCGCCGACAAACTTAAATCTCTTTTTCTCTTTTTGACTGATGGGTGTATTCATATTTATTTCTGTTCAAAATATTCTAAAAAAATGAAACATTTTCTTTCCCCAAAACAAAAAACTTTTTGCCATTAACGTTAATCTGAATAACGTTACTCTGACTAACGTTTAGATAACGATTTAAGTAAGGGTACTCTTTGAGTAACGCTTTATATATAAAGACTTGGACGAGGAAACCCCTAACCGAATAACATGGAATCGGGCTTTAAAAAAATGCCCATTTTTTGGGCAATAAAACTTCATCACTGAGTTTTTCAGCTTGCTTTAAATGTTTTAGAATCGTAGCTACATAACTCTAAAACACAATGATATAAATGATTTTGAGGGCGGACTGTTGCAGTTTTTCAAGGAGTGCTTTTTCATATTTTGGGAGATTATAGGTGATAAAATTGTTTATATTTTATGTGTTTCAGGCTATTTTTGCAGCATATTCAACGATGTTTCCAAAAAGAGTTATATTCTTTTTAGTTAACGATTGAAGTAAAAAATCATAGGCAAATTCGGTGATTTGATATAGTTTAGGTTCATTTATACCATCCAGTACCTCTGTTTTTAACTCTATAAGTTCATCAATACAGTTTTTTGAAAATTGAAAATCTACCTGAGCGGCCTTATAATTTTCATCATTATCAATGCTATATTCTCTAAAATCCAGAATAAAATCTTCTAATTCTGAGCTATATATTTTTGTTTCCATTCAGGTTATTTAATTTTATTTGATTATAGTTTCGATAACATCTCTTTTGATAATCTCTAAGATTCCTAAAAAGCCATTAACGAACCCACCAATGAGTAAAATTGGTAGCAGAATTGGTAAAAATATTATCCACTGACATAAATATCCGTAGTTGATTTTCATAATTTCAAGATTTCTAAACCATCCTTTTACCTGCTATATAGGCTTCTATTTCCTCTCTATAAAAAATTACTGCTTTGCCAGGTTTATGAAAAGGGATTTCTTTATTACTTGTCAGTTGATAAACATAATCTGGTTTTACATCCAACATAGCTGCCACTTCTTGGCGAGAAATTTTGGTTCGAGCAACTACCGTTTGCTTCGATTGAAGAGCTTCATTAACACCAGTTTTAATAGCATTTTGAAGCATATCCTGCAAATCATCGAGTGATATTTGAATTAAAACAGTCGTTCCCATTGAAAAAAGTGCGTTTTATTGTGTAATTTTATACCATTCAGGTCGCTCATTTTGAACAGATTCATCGAATACTTTGAGAGCTTCCAAGAAATGTTGGTTTGATACTTTGCCTGTATGAGCATTCGTAATCATAGTGATTCCAACATTATTATTAAACATTGGATTGCTTGCAAGAAAAGCTTTTTTCCAACCTCTATGTTTACTAAATTTTTTGAGTAAAGTGTGAATAGCACTTTTACGATTTTCAACTTCTTCACGTTCTTTTTGACGGATTTGAGCAATAGATGATGACAGCATAAGAATGAATTTTAATGAGACAGTTTGATTTATACTTGTTTTTTGTGTATAATTACGCTGTAATAAATATTACGTAATTATAATACGTATATATTTATTAATTATAAATATATAATGTATTACGTTATTAAGAATAATAAAAACCCAATTAGTTACATAAATGTCCCATATTTAGAATGATTCCAAATAATACAACCGTAAAAGACCGCCTAAAAGAGCTTAGAGGCGACCTTACACAAGCAGCATTTGCCGAGAAGTTCGGTGTAGTGGCTGTCACAATTTCACAAATAGAGAAAGGTAAGCAAAACCCAAGCTGGGATTTAGCATTACGAATTTGTGAAGAATATAATTGTTCGATGGATTGGCTTCAAGGCCGCTCAGAAATCAGAACCATTCAGATTTTCTCACCTGATACTTTTAAGGAAAAGTATTATGACCAGTTAGAAAAAAATAATACATTGAAAGATAAAATCATACAATTACAGGAAGAATTAATAAAAAATATCTCCGATAAACGTATTGATAAAGTCATAGAGTCCGAGTTGAAAGCATAGTAATAACATGGGTGGGTTGGGTTTAGAATAAATTGAAATCTATGAAAATCAATTTATTCTAACCTTATCAGCCTTAAGAAGGCAAATATACTGATACGAAAATTATATAAACCATTCTGAACAAAATATAACAGGATTTACTAAAACAATAACAATATTTGCAATTATTTTCATAAAATGAAACCAATACTCACTCGCATATTGTGTCTTTTCATGGCGTTTCAAGTGCTTTTTGCAAGCACTGGATTTGCTATGATAGAACATTTATGTAAAGTAAAGGGTAAAAAAACTTTCATTTTATCCAGTCGGCCTAAAAAAAAAAAAAAAAAAATGCTTAAAAAGGAAGCGAAATCCTCAAAAGCAAATTTTAAACGGACTAAGTGTTGTGAAGAACATTCTACTTTTGTTCATATTAACACCGCTTCATCAAATGCTAATCAATTTTCACTGATTATCCCTACTTTTATCGGTGAGTGTTGTTCTTTTTCACCTTTTTCTACTTTCAACTGGTCGAGTGAACCTGTATCATTTAAAGTAACACATTACTATAATACCGCTCCACCAAATGCAGGTAGAAAACTGCTCGTACACATCCAATCTTTCTTAATTTGATTCTGTTTGTTGAACTTCTTGTGCCTATTTTTCAATAGGTAGTTTTTCTATTGTTCAATAAATTGAATCATTTTATGTTAAAAAATATCAATAAGATAGTGATACTATTCGTATTACTATTTACTACAACAGCTTATTCGCAAAACCTACAAGGAATTGTATTAGAAAAGAAAATTGATGGCAAAACCGAACCTCTTATCGGTGCGGTACTCCGTTGGAAAAACAGTAAAAATGGCACTTCTGCCGATATTGAAGGAAAATTTTCTATTCCAAAAACCTCTCAAAATCATGAATTAATAATCAGTTCGATTGGCTATAAAACCGATACGATAATGGTTCATTCAAATGATTTTCAAACGATTTATCTCCAAACGGAATCTTCTACCTTACAAGAAGTAGTTGTGAGAAGTGAAGCCAGTGTGATAGACCGTCTGAATCCTATTCAAACTGAGATTATCACCACCAAAGCACTTGCCAAAGCCGCTTGTTGCAACCTTTCTGAGAGTTTTGAAACCAATGCAAGTGTATCAGTAAGCTATGCTGATGCCGTTACAGGCTCAAAACAAATCCAATTGTTAGGGTTGAGCGGAAATTATGTCCAAACCAATACTGAAAACATTCCAAATATTCGTGGGTTAAACACAACGTTTGGACTAAACTATGTGCCAGGTACTTGGATAACTTCAATAGATGTGGGCAAAGGAGCTGGGTCAGTTGTAAATGGCTATGAGTCAATGACTGGTCAAATCAATATTGAACTCCAAAAACCTGATATGGCTGATAAATTGTATTTGAATACCTATGTAAATAGCTTTGGGCGTGGCGAAATCAATCTGAACTTAGCAAAGAAATTGAATAAAAAATGGTCAACAGCTTTGCTTACTCATGCTTCTACCTTACAAAATCGCATTGATAAAAACGGAGATAGTTTTTTAGATATTCCACTTTATAATCAATATAATGTAATTAATCGTTGGAAATTTCAGAATGAAAAGATGATGGCTCAGTTCGGAGTTAAAGCCTTATACGAAGACCGTTTGGGTGGTCAATCTAACTTCAAACCCGAATTACAAGGTTCGTCTTTGGTCTATGGTTTTGGCAGTCAAACCAAACGAATGGAGTTTTTTAGCAAAACAGCCAAACTATTTCAAAGTACCCCCTATCGAGGTTTGGGTCTAATTTTGAATGGTACAATTCATAACAATCAATCATTCTTTGGATTACGCAATTATTCTGGTCGCCAAAATACTATATATGCCAATTTGATTTATCAAGATATTATCAATAATACCAATCATCAATATAAGGCAGGTGCAAGTTATTTATTAGATGATTATAATGAAACATTTACAGGCATCAATCCTCGTTTACGAACTGAATCAGTACCAGGTGTATTTGCTGAATATACCTATACATATCCCGAAAAACTAACAGTTGTAGCAGGTGGTAGAGTAGATTTTCATAACCTCTATGGTACTCGATTCACACCCCGAATTCATGCTAAATATGATATTAGTAAGTCAGTGCATTTAAGAGCCAGTGCAGGAAAAGGTTGGAGAGTACCCAATCCATTAGCCGAAAATTATGGTTTATTGGTAAGTTCAAGGGCAATTTCCATTGAAAACAACTTAAAACCTGAAGAATCATGGAACTATGGGTTAAGTCTATCTAACGAATTTGAATTATTCGGACAAAAAGCTTCCTTCATTGTAGATGCTTACCGCACTAATTTTCAAAACCAATTGGTAGTAGATATGGAGCAAGCAGGATATTTAAGTTTCTATAATTTGAAAGGTCGCTCTTTTTCTAATAGCTACCAAGCAGAACTGAATTTCGCCCCAATCAAACGTTTTGACTTCAAAATAGCCTATCGTTGGTTTGATGTAAAAAATGATTTCCAAACAGAAAATGGAACATTGGCATTAATGACCAAACAATTTCTGAATCGAGACCGTATCTTATTTAATATGGGCTATGCTCTACCTTACGATAAATGGAAATTTGATTTTACTTGGCAATGGAACGGCTCTCGACGAATGCCCGCCATGTCCGAGCATTCGATGATGTCAGCAGGTACTGGTACACTTACCACTGCTCCTGCTTTTTCAAACATCAATGCTCAAATTACCAAGACTTTCTTAAAATGGGATATGTATGTTGGTGGAGAAAATCTCAATAATTTCACCCAGAAAAACCCAATTATTTCATCAAATGACCCATTTGGACGACATTATGATGCTGGTATGACTTGGGGGCCAGTTATTGGCAGAATGGTTTATGCAGGAATGAGATATAAAATAAAATAACCCAAACATCGAAAATCATGATTTTATATATAAAAAATATGGTTTGCGACCGATGTAAAATGGTTATCGCAGACCTTTTCAAAAAAATAGGAATAACAGTAAAAAGTATAGAATTAGGCGAGATTGAAATATTAGATGAATTAACTCCCGAACAAATACAAATCATTGAGAAGAAATTGCAAACGGTTGGTTTTGAATTGATAGATGATAAACGCAAGCAAATTGTTCAGAAAATCAAAACGATAATTATTGAATTGGTACAAAACCAGTCAGAAGTGCTAAAAAAAATCAACCAATCAGCTTATATCGCTGAAAACATTGGCCGAGATTATAAGTATTTAACAACCTTATTTTCTGAGGTAGAAGGTACTACAATCGAACATTTCTTGATTACTCAAAAAATAGAAAAGGTAAAAGAGTTTTTGGTTTATGATGAATTATCATTGAGTCAAATCGCCGATATGATGTATTACAGTAGTGTGCAGCATTTATCTATGCAATTCAAAAAAATAACTGGACTCACACCGAGCCATTTTAAAGAATTGAAAGCCAATAAACGAATTTCCATCAATCAACTTTAAATAATTTTCAAAATGAAAAAAGTAATTTTCTCAGTTTTAGTTTTGGGCGTAGTATCATGTATGGACATGAGTAATGTTCAGCCCGAACAAAATATCAATTATCCAGCGGCCTATATTGTCAATGGTGAAAGTAGTACTTTATCGGTTATAAATCTAAATACCAACGAAGTTGCTACCACTATTCAACTAACTGATGGGTCAAGCACTTCGACTCATGGTGCTGGCCATACCGCAACGCCTGGCTTTTTAGCTTACCCCCATCATATTTATATCAATGCAGCAAAATCTCAAATCGCAGTGGCGGCACCAGGTGTTGATTTGAGTGCAGGTCATGCAGGAGGTACTCATGCTGGTACAGGCAAAGTTGCAGTTTTGGATGCCATGAAAGGTACAAATGTGAAAATTTTTGATGTCCCGATGTCTAATCACAACGCTGTTTTTTCTCCTGATGGAAAAGAGATTTGGACATCTCAAACTGATGGGAAAGTATTGGTTTATGATGCCACTACCTATGCACTCAAAAATACAATAACGGTTGGAAATGGCTCTGCCGAAGTTACTTTTTCTTTTGATGGAACAGTTGCTTTTGTTGCCAATGGAGAAGACAATAATGTTTCAGCAATTAGCCCTATAACTAAAACTGTTTTAGCAACAATAGCGGTTGGGCAAAATCCAGTTGGTGCTTGGGTTGGTGCTGATAATCGAATGTATGTAGATAATGAAGATGGACAAACGGTTTCAATTATTGATGTAAAAACCCTAAAAGTAATCGAAACAGTTACATTAGGATTTATGCCAGGTTTTGTTGCTTACCAAGTTGATATGAAAGAAATGTGGGTAACAGACCCAACCGCAGGAAAAGTACATTGGTGGACAAAAGGAGCGGATGGAAAAATGGCACGAACAGGCTCTTTTACAACTGGTGCAGGTTCTCATGCCATCGCCTTCAATGCAGTAAATGCCTATGTTACCAACCAAGAAGCTGCCAGCGTATCAGTCATTGATATAATGCAACATAAGGTTACTAAAACACTCAATGTTGGTTTAAAACCCAATGGAATTGTCATTAAACTTTAATTTATTTAACCTATTATTTAAGAATGAACAAGCAAATTAACCGTAGAGATTTTCTCGAAAAATTAGGATTTGGACTAAGTTCTACCGTTCTAATGTCAAGTTGTATGGGTAATATGGACATGGGAGGTAGCGACCCTGTTCCTGTCAGTGGTGATACGACTTTTAAAAATGCTCTAAAAATTCCTGAAACAATTACAAGCCCAAGTAGTATGATTGCACAAGCAGTGCAAGATACTGTCATGGATGGAAAAAATGCCAAGTATATTGGGTATCGTTCGGGCTTATTAGGACCAACTTTTAGGCTTCAAAAGGGAGCTAATTTTAATGTAAAATTCAGCAATCAATTAGCCGAGCATACCAATATTCACTGGCATGGTTTGGTTATTCCTGCCGAAATGGATGGACACCCCGACCAAATGGTAATGCCAAATGAAAATTTTAATTACCAATTTACTATTAATCAGCAAGCAGGTACAAATTGGTATCACCCACATCCACACGGATTAACAGGAAAACAAGTAACACAAGGTTTAGCTGGTTTTTTCATCGTTGAAAGTCCCGAAGAAAAGGTACTAAACCTACCTAATGGTAATTACGAAGTGCCTTTGGTTATTCAGGATAAACGCTTTAATACTGATGCCACCATTAAATACAGCCCAACTATGATGGAAATAATGTCTGGTTATATGGGCGATAATATTTTGGTCAATGGTACAGCTTCGCCATATCTGAATGTTTCCACTCGTTTTTATCGTTTTAGAGTGCTAAATGGCTCATCAGCAAGGATTTATAATTTATCCCTAAGCAATGGAGCAAACTTTTATGTCATAGGAGCAGATAGTGGAATGCTCGAAAAACCTGAATCCGTCAACTCATTACTTCTTGCTTCGGGCGAAAGGGTTGATATTTTGGTTGATTTTACCAATATAGCTCTTAATACAGAAGTGTATTTGGAAAACAAAACCTTTATGGGTATGGGTACGGCACAAGGCACACAAGCATTTAAGATTATGAAATTTGTAGTAAATAAGCAAGAAACTGATACATTCAAAGTGCCAAGCAGTTTGCTTTCACTTGCAAAACTGAGTAATGCCACAAAGAATAGAACCTTTGCCTTGACAATGGATATGGCAAGTATGAATGGCGGGATGCACAAAATTAATGGCAAAATATATAGTGCTACCCGAATTGACGAAACTGTTGCAGTTGGCTCAACCGAAACTTGGGAGTTCGATAATTCTACTGGCGATGAACCACACCCGATGCACATTCACGGTGTCCAATTTCAGGTATTAAGTCGAACAGGGGGTAGAAATGCTATTTTGCCACAAGAAAAAGCATGGAAAGATACAGTTTTGGTAGCTCCAACCGAAAAAGTAAAAGTAATTGTGAAATTTGAGCAAAAAGGAAAATTCGTTTTCCATTGCCATAATCTCGAACATGAAGATGATGGCATGATGCTTAATTTTGAAGTAAAATAATTAATTTCTAATTACTTAATTAATATACAATCAATGAAAAATAATCAATTGCAAATAGAAAGACGTAGTTTTTTAAAGAATTTAGGTTTCGGTGGTGCTGCACTCATGGCAATATATTGTGTTGGAGCTTGTAAAAATGTTGCATCAGTTGTTCCAGATGTTGCTCAATTTAATATAGACTTAACCGACTCTGCTAATGTAGCTCTTACAAAAAATGGAGGATATATCATAAAAAATGATGTAGTCATCGCTCGGACAATGCAAGGGAGCTATGTTGCTGTAACTTTAATTTGTAGCCATGAACAAAGAAAACAAGTTACTTTCACTTCAAGTAATGAATTCCTTTGCACGGCACATCAAGCAAGATTTGACACAATGGGTATGGGTTTGAATGCTAATGGTAGTAAAGGGCTTAAAACCTACCCTGTAATGGTGATGGACTCGGGCAAAACTTTAATGATTGGCTGACCTTAATAATTTGTTTGGTGTAAGTGGTAGTATCACTTACACCAAACATTACAAAAGTTTGAAAACAAAATTTTAACAAAAATAACAATACAATGAAAAGGAGATTTTTTTTAACTACTGGATTAGCAATAATTGGTTCTTTGTCAATGGCAAACCTTCAAGAACCACCTGCAAAAGTAAAAATCAAAACATCGGCAATATGTGAGATGTGTAAAGAACGTATCGAAAAGCAATTAGCTTTTACAAAGGGAGTAAGCGAGTCAAATCTTGATTTAAAAGACAAGGTTGTAACTGTAACTTTCAACCCAAAGAAAACAGATGCCACCAAAATCAAGCAAGCTATCAACGATGCTGGTTATGATGCAGATGAAACAATTGCCAATGAAAAAAGCTACGAAAAACTACCTTCATGCTGCAAAAAAGATGGCGAGCCGATGAAAAACTAACATTCTTTTAACCAATAATACAATTGACATGAAAAAAATCGCAATCATATTATTTCTAAGCATTTCTCATTTCACAAATGCCCAAATTGAACTAAAAACACCACCACCAAGCCCCGAAGCTGAATGGAAACAAAAGATAGGTTTTACAGAGGTTAGCCTCAAATATGAAAAACCGCTGATGCGTGGTCGTAAAGTGTTCGGTAACTTAGTAGCATTTGACCAAATTTGGCGTACAGGTGCAGGTGAAAGTACACGTATTACTTTTAGTGATGAAATCGAATTTGGTGGACAAATAGTAAAAAAAGGTACGTATTCCCTTTTTACGATTCCGAATCCCAACGAATGGACGGTTATCTTAAATACAGATACAACAGGACACGGAGCGTTCAGTTATGATGAAAAAAAGGATTTGTTCCGAATCAAAATCAAGCCAGAAACGACCTCTCGAACTTATGAGTCTTTCTCGATTACTTTAGAAGATATTACGCAAGACCATACCGCAAATTTGTATATCAATTGGGAAAATACACAGATAAAAGTTCCAATTAAAAGCAATGCTGATGTCGTTGTAATGAATGAAATCAACAAAAAAATCAACATTGAGAAATTAGAAGATGCTAAATTTTTCAGTGCTTCGGCTCAATACTATTTGACTAATAAAAAAGATTTGAAACAAGCCCGTGCATGGTCGAAGAAATCAGAAGAAATGGTTGACGACAATTTTGTTTACGCCAATTTGACCACAAAAATCTTAGAAGAACAAAAAGATTATCCAGCCGCCATCAAATCAGCTCAAAAAGCAATTGAATTGGGTGCTAAAAAGAACATGAAAACCGCAGTTGCCAACTGGCAAAAGAAGGTAGAAGAATGGCAGAAAATAACAGGCGTAACCGCACCAGCCACAAGTCCAATGACTGCCGACAACCATTCTGAACATAGTGGGCATGACATGGCTTCGATGAAAAATGACAAAACACAAGCTAAAACCTCTTTACAACCACTATTAGATGCTTATTACGCAATAAAAGATGCCTTAGTGAAATCGGATGCAAGTGCATCTGCCAAATCGGCAACGGCATTAGTAACTGCTATGAAAGCCATTGATATGGGTAAAATGGAAATGAAGCAGCACATGGAGTTTATGAAAGTAAACACTAAAATCATTGCTGACGCACAAAAAATTGCTGATTCAAATGATTTGAAAAAGCAAAGAGAAATCTTCCAAAGCCTTTCTGATAATTTTTATACAATGGCAAAAGGAGTAAAACTATCAAGTGAGCCTATTTATCAGCAATATTGCCCAATGAAAAAAGCAGCATGGTTGAGTAATGAAAGTGCAGTTAAAAATCCGTACTACGGGAGTTCGATGCTTACTTGTGGCAGCGTAACAGATACTATAAAGTAGGTTTTATTTTGTCAAAAGGGTTCAAGAATTATCACTGAACTCTTTTGATTTTCTGAAAAATACTATTCAGAAAATTATATAAATCTAATCAAAATACTTGTAATCAAATTTGTTCTATCCCCCTATATCTTTGTCATATTAAACAATCAGACAAATGGATACTAACAAAAATATCACATTCGATATACCCCTTGAAGGAGTAGAAAGCGAACACTGTGCCTTGATAATCGACAAAGGGCTAAGCAATGTTACAGGTGTTTTGAGCCATAAAGTTGAGCTAAATAACAACAAAGCAGTTATTACGTCTCTGCCTAATAATGAAACGCTTATCAAATCGGTCAAAACAATCAGAGATTTAGGATACGAGGTAACAACTTTTAAGAAAAACTTCTCCGTATCTAATATGACTTGTGCCAGTTGTGCCAGTAGCGTGCAGTCTATCCTTGAAAATCAAAATGGTGTTATCAGTGCAAGTGTAAATTATGCCAATGCTATGGCTCAAGTAGAGTATATCCCCACAATTATTGAACCCAAAGAACTAAAAAATGCCTTACAGTCAATTGGTTACGATTTATTGATTGATGAAAGTGCAGAAGCCAAAGACGAATTAGAAAAAGCTAAACTTCAAAAATTTGACACACTAAAGAGAAAAACAATAGGGGCTATTAGTTTATCTATTCCTATTGTCATCATTGCCATGTTTTTCATGGATTTGCCTTTCGGAAACTACATCATGTGGGCATTAGCAACACCTGTACTTTTCATTTTTGGTGGTCAATTCTTTATCAATGCTTGGAAGCAAACCAAACATCGTTCTGCCAACATGGATACTTTGGTAGCTTTGAGTACAGGGGTAGCCTACCTATTTAGCGTATTTAATACCCTATTCCCAAGTTATTGGCATAGCAAAGGCTTACACGCACATGTATATTTTGAAGCGGCTGCGGTTGTTATTGCTTTTATTTTATTGGGTAAATGGTTAGAAGAAAGAGCCAAAGGACAAACATCATCTGCCTTAAAAAAGCTCATGGGGTTACAACCCAAAACCGTTACTATTGTGCATGAAGGTGGGCATCAAATGGAAGTTTCTATAACCACCATCAATATAGGAGATGTAATGTTGGTAAAGCCAGGTGAAAAAATCCCTGTTGATGGGAAAATCATTTCGGGAAGTTCTTTTATTGACGAAAGTATGTTGAGTGGAGAACCCATTCCAGTTGAAAAGACTATTACTCATAAAGTTTTTGCGGGTACAATCAACCAAAAAGGTAGTTTTCAATTCAAAGCTACTAAAATTGGAAGCGATACAGTCTTAGCCCATATCATAAAAATGGTTCAAGAAGCACAAGGCAGTAAAGCTCCAGTTCAGAAATTAGTAGATAAAATTGCAGGTATTTTTGTACCCATTGTTATTATCATAGCTATCCTTACCCTAATTACTTGGATTATTTTGGGTGGTGAAAATGGATTCACACAAGGCTTACTCACGATGGTTACTGTTTTAGTAATTGCTTGCCCTTGTGCTTTGGGATTAGCCACCCCAACAGCAATAATGGCAGGTGTAGGGAAAGGTGCTGAAAATGGAATTTTGATTAAAGATGCCGAAAGTCTTGAAATAGCAACGAAAATCAATGCAGTGGTTTTAGATAAAACAGGTACAATAACCGAAGGTAAACCCACAGTTACGAATATCTATTGGAAAAAAGAAGCCCCCATTTTAATTGAAGCATTGGTTTCAATCGAAAAACAGTCAGAACATCCTTTGGCTGATGCCATTGTCAATTATTTTAAAGGAGTTGCTCCTGTTTTGGTAAATCAATTTGAAAGTATTACTGGTTTTGGGGCAAAAGCACAAGTAGCCAAAGAAAGCTATTTCATTGGTAATCAAAATCTACTTGTCAATCATACTATTCAAATAGATTCCGTCCTTCAAGAAAAAGCCCAAAGTTGGCTCGAACAGGCCAAAACTGTTATTTGGTTTGCCAATTCTATTGAAGCATTAGCTGTAATAGCCATTGAAGACCAAATTAAAGAAACATCTAAAAATGCTATTGAGGAATTGAAAAAGAAGGGCGTTCAAGTATATATGCTCACTGGTGATAATCCTAAAACTGCCGCTTTGGTAGCCAAAATAGCAGGAATTGATAACTTTCAGGCTGAAGTTTTACCTGCTCAGAAGGCCGCATTTATAAAATCGCTACAACAAAAAGGAAATGTAGTAGCAATGGTAGGTGATGGCATCAATGATAGTAGTGCTTTAGCTCAGGCAGACGTAAGTATTGCTATGGGAAAGGGTAGTGATATTGCAATGGATGTTGCTAAAATGACCATTATATCATCAGATTTGACAAAAATTGGACAAGCCATCAAGTTATCAAAAATCACAACTTCCACGATTAAACAAAACCTCTTTTGGGCATTCATTTATAACATTATAGGTATCCCAATAGCTGCTGGAGTACTTTATCCAATTAATGGCTATTTATTAAATCCCATGATTGCTGGAGCGGCGATGGCTCTAAGTTCGGTTTCTGTGGTAAGTAATAGTCTCAGATTGAAAGGCAGAAGTTTATAAAATTTATAAAATTATAATCAAACAAACATACTCATGAAGAATCAAACATTCAAAACTAATATTAATTGTGGGGGCTGTGTAGCAAGAGTAACCAATACCCTCAATGTTATTGTCGGGGAAAACAAATGGCATATAGATATTGCTAATCCTGATAAAGTTTTGACCGTCAACGACACCAGCATTTCATCAGAAGTCATTAGAGAAGCGATTAAAAAGACTGGATTTAAAATAGAAAATATGAATTAAGACAGTAAAATGAATATTTAATTTAAACAACCAAGAAAAATGAAAAATGTAATCTTATCTATGAGTTTCGTACTTATAGCATTATCGAATGTATTTGCTCAAAAATCAACTAACATGATTCCAAAGGTTGACTACAAAGGGCATATCTATTATGAGAAAAAACAAATTGGGTCATTGACTCCAAAAGGAGGCGTGAATAACGC
The DNA here is from genome assembly GCA_027488335.1 of Cytophagaceae bacterium. GTDB lineage: Bacteria > Bacteroidota > Bacteroidia > Cytophagales > Spirosomataceae > Emticicia. The sequence continues at coordinate 46,921 of JAIYBU010000054.1, forward strand.
AGGCAAGCTTGTTACGAAAATAGATGGAAATGGAAACATAGTGGACGATAAAGGAAAAGTTCTCGGCAAAGCCCCTAAAAATGGAACTTTTGTTTATTATTCAAATGGAAAAGAAGAAAATTATACCATCGGAGAACCAGTCCATAATGGTATGTGTGAAGTGAAAAATGCCAAAGGAGAAGTCGTAATGCTTTTGCATAATAATTATAAACAACAAGCAGCCTGTGCAGTCCATTGTTTGTACGAAAACCACTGTATGCCCTCTGATAAAATGGCAGAGCATAAACATTGATTTTATCGAAGTTTGTTTTTCCTTCTTATATTTTAAAATGATAATTCAAATGAAAAACTTACTAATTAAGGTCTTTAAATTTCTTTTTGTAAAGAAATGTTGCCAATAAACCATCTATCATTCATTATTAAATGTAAAAAAAATGAAAAAAACAATGTTTTCAGCCATTGCAATGGCATTCGTATTCACCGCTCTCAATACCAATGCAGGCACGACAAGCGGAATGAAAGTATCATCAACAACATCTCAAAAAACGTCAATTATTGATGAAATAGTAAGCAATTACTTGGTTTTGAAAAATGCACTAATCAAAGATGATGCAAAAGGTGCTGCCAATGCAGGGAAAGCAATCATAGCATCAATGGCTAAAATTGACATGAAAAGTTTGTCTGCCGACCAAATGAAAGGCTATATGGACGTTGCCGATGATTTAAAAGAAAATGCCAAGCATATTGAAGAAAATGCTGGAAAAATAGCTCACCAAAGAGAACATTTTGTGATGCTGAGTAAAGATGTGAACGATTTACTTAAAACCTTTGGCAATAGTGGTCCAAAACTTTATCAAGATTTCTGCCCGATGGCAAATGGGGGCAAAGGAGCGATGTGGATTAGTGAAACAAAGGCAATCCAAAACCCTTATTATGGTAAAGCAATGATGACTTGTGGCTCTGTAAAAAAAGAAATTTAAGATGAAAAAAATCATCTTTTTTAGTTTAATAGTTTTTTTGTTCCTGCAATTCTACCAACCTGCCCGAAATTCAGACAACGGGCAGGTTTTGCCGATTCATATTGCCAAAGTCTATAATATACCCATCAAAGTACAACAAACTTTACAAAATTCTTGCTACGATTGCCACAGTAACAACACACATTACCCTTGGTATTCATATTTACAGCCATCAAGGTTTTTAATGGAATACCATATAAAAACAGGGAAAGAGAACCTAAATTTTAGTGAATGGGGAAATTATAGTCGAAGAAGACAAGAAACTAAATTAGATAGAATAGCAAAACAAATCGAATCAAACGAAATGCCATTGGCATCTTATACGCTGATTCATCAAAAGGCTAAATTATCTGAACAACAAAAACAAGAAATTATTGCTTGGATTAACACTATTATTACTGACGAATAATTACTCATGCAAACAACCCCAAACTTTATACCCGCATTAGGTTATGATTTTTTGACGGCATACTACGATTTAGCAATCAAACTAACGATGCCTGAAAAGAAGTTCCGTAGGCTTTTGGTAGATACTATCAAACCGAAATCCAATGAAAAGATTTTAGAGTTTGGCTTTGGAACTGCCCAAAATATGCTTTTAGTTACAAAAGAATGTGCAAATGTAGATTTACGAGGCGTAGATATTGACCCAAAAGTAAAGGAAATCGCTGCTCATAAAATAGCTAAAAATAATCTCTCAATTCCATTAGACCTATACGATGGCGTTACGTTGCCTTATGCCAATAATCAATTTGATAAAGTTTATAGTTGCTTGGTTTTTCATCAATTAGATGCAGAAACAAAGCTAAAATGTTTAAAGGAGATTTTCAGAGTTCTGAAACCTAATGGAAAATTGATAATTGCCGATTGGGGCGAAGCTGCAAATATACTCATGCGATTAACTTTTGGTTTGGTTCAAATTTTAGATGGATTCAAAACCACCAACGACAATGTAAGAGGGCTAATGCCCAATTTCATAGAAAAGGCGGGTTTTGATAATATTTTCATTTCAGATTCAATCAATACTTTGCTTGGTACATTTTCATACTTTACTGCTCGAAAAAATGAAATTATTAAAGTTGATTTTCAAAAAAACGGGTGGCATTCCGCTTGTTAAAAAGTGCTGTCAATCAATCGTTTTGTTGATGCTTTCTAACCATGTATTTGCAATAAATCATGTTACGAAAATAGAAGTTTTTGGTAAACAACCAAGTCAGATTTATGACTTTATGTTTAGTTTGGATAAGCCTAAATACATGGCATGGCATCCAGAAGACCATGCGGGTTTTATGATAATCAAGCAAACAGAGGCAATAAGAGGTTCTGTTTTCTATTTCGATGAAAGAATTGGAGGTTTTCGAGTAAATCATCAGTGGGAAGTAGTCGGAGTTATGAAAAATCATAAAATCATTATGAAAGCTATCTATAAAATTCCCGTTTATTTGATTTTAACCTTTGACGAAACACCAAATGGAACACTCGTAACACATGATTTACAAATCGGTAATCAACAGAAATCTGGCGGAATTAAAGATTGGTTTATCAAAAAGTTTATTTTTACTCTTTCGAGGCAAAATGCCCTTACTAAACACGCCATCGAAGAATTTAAAAACTTAGAAAAACTCATCTAATGACTACAAATTTATCTCAAATCATTCACCAATATAAAACAGATTCACAGAGTGTTTATAATACTTGGTTTATTGATAATGACCAACGCTTAAAAGCATTTCGTACCATCCGAAGGGGTGTTTTACAAGTAGTGGAAGACATTAAAAACAAAACTTTTCCAAATGATTTTAAGGGCAGTTCCTTAGAGTTTGTCTTGAACTGTATTGCCGAACAAAAACAAGTTTTTGTAGGGGTTTCGCATCCGTTTTATTGGAAGCCTAAATTAAGAATCCCTGACATTTATGAAAATCCAAGCAATAAAACGGCTTTTGGTCAATTTCTTGAAAACTGTATCAATGCCAAAACAGAGGAGCAAATTATCAAAGAAATTGTACGATTAGATGCCCTCAAAATCAAAGGTTTAGGTCCTGCCGTTGGTAGCATTTTGTATTTCTTGCACCCAACATTATTTCCACCTTTCAATACAGCCATCGTCAATGGTTTCAATACTTTGTTTAATGATAAAAAGAAATTAGGCTCATGGTCTGAATATTTTAAAATTAGAGAGGTTTTGATTGAAACCAATCAAAAACATAAGGCTGAATTATCAAATGATTTAGGAGCAATCGCAGGGCTTTGTTTTGAAATTGGAACGCAAAAAATGCTCATTGGCAATGATGAATATTTGAGTGAAGACGAACGAAGTAAATTAGAAAAAAGCATCGAAAAACGCCAAAAAGAAATCAGAGAAGAAAAATTGGAAGAAAACCTTCATTCTGAAATGCAATTTCATTTACTAAAAATTGGACAAAGTTTGGGTTATGATGCTTTTGTCGCATCAAATGACCGTTCGAGGTCTTATGAGGGTAAAAGTTTTTCGTTTATGAGTACTGATAAGTTTCCTGCAATTGATTGCGACAAAGATACAGCAAACACCATCAAACTGATTGATGTTTTGTGGTTTGAAAAAGGCACAAACAATGTTATTTGTGCCTTTGAAGTAGAAAAAAGTACAAGTATTTATTCAGGAATTTTAAGATTGACCGACCTTTCTTATTCAATCGCTGATGGTGATGAAATCTTTTATTTAGTTGTACCCGAAAGTCGTGAAAAAGATGTGATTATGCAACTTTCACGCCCATCAATCAGACAAATCAAAACACCTATCAAATACATATTATTTACAGAGTTACGCCAAAATTGTGATGCACTTTGCCGATTTGGTGATAGTCATAGAATCATGGAAAAAATCTCAAAAA